>NZ_CP015104.1:1200000-1522818 GCF_002214525.1 Thermococcus sp. P6
GAGCTTGAGCTTTTTAGGGGTGCTCCCGGTAGGGGAAGAAAGGTATGGGAGCGCTTTTCTCAATTCTATCCTTTCGAGCTTGATCCGGAGTATAGCCTCGGTGAAGGTGACACCCCCCTCACGAAGGCGAAGCGCCTCTCAGGAGAGCTCGGCGTTAAGCTGTATCTAAAAAACGAGACCCTCAACCCGACATGGAGCTTTAAGGATAGGGGAACTTATCTGGGCATCCACAGGGCCCTCCAGTTGGGGTTTAAAAAAATCGGCACGGTTTCAACGGGCAACATGGCGGCCAGCGTGGCCGCTTATGGAGCAAGGGCCGGGCTTGAAACCTACGTACTCGTTTCCTCAGGTATAGCGGAGGAGAAATTAAAGGCTCTCGCCCCTTATGGAGCAAAGGTCATCAAGGTCCGTGGAGATTACGGCGAGCTCTACTACAGAAGTCTCGAAATTGGCAGGGAAAAGGGGATATACTTCATAAATTCAGACGATCCCTTCCGAATTGAAGGATACAAGAGCATAAGCTTTGAAATAATCGAGGAGGTCACTCCGGACTACGTTGTTGTGCCGACGTCTTCAGGGGGTCTTTTCAGGGGAATCGTGAAAGGGTTTTTGGAGCTTAAAGAGAGTGAAATCATTGAAAAACTTCCGCGTTTTGTCGTGGTTCAGGCAAAGGGCTGCTCTCCGATATGCGGGGCATTTGAGAAGAAAAAAGAAAGGGTAGAGAGGTTTGAAAGTCCCCGTACCATAGCCCATGCCATAGAGAATCCGTATCCACCGAGTGGAAACGCCGTTTTGAGGTTGTTGAAGGAATTCAATGGACTTTGTGTTACCGTAACCGATGAAGAGATTCTAAAGGCCCAAAAAGAGCTTGGTGGGGAGGGGATCTTTGTCCAGCCGGCCTCTGCTACTGGAATAGCTGCCATAAGGAAACTCGTAGCGGGAAAAATTGTGGAAGAAGGGGCAAAAATCGTTGATATCCTCACGGGCGCCGGTTTAAAGACCCTGAGCAGTGTTAAAACCGCAGAGGTGAGCGAATGTGATCTGGACTCTCTTGAAGCATGCTTTCAGTGAGGGAATGAAAAAACGTTAACAGCTTCAGCGTGGTGTCTCACGTGAATCCAGTTCTGGATCCGGAGGAGGAAGATAGAAATACCGGAAGAGCCCATAAACAGGGCTTTTGGAACCGTTTCGGGGGGACGTTCTAACCTTTTTTAGCCAGTTCGAGTGTCATCCCTACACGTAAAACAGCATCCCATCGTAGGCAACGAGAACCTTTCCATCGTATTTTTTCCTCACGTATTCGTCGAGTTCTAAAAATGGGAGGTTCTTGTGGGAGATATGGCTTAACACGGTCCTCTGGGCCAGTTCGAGGCCGATTTCAGCTGCCTCGTCGACGTTATTGTGGTAGGGATCATCGACGCCGGGGCCGTAGGTGGAGTCCACTACGGCAAGCCTGAGACCCTTCTTTTTCAGCAGTTCGAAGGTCTCATCGGGAAGCCCTTTGGTGTCGTAGAGGACCGCCACGCTTTTGTTATCTTCCTCTATCAGGTATCCGAGGGTTTCTATCTGGTGATTGAGCTTTAGAGCCGTTATCTTAAGCGAATCCATCTCAAGCACGTCTCCAGCTTTGATGAACCTTACCTGAATGTTCTTCGGATCGTGGATCATCAGCCAGTCCGCGTTGCCCCTCGGCCCGTACAATGTCGTTTTCCTCGCCATCCACCTGAGCTTGTAAAGTCCGTAAATGTGATCGTGGTGCCAGTGGGTGAGGAGTATTCCCTCAAGTGGAACGTTTAAAACGTCCCTGATGTCCGTTCCAACGTCTATGAGGATCGCCCTTTTGTTTTTGGTGACGATTGCCAGGGTGGAAGGTTTCCGTTGTGCAAATCCAAGCTTACGGGCCTCTTCGCACGTTTCGCACGTGCAAAGGTGAGCCGGAATCCCCTCACTGCCCCCGGTGCCTATGAAGTACACTATCAATACCTTCACCACAACCGGAAACGCTAAGGGGTTATAAAGTTTCTTCCAAAAGGCATTTATTGTTCTTCCCTGAAGTTCCCCGGTGATGGGTATGAGGCGGAAGTTCATAGCCGACATGATGCTCGGAAGACTGGCGAGGTGGCTTCGGCTGTACGGTTACGACACGCTCTACGGCGTCGAGGAAGACGGGGAGATACTCAGGATTGCCCGCGATGAGGAGCGGGTCATCATCACCCGGGATTCGGGGCTCTCCCGGAGGGCGAAGAGTCTCGGTCTGGAGGTCATTCTGCTGGGCTCGAACTCGCTCGAAGGACAGGTCACAGAGCTTGAGGAGCACGGGGTTGAGTTCGGGGAACTGTCGCCGGCCAGCGCCCGCTGTCCAAAGTGCAACGGCCCCCTCAGGAGGGCCTCCGGCGAGGAGGTCAGGGGAAAAGTCCCCGAGGCGGTCTACCAAAAATACGACGAGTTCTACATCTGCGAAAAGTGTGGCCAGATATACTGGCCCGGAAGGCAGTGGAGGGAGATGGTGAGAATGGCTGAAAAGCTCAAAAACGCGAGGGGGGGTTAAAGGGGTAGGATGGCAGGCCACGGAGTGATAAGGATGAAGGTGCGGGTGATGGCATGAGGTGGGAAACGTGGAAGCCCTTCTACCTCCGGATCGTCCGCGAGATGGGTTATTCCATAGAGGAAGACAGAAGGTCCGCCGGGCTGTTGAGGGCGCTGCTCCTTGAGGGTGATGAGTACCTTCTGAGGGATGAGCTTGAGGTTATCGTTGGGAGGAAAGCTTACGTCTTCGGAGCGGGCCCGAGCCTCGAGGACGCTTTAAAGACCCACGACTTCTCCGACGGAACGCTTATAGCGGCAGATGGAGCCACCTCGGCCCTCCTCAATGCCGGTCTCGTTCCGGATATAACCGTCACGGACCTCGACGGCAGGATTCCGGACATAAAACTGGCCAACGACAGGGGGACCTTCGTGGTGGTGCACGCCCACGGTGACAACGCCGACAGGATCGCCGCTTACGTCCCGGTGTTCTCGAGGATCCTTGGAACGTGCCAGACGGAACCGCTGGACGTTGTCTACAACTTCGGTGGCTTCACGGACGGTGACAGGGCTGCCTTTCTGGCGGAGGAGCTCGGGGCAAGGGAGATCGTTCTGGTGGGCTTCGACTTCGGTCCGCTCGTGGGGAAGTGGAGCAAGCCCCGTCTCAGGGACCATTCGCCCGTCTGGGATAGCAAGCGGAAGAAGTTCGAGTTTGCGCAGGAGCTTCTCCGGTGGCTGGAAAAAAACGGAAGGGCAAGGATCGAGTATTTCAGGTTAGATCCCTGAGTTTTCTGACCTTCCCGCCCTTCATCTCGACGTAGCCGGCCTTCTTCAGGAAGCGCAGGACCTCTTCAAGGGCCCTTTTTGAGTAGCTGATCACGAGGGTTCCCTTCTGGGTCGGTATCGATATCGGAGAGGCCCGGAGGAAGCCGTTTATGAGGTCCTCCTCCCGTATCTTCCCCTCTCCAAGGGCTTTTAGGATCTCTCCGGCAAGAATCGACCGGCCTATAAGCGCGAAGTAAACCTTCAGGAGCTGATCCTCCGGGAAGTAGCGCGCCGCGATCTCCCCAAGGGAGTTTATCCTCCCCATATCGAGCTCCAGTATCTCGAACCTGTACTCCATGGTCAACTCGGTGAGCACGAACTGTTTGGCGATCCTTTCCGTACTCTCCGGGCTGTGGACGAGGTTGAAGGGGAACTTGAACTCAAAGCGGAGGTTCGTGACGTCGATTCCCTCCTTTAGCCTGACGGTGCCGTCCCCGTATTCCAGAGCACCGTTCCGCGCGAGCTGATCGAGGAGCTCGGCCACCCACGGCCCCTCCCGGATCAGGGTCTCAAACCTCTCTCCAACCTTGAGATGCTCCAGAAGGTGGTTGAGGCTCTCCTTGAAGGAGAGAAAACCCTCTTTGAGGGCCTCTCTGTCGGCACCTTCGATAACGTTTATCATCAAGCTTATCTCCTCGAGCGTCCCCTCGAGGGCGTAGCCCACGAAGGTCTCGTAACCGGCCACTTCCTGAAGCTCGAACTTTATTCCCGCATCCCTCAGGTCTTTGAGAAACGACTCCTTCACAGCCTCGCTCTTCGTTACGAACCGCATTTTACCACCGAACCGGAAAGGGTTAAAAGCCTTATAGGTTTTTGGTCTCCGGGTGAGACGATGGGAGAGAAGGAGTACCTGCTCGACAGGACCCTTGAATCGTGGAGGGGTAAAAGGGTCGCCCTGGCCATCGGCAGCGAACAGTCCTTCACCGGAATCCTGGAGGACTTCGACGATGAGGTGGTGCTCCTCAGGGACGTCTCGGATGTCGTCCAGAACAGGGCGAAGGCACTGCTCGTCAAGATAGACGACATCAACTGGATAATGCTCCTGTGAGGTGGTACAATGAGGGGCGTTGCCTTCGTGGGCTACAAAAAGAGCGGGAAAACGACAACCGTTGAGGCCGTAGCGAGCGTCCTGAAGGGGAGGGGTTACAGGGTCGTTGTGGCGAAGAGCATGCACGCCGATTTCGACAGGGAGGGAAGCGACACGTGGCGCTTTTCCCGGGTGGCCGATGAGGTCCTCGTCAGGGCGAGGGACACGGACGCGTTGCTCTTCCGGGCCAGGGATTTAAACGCCCTCCTTTCAATGGTCTCCGCGGATTTCGTCCTTTTCGAGGGGTTTAAGGCGGTAAAGCACGTTCCAAGGGTGGTCTGTGCGAGGGATGAGTGGGAGGTTGGCGAGCTCGACGGGGGCCTCGCAGTGGCGGTCAGCGGTGTCATAGCCTCAAAGGGGATCAGAGAGGTCAACGGCCTTCCGGTTATCGATGCGACCAGAGAGCCTGAGAAACTCGCCGATCTGGTCGAGGAGAAGGCCTTCATGCTCCCCAACATAGACTGCGGGCTCTGCGGTTTCACGTGCGAGCTCATGGCGAAGAAGATCGTCAGCGGTGAGAAAACACCCAGGGATTGCGTTATCCTGAGCCAGAGGCCCAAGGTAACGGTGAGGATTGACGGGAAGGTTCTGCCCATGAAGGACTGGGTGCAGGAGCTGGTTGAGAAAACCGTGAAGGGGATGCTCTCCGCGATGAAGGGTTACCGGGATGGCAGAAGGATAGAGATCGTGATCAGGGACGACTGAAGGTCCTTACGATCTCTGCACCCCCGTTTTTCAGCACGTAGGCCCGTTGGGAACGAAGCGAACCTCTCGGAGGTGCCCGCATCCCTCACTCCTCCCGAAGAGGAAGCCACAAACCCCGGCGGGTTTTTTCTACGCCTTTTTGACAATCGCCCTTAAGTCCTCCTGTCGAATTATCAACCTCGTGGTTAAAAACTCCCCGTTAAGCTTATAAATGCTGGAGATATGACGAAAGTCCGCCGGTGATATCGTGAAGTGGGAGCTCACCCTCCACGGGGGAAAACATCACGGCGAAAGGCTGGTCTTTGAGGCCGAAACGGCCGACGAGGCGAGGCAGTTCGCCTTCAGAGAACTCAAGAGGAAGGCCGCCAGAGTCTTCGAACTTGAAATGCTCGGGTGACCTTTCCTTCTTTTGCGTCATCTACGTGCTCCCGGGAATTTAAGTGCATTAATGTATTTTTGTGTTCGGCCATTTGTGTTCATTGATGTTTCTATAAGTCCACTAACGTTTATAAGACCTTCCCATCGCTTCATCACCGTCAGTGATATAAGGGGGTGACGGCATGCTCGTGAGGGTCGTCTACTACTTCGATAGCACCATCCCTGCGGAGCGCATAGTTGTTACGAACGACATTAAGAAGGCAGAAAGGGTGGCAAAGGAAGAAATGAAAAGGCTCGGTGCGAGGGGGTACGAGGTGGAGTGGGTGGCCTGAAGCGGCCCCCTTACGCCTTCAGCCCCCTCTGGACTGTTTGAACTTCTCCTGAATCTTTCTGTAGTACTCCATCGTTTCCTTGCTTATGCTGGGACCCACCTTTTTGAGGGCGCTTTCGAAGTCCTTCATGGTTACCTTTACCCTTCTCCTTATCTCGTCGGCCTTCATGCCCGGCCTTATGATGCCCACCTGGAGCGCCCTTCTCATCGCGGTCATGGCGGCTTCTCTTACGAGGGCTTCTATGTCCGCTCCACTGTAGCCCTCGGTTTTCCTTGCCAGCTCTTCGAGGCTAACCTCCTCCGCCAATGGAACGTTCCTCGTGTGCACCTTGAGTATCTCCAGCCTCGCCCTCTCATCGGGAGCCGGGACGAGTATAAGCCTGTCGAACCTCCCCGGCCTTAATAGAGCTGGATCGAGGATGTCCGGCCTGTTGGTTGCCGCTATAACCACGACCCCGCTGTTCTCCTGTATGCCGTCCATCTCGGTTAAGAGCTGGTTGATGAGCCTGTCCGTAACCCTGTTCACGTCGCTCCCTCTCGCGGGAGCTATCGCGTCGATCTCGTCTATGAAGATCACCGTTGGAGCCGCCTGCCTCGCCTTCCTGAATATCTCCCTGACGTTCTTCTCGCTCTCGCCAACCCACTTGCTCAGCACTTCGGGACCGCGAATGCCTATGAAGTTCGCCTCGCTCTCGTTAGCGACGGCCTTGGCCAGTAGCGTCTTACCTGTCCCGGGTGGACCGTAGAGGAGTATCCCCTTCGGCGGGGTTATGCCCAGCCCGAGGAAGGCCTCCGGGTACTTCAGTGGCCATTCTACTGCTTCGCGGAGTTCCTGTTTTGCTTCTTCGAGTCCTCCGATGTCGTCCCAGCGGACGTTTGGTACTTCTATGAGGACTTCTCTTAGGGCTGAGGGTTCGATCATCTTCAGGGCCTCGTAGAAGTCCTCCCTCGTCACCTTGAGCTCCTCAAGGACTTCCTTGGGTATGTGCTCGGCTTCGAAGTCTATTCTGCCCTCCTTGATGATCCTTCTGAGTGCTGCCATTGCCGCTTCTCTTGCGAGTGCCGCCAGATCCGCCCCGACGAAGCCATGGGTGACCTCCGCCAGTTCCTCAAGGAGAAGGTCTATCAGCCTCGCCCGGACCTCCTCGTAGAGCCTTTCGTTTACGTCCCTCAGTATCTTCGGGATGTCCTCGTCCTTTGCGTACTTGATCCTCAGCATGGCCGTCTCCGCGGCCTCGCGGTAGGCATCGTTTCTCTCCAGCTCTTCCAGTATCTCAATAACCCTGTCCCTCCTGAACTCCGGTTCGATGGGCATTCCTCTTGTGTGGATCTGGAGGATTTCTTTTCTTCCGGTTTTGTCTGGCACTCCTACCTCGAGTTCCCTGTCGAACCTTCCGGGTCTTCTCAACGCTGGATCGATCGCGTCGGGCCTGTTGGTTGCCGCTATGACTATGACTTTCCCGCGGCTCTTCAGACCGTCCATCAGGGTTAATAACTGTGATACCACGCGTTTTTCAACTTCTCCCGTGACTTCCTCCCTCTTGGGGGCTATCGCGTCGATCTCATCAATGAAGATTATGGTCGGAGCGTTTTCCTCCGCCTCTTTGAAGACTTCCCTCAGGCGTTCTTCGCTTTCTCCGTAGTACTTGCTCATTATTTCGGGTCCGTTAATTGCTATGAAGTGGGCGTTGGCTTCGTTGGCAACCGCCTTCGCGAGAAGCGTCTTACCCGTTCCGGGTGGACCGTAGAGGAGAACTCCCTTCGGCGGCTCTATACCGAGCTTCTCGAATATCTCCGGGTGCTTGAGCGGGAGCTCTATCATCTCCCTGACCTTCTGGATGACGTCGCCCAGCCCGCCGATGTCCTCGTAGGTAACGCCCAGAGCGGCGGTCTTGCTGACCTCCTTAACGGGCTTCTCGCTCACGTTGAATTCCGTGAATTCGGTTATCTGGACTATGCCGGCGGGAGTCGTCGCGGTAACCACGAAGGTGAGTTCCTGACCGAGGATGCTGACCTTGAGGTAATCACCCCTGACAACGGGCCTGCCCATCAGTCTGCTGTGGAACCACTCGACGAAGTCATGGCCGAAGCGGAGCGGTTCCGTTGGGGCAACGATTACCTTCTTTGCCTCCTTCACTTCCGCCTTTCTCACCGAGACCTCGTCCCCGAGGCCAACGCCGGCGTTCTTTCTCATGGTCCCGTCCATTCTGATTATGCCCAGTCCTTCGTCCTCCGGATAGGCCGGCCACACCACGGCGGCGGTGTTCTTCGTTCCGATGATTTCGACGATGTCACCGCTCTGAACGCCAATCTCGTGCATGGCTCTCCTGTCTATCCTAACTATTCCCCTACCAACGTCGCGCTGGTAAGCGGAAGCCACCTTGAGCTTGACCTCCCTCTTTTCGGACATTTTTAACCACCTCCAGTTTTTTCACCAGTTTTTTCAGATGATTGGTACTTCAGATGATTGGGACGAACCTTATTTTATCCCGATGAAAAAAATAACGAAAGGTTCACTCGATCTTGACCTCGAACCCTTCCTTCTCTTTCCTCGGGGACTTCTTGGGTATCTCTATCTCGAGGACGCCGTTGTTGTATCTGGCCTTGGCCTTCTCGGGTATAACCTCCTCGGGCAGCCTGATGACCCTCCTGTAGCCCGAGTAGTGGCGCTCGATCCTTATTGCCCCTTCCTCCTCGAGCTCCTTCTCGCGCTTTACCTGGGCCTCGATGTAGACCGCCTCCTCGGTAACGCGGAGCCTGATATCCTCCTTCCTGACCCCCGGCAGTTCGACGGTTATCACGAACCTGTCACCGCGGTCGAAGATGTCCGCGAAGGGCTCCCTCCACGTCTCGCTCATGAACTCGTAGCGCTCCTCGGGTTCGCGGTGGCTCCAGAGCCTTGGTCCCCTGAAGAAGTCCCTGAAGATATCGTCTATTTCCTCCTGTATCTCCCTAATAACGTCGAAGGGATCCCAGTAGCGGTCCCTCCTCCACACCATACTACCACCCCCGTACCTTTTGTTTACCCACTGTAACTAAAACGTAAGGGTTTAAAAAGTTTTGTGTCTTTTAGTGTGCATTGGTGACTAAAATTCTCTTCCGCTAAAATTCAGAACGGAGTCCCTTGAGATGGCCTGAGCATCGTAGCCGAGGCCGTTGAGTGTCCGGGCGAACTCCCTCGAAAAGCCGTAGACGGTGAACACCCTCTCGGGATTCACCCTCTCCACGATCCTGATGAGCTCCCAGAAGTCGGCGTGGTTGCTGAGCTTTAATTCCCCGAAGCCGGAGACCCTAACTCCAGGCTCCGGAAGTGAAGACCTCTCCATGCCGGAAGCCAGCACGACGTCGCCCTCCGGGGAGACGTTCTTGAAGGAGACCCCGAACTTGGAATAAACGCGCGCCACCTTCAGTACCTCCCCCGGAACCCTTACGGTGTAGCCGTGCAGGTCGAGTATCTTCATGACCTCCTGAGCCTTCCCCATCCGGTTGACGTATAGAACGGGCCTTTTTCCCCTATCGAGGGCCTCCTCGACAAGTCCTACCAGCCTTTTCTCGGCCTCTCTTGGAGCTGGAAAGGAGAAACCCGGAACCCCGAAGGTGGCCTCCACGATGAGGAAATCTGCCCCCGGAAATCGGCTCTTCTCGGCCGTTCTTAGTTTGAACCACTTCGTGTCTCCGGTATAGAAAAGCGTCCCGTTTTCGAGCCACAGCTTTATTCCGGCAGAGCCGAGCATATGGCCTGCGGGATATAGCTTGGCCTTGAAATCGCCGAGGTAGAAGCGCTTCCCGAATTTAACCTCCCGGTAAAAGCCCCCCTTTCTCAGATGGCTGAGGAACTTCGTTGGTCTGGTCGAGAAGATTATCCGGCCGCTTACGAAGTGGTCCGCGTGGGCGTGGCTCTGGAAGGCTAAGGTGGCCGAGCTGTCGAGACCGACGTTCTCCAGTATCATCACAGGGAGATACCCCGAAACGTTTATCTACCTTCGTTTCGATTCCCTTCTTGGTGTTGAGATGGGCACCTACATTATCGAGACCCGGAACCTCACCAAGTTCTTCGGTAAGATGAACGCCGTCTATCATCTCAACCTCAGGGTGCCCAAGGGGGCTGTCTACGGCTTTCTGGGGCCCAACGGTGCGGGAAAGACCACCACCATAAAGATGCTCACCGGGGCTTTGAGACCAACCTACGGTGAGATAAGGATCTTTGACCTCGAGATGCCCCGCCAGAGGGTCGAGATAATGCGTAACGTTGGCTACATGCCCGAGAGACCCCTCGCCTACGAGGACATGACTATCTTCGAGTTTCTGACTTACATGGGCCGCCTTCTGGGACTTCCAAAGGACGAGGCGGTGAGGGAGGCGAGGGAGCTGATGGCCTACACGGGCGTTGGAAAGCTGGCCTTCAAGGGGATAAAGGAGCTCTCGAGCGGCCAGAGGCAGAGGGTCACCTTCGCCATGGCCCTCCTCGGGGATCCGGAGCTCCTCATCCTCGACGAGCCAACGAGCAACCTCGACCCGCTGGGGAGGATGGAGTTCATAGGCAAGGTTCTGGAGCTGGCAAAGAGCGGGAAGACCATATTCGTGAGCTCCCACATTGTGAGCGAGATAGAGAGGATGTGCAACCACGTCGGGCTTATAAAGGACGGCGAGCTCATCGAACAGGGGCGCGTCAGGGAGCTCGTAAAGGTCGACGGAACGGACTACGATGTGATGGTTTCCGACAACGCTCTTCTCCTCGAGTTCCTCAGGGGAGAGATCTACGTTAGGGAAGCGTGGGAGGAGGAAGGTATTGTGAGGGTAAAGCTGGATGAGAGGTTCGCCGAGAGGTTCTTTCTGGAGCTTCCAAAGTTTCTGGCCGAGAACAGACTCGCGCTCAGGCTCTTCAAACCCCACACCAGCCCGCTGGAGAGGATCCTGATGAAGCGCTTCAACGTGGGGTGGAAGGAATGAGCCCTAAACCAGACCCCCTCCGGAGTCCCCTGTGGGTCGTCTTCGAGGGCGAGTTCAGGAGGCTCATCCGTTCGAGGAAGCTCAAGGTTCTCTTTGCTGTAACGTTCTTCCCGGCTTTGATATACCTCCTTAACCCGAATTCAACAGGGACCGGCGTTGAGGCCATGCTGGAGTCTTTTCAGGCCCTGATGCTCCAGCTTCTCCCAGACTACTGGATAGGTATAATCGGTCAGCTCATAGCCATAATCCTGATGAGCGACCTCCTTGGGGGGGAGATAGACAGGGGGACGATAAGGCTCCTGCTTGCGAGACCCCTGAGGCTCAGCGAGATGATCACCGCCAAGTTCCTCGCGGGGTTAAGTGCCCTCGCGGTCCTCTTTGGGATTCCCTATCTTACCGTCTGGCTCTACAATCCCGTGGTCTACGACGCCGGCTTTGAGGGTCTCCGCGAGGGTCTTCCCCAGCTCCTCCTCGTTCTCGGAGTAACCCTGCTCGTTCTGGCGCTCCTCGGGGCACTGGCGATGCTCGTTTCAGCTCTCATACCCCGCTCCCTGTACGCCTCTCTGGCGACCTTTGGAATCGTCTTCCTCCTTCAGTTCCTCCTTCCCCAGATACCCTACATCCGGAATCCGGAGAGGTACACCCTCGGCTATCAGGCGGTCGTTCTTCTCAAGGCCAGCTTCGACAAACTCGACCTGAGCGTTTTCACCGGAGTTCCATCCCACACGGCCCTTTACTTCGGCGGAACGACCCTTCTCCTGCTGACCTTTACGTGGGCGGTTCTGATGAGGAGGGACTTCCCGGACTGATGGATAATTTATCCAAGGTAAAGGGGACTCTTTAGTTATGTAAAAGCTTTTTATATTCCGGAGTCCAATAGGGAAGGGGTGGTAGGTATGACCTTCGATAAGGAAAAGCTCTCGAAGATTAGGGAGGAGGAAAAGCGCTGGGAGGAAACGACGGTTAAGAAGCTCATCGAGAGGAGGCCCGAGAGAAAGGAGAAGTTCATGACGGACGACGGCTTTGAGATAAAGCGGACTTATACTCCCGCGGACCTTGGAGAGGACTGGGACTACCTCGAAAAGCTCGGTTTTCCCGGCGAGTACCCCTTCACCCGCGGGGTTTACGCGACGATGTACCGCGGCAGGTTCTGGACGATGAGGCAGTACGCGGGTTTCGGAACGGCCGAGGAGTCGAACAGGCGGTACAAATACCTTCTTGAGCAGGGACAGACGGGTTTGAGCGTCGCCTTTGACCTTCCAACCCAGATAGGTTACGACAGCGATCACCCGATGAGCGAGGGTGAGGTGGGTAAGGTCGGTGTTGCCATAGACTCCCTCTGGGATATGGAGATACTCTTCGATGGTATTCCTCTGGATAAGGTCTCAACTTCGATGACCATCAACTCCACCGCGGCCAACCTTCTGGCCATGTACATACTCGTTGCCGAAAAGCAGGGCGTTTCTCAGGAAAAGCTCCGCGGAACGGTTCAGAACGACGTGCTCAAGGAGTACATAGCGCGCGGCACCTACATCTTCCCGCCCCAGCCGAGCATGAGGCTCACCACGGACATCATCATGTACTGCGCCGAGAACGTTCCCAAGTGGAACCCCATCTCAATAAGCGGCTACCACATCAGGGAGGCCGGGGCAAATGCCGTTCAGGAGGTTGCCTTCACCCTCGCGGACGGTGTGGAGTACGTCAAGGCCGTCATCGACAGGGGGATGGACGTTGACAGGTTCGCCCCGAGACTGAGCTTCTTCTTCAACGCCCACAACAACTTCCTCGAGGAGATAGCCAAGTTCAGGGCCGCCAGAAAACTCTGGGCCTACATCATGAAGGAGTGGTTCAACGCCAAAAATCCAAGGAGCATGCTCCTGCGCTTCCACACCCAGACGGCCGGGTCAACCCTGACCGCCCAGCAGCCGGAGAACAACATAGTTCGCGTTGCCATTCAGGCCCTCGCGGCCGTTCTCGGCGGAACCCAGAGTCTTCACACCAACTCCTACGACGAGGCCCTTTCCCTGCCGACGGAGAAGAGCGTCCGCATAGCCCTCAGAACCCAGCAGATCATAGCCTACGAAAGCGGTGTGGTCGACACCGTAGACCCGCTTGGGGGTTCCTACTACATCGAGTGGCTCACGGACCACATCTATGACGAGGCCCTGAAGTACATTGAGAAGATCCAGAAGATGGGAGGGATGATGAAGGCCATTGAACGGGGCTACGTCCAGAGGGAGATAGCGGAGAGTGCCTACAAAGTCCAGAAGGAGATAGAGGAGAAGAAGCGTATAATAGTCGGCGTTAACGAGTTCGTGGTTGACGAACCTCTGGACGTCGAGATACTCAAGGTCGACCCGAGCATAAGGGAGAAGCAGATCGAGAGGCTCAAAAAGCTCCGTTCCGTAAGAGATGGTAAAAAAGTTGAGGAAATCCTTGATAAGCTCAGGAAAGCAGCGGAAACCGAGGACGAGAACCTCATGCCCTACATCATAGAGGCCCACAGGCACCTCGCAACCCTCGGGGAGGTTACCGACGTTCTGAGGGACGTCTGGGGCGAGTACAGGGCCCCGCTGGTGTTCTGAGGTTTACCTTTTCTCCCCCCTTTCTCAAGCGGGAGAAGCGTAGGGCTCACGAAAAAGCTTAAAAAAGGATACCCAAAGCATCAACGGACATCATGATAATCCGGAGGTGTAGTTATGGCGAGAAACAAACCCTTTGCGAAGAAGCTCAGGCTTGCCAAGGCCGCCAAGCAGAACAGACGCGTTCCGGTCTGGGTCATCCTCAAGACCAGCAGGGAGGTCATGACCCATCCGAAGAGGAGGATGTGGAGAAGGACCAAGCTCAAGGAGTGAGGTGGTTTAAATGATCAGACCCGGAGAGGAAGTTATGTTCGTCGTTCCCATCAGGAAGATAAAGAAGCGCGTTCCGCGCTGGAAGAGGGCACCGAGGGCTGCAAGATTCGTCCGCGAGTGGATAGCGAGGCACGCCAAGGCCGACGAGGTGGTCATCGGAACGGACGTCAACGAGAAGCTCTGGGAGCGCGGGGCGGAGAAACCGCCGAACAAGATCCGCGTCAAGGTTATCGTCGAGGAGAGCGAAGGCAAGAGGATTGCCCGGGTTTCCCTCGCCTGATTCTTTTAATTTGAAGGGGTGACCGGATGCGAATAGAAAGGATGGATTTTGAGAACTCCCCGTACCTTGGAGTTTACGGCCTCGTCACCGACAGGGTAGCCCTCATCAGGGAGGGTCTAAGCTCGCGAAAGCTTGAAACCCTCGGGGGAGTTCTCGGAGTCCCTCTCGTGGAGACGAGCGTTATGAAGTCCCGCATAATCGGCATATTCGCCGCCGGGAACTCCAGAGCGATAGTCGTCCCGTGGTATGTCTGGGACACCGAGCTGGAGCGGATAAAAGAGGGACTCAGGGAGCACGACCTGGATATGGAGGTTGTTCCCTTCAAAAGCACACTCACGGCCCTTGGCAACCTCATCCTGGCCAACGACAGGGCGGCGCTGGTGAGTGCCAAGTTCACCCGTGAGGAGGCAAAAAAGCTCGGGGACATACTCGACGTTGAGGTTGAGAGGGGCATGATAGGCGACTTCCATGCCGTTGGGAGTGCGGGGGTCGTTACGAACAGGGGCGGGCTCGTCCATCCCGAGGCCACGGATGAGGAACTTGAGTGGCTCCGCGATCTCTTCGGGGTGGATATATACGTTGGAACCGCCAACATGGGCGTTCCCTTCGTCGGCTCATGCGTCCTTGCAAACTCCAACGGTGTCGTCGTTGGAAGCCTTACAACCGGACCCGAGATAGTTAAGATTGAAGAGGCCCTTGGTTTCCTTGACTGATCGGGAGGTGTGGATATGGAGGTTAAGGTCTTCAGGATTAGGGGTGTTTTCGAGAGGAACGGAAAAAAGGAGAGGTTCAGCAGGGAGTACCGCGGCCTTAAGGCCGAGGACGTCGTGGAAATCCTCTACTCAGAGGTGGGTAGCAAGCACAGGGTTCCGAGGAACAAGATCTGGATCGAGAGCGTTGAAGAGATAAAACCCGAAGAGGCCGAGAACCCGATAGTCAGAAAGCTCAGCGGGCTTTGATGTTTTTATTCCTTACCCTTGAGGTTTCCTTCCCTCCAGCCGAGAACCCTCGACTGGTAGTGCTCCCTGGGAAATATCTCCAGCGGGTCGATGCCTTTCTCCCGCAGCAGATGCCTCAGCTCGACTTCGTAGTCGGATTTCTCCAGCTCCTCGCTCTCCCTGATCTCGACTACGAACAGCCTCTCCGTTAGCTCCCTTATCGTTTTGTATCCAAGGCCGAGGAGGGGCCTTACGTAGGCGACGCCAAAACGATCCTCCAGCGATCGGGCCTTCGGTAGGTCAAGGAACGGGACCCTGTCGTCCCTCCTCGTTCCATCGCTCACCCGCTCCACCTCCGGCAGGGAGGCCAGAGCTTCGAGGGCCCTCTCGTGGATGAACTGGATGGCGTTGTTCGGATGACCGTCCTCCACGGCGATCCTGACGGCCCTCTCAAGGATCTCCCCGGGGAGGTAGAGAACGCTGTGCTCGAAGCCGAGCCTTTCGGCGGTTTCCCTCGCAAAGCGCCATGAATCGAGGGTGCCGAAGCTCACGGTTACGAGCTTCACGTCGTAGCCAATCCTCCTCAGTATCCACGCGCTCAGGCTCGAGTCCTTTCCGCCCGAATAGAGGTGGTGTATCCTCATCTTCGTTGCCCTCCAACACCTTTAAAAGGCCAACCTTTTTAAACTACTCCACGCGGGAGCTAAAGGTGAGAGAGATGGAGAAACGCTTGTCTGGAAAGGTGAGAAGGGCCCTCAGGGGGAGGTACTACGACATCCCGCCGAGGGCGTGGATAGGCAGGAGAGGCCTTGATGAGGGAGTCATAGCCGAGATAAACACCCAGCTCGAGAAGGATGGTGTTCTTAAGGTTGAGATACGCAAGGGAGCGCTCATCTCCACAGGTCTCGACAGAAGGTCAATCGCCGAAAAGGTGGCCGGGGCAACGGACAGCGAGCTCATAGACGTCCGCGGCAAAAGGTTTATATTGTTCAGGCCGAGGGAAGGTTGGGAAAAGTATTTAAGGAAGCTTCAGAGAAAGGAGCTTTCGATGGAAAAACGGGAGGAAAAGCCCGTTAAGAAAGTCAGGCTCGACATCGTTCAGTTCAGGAGGAAATTCAAGAAGGGGAGGGATTGAAAGTGGCGACGGTTTATGACGTTCCCGGTGATTTGCTCGTTGAGAGGGTTGCGAAGGCTCTTAAAGAGGTGGAGGCAATAAAACCACCCGAGTGGGCCCCCTTCGTCAAGACCGGAAGGCACAAGGAGCGCATTCCTGAGCAGGAGGACTGGTGGTACTACAGGGTTGCCAGCGTCCTCAGGAAGGTCTACGTTGACGGTCCGGTGGGTATAGAACGCCTCAGGACCTGGTACGGCGGCAGGAAGAACCGCGGTCATGCACCGGAGCACTTCTACAAGGCCGGCGGGAGCGCTATAAGAAAGGCCCTTCAGCAGCTCGAGGCCGCGGGCTTCGTTCAGAAGGTCCCGGGTGAGGGCAGGATCGTTACACCGCAGGGACGGAGCTTCCTCGACAGAGTGGCTACGGAGCTCAAGAAGGAACTCGAGGAGCAGATCCCGGAGCTCAGGAAGTACTGAGTGTCTTTTCCATTCGTTTTGTCCGTTTTGAAGCCAATACCTTTTTAATCAGGGCGTCCCATCCGTTATGGGGGTGAGGGGATGGTTGAGGACATAAACGAGATCAGGAAGCGCAAACTTATGGAACTCCAGAGGAGGTACCTCGAGCAGCAGAAGGCTCAGGAGGAGGCCGTAAAGCAGGAGATGGAGCTCGAAGCCCAGCTCAACGAGATAATGAGGAAGATCCTGACTCCCGAGGCGAGAGAGAGGCTCGGAAGGGTGAAACTCGTTCGCCCCGAACTGGCCAGACAGGTCGAGCTGATTCTGGTTCAGCTCTATCAGGCCGGCCAGATAACGGAACCCATCGATGATGCAAGGCTCAAGAGGATACTCGCCCAGATCGACGCCAGAACGAGGCGCGACTTCAGGATCAGGTGGTAAGGGATTCTCCATGGACCCCCGGGAGATAGTGAAGATACTCCACGGGAAAGGCGAGGTTAGTCTGGATACTTGGAAGGCCGTCTCGGTTAAAAACAACGGGGACGGGACCGTTGACGTCCTTTACAGGAACATCCACGTGGGAACCGAGAAGGATCCCGTCTTCCTCTGGGTCTACGCCAACGTTGTTGAGGAGGATGCCGACGTCCGGGTTCTGGAGAGGATAACCTTCAAGCGTGAGGACCTCGCCTGGTTGCTCCGCTACGTGGCGAAAAAAGGCTAAGGTTTATAAGGGGTTTATAAAATAGCCGCCCGTCTGGGGGTGTCTGAGTGGGTAAACGCAGGGTGTGTCCGATTTGTGGTTCGACGGAGTTCATCTACGACCCGAGCAGGGGAGAGAGGGTATGTAAAGTTTGCGGTTACGTCATCGAGGAGAACATCGTGGACACGGGTCCCGAGTGGCGTGCCTTCGATGCGGGCCAGAGGGAGAAGAGGGCCCGTGTTGGTGCCCCCGAGAGCATTCTGCTTCACGACAAGGGCCTCTCAACGGACATCGGAATCGACAGACGTGTTTCCGGCCTGATGCGCGAGAAGATCTACAGGATGAGAAGGTGGCAGTCCCGCCTGAGGATAAGCGACGCCGCCGAGCGTAACCTTGCCTTCGCCCTGAGCGAGCTTGACAGGGTTGCCAGCCAGCTGAAGCTTCCGAGGTACGTTGAGGAGGAGGCCGCGAGGCTCTACCGTGAGGCCCTGAAAAAGGGCCTTATAAGGGGACGCTCGATCGAGAGCGTCATCACCGCCTGCGTTTACGCTGCGTGCAGGCTCCTGAAGGTTCCGAGAACCCTCGATGAAGTGGCAGACATATCCCGCGTCGACAAAAAGGAGATAGGAAGAAGCTACCGCTTCATCGCCAGAAACCTCAACCTTACACCGAAGAAACTCTTCGTTAAACCCACGGATTACGTTGATAAGTTTGCCGACGAGCTGGGGCTGAATGATAGGGTCAGGAAAAGGGCGGTTAAGATACTGGAGGAGGCGTACGAAAAGGGACTGACAAGCGGTAAGAGCCCCGCGGGCCTCGTCGCCGCTGCCCTCTACATCGCCGGCCTCATGGAGGACGATAAAAGAACCCAGAGGGAAGTTGCGGAAGTGGCGCGCGTTACCGAGGTGACCGTCAGGAACAGGTACAAGGAACTCGTGGAGAGGCTTAACCTGAAGGTCCCGATTTGAAAGGTCAGCGCCTTCCGAACCAGCCCTCGAGTGTTGCCTGCTTTCCCTCTTTTACCGCCTTTTTGAGCCTCTCAAGGCCGTTCTTTACCCTTTCCTCGCTGAAGTCGTGCTCGTCGCAGAGGAACTTCAGTATCCCCTCCTCATCGGGTTCGCGCCACCTGAGTTCGTAGTCATCGGTCACGGGAGGATTCAGGAAGAACTCCTTTATGGCGTAGAGATCGACCTCGCCGTCCCGGTACTTCCCAAGCGGGTCCCTGCTGTTTTTGACTATGGAGAGGGCCTTTTTCGGTCCTATCCCCTTTACCCCTCCCGGGTTGTAGTCGGTGCCCACCAGAATAGCGAGCTCTATCAGTTTTTCCCTGTCTATCCCCAGCTCCCTGAGGACCTCCTCCAGTACTATGAGTTCGGGTTTGACCTCGACGTAGACGTTCTTTCCCGGGAGTTTCCTCCGGCCCGTTATCGTTACGTTCCTAACGAGTTTCGGGGCCCCGAAGAGGAGCGAGTCGTAATCCTGAGAAGCCGAGGCGTAAACGCTCCCTCTGGCCGCCATGTAGGCCGCCTGCGCCTCACCCTCGCTCGGCGCCTGAACCACGGGGATTCCCATCAGCTCGAGAAGCCTTTTCGAGTCGTTTATGAGGGTCTCGTTTACCCTCGTGGAGCGCATCGCGTACTTCTTGGCCTCCTCAAGGTTGCCGGTCTCGAGGGCCTCGTACCACTTTTCTTCGGCCTCCCTCCGGGCCTCCCGTCTCCGCTCTATCTCCCTCCTTTTGAACTCCGGGGGTTCCCCGTCGAAAACGTAGGCCGGCTTTATTCCCGCCTCCATGAGGTTTATGTTGCGGTAGAACAGCCCGCTGAGGTGGGAGGTTATCCTGCCCCTTGAATCCATCAGGGGGGTTCCGTCGCGCTGTCTTATGGTTGAGAGGAACTGGTAGATGGCGTTGAAAGCGTCCACGGCAACCTTCCTGCCGTGAAGGTTCTTCAGCTCTATCTCCCTCCGGGGCACGAGCTCGCCTATCTGCACGCCCATAAGACCACCGGGATAAGTTGGGGTGGAGGTATTTAGCCTTTGTCCCGTGCCGCTGCCTTAAGTTCCGGTTTCGGCCCCCTTTTAACGTCCGTCGAGCATTCCATCGTCAAAAAGAGAAGAGAAAGGTTATAACCCGTTTTATGAACATAAAATCGTGGCTCTCATTGGAGTGTGAGGTGATGAAAATGGATGAAAAGGTAAAGGCGCTTTTCAGACCGAGGAGCATAGCCGTGGTTGGTGCTTCTGAGAAGCCGGGTAAGATAGGCCACGCGGTGATGAAGAACCTCGTGGAGTACGGCTACGAGGGAAAAATATACGCCGTGAACATAAAGGGCGTTGAGATAGAGGTAAACGGCCGGAAGTTCAAGTCCTACAGGAGCCTCCTCGAGATACCCGATGAGGTGGACATGGCGGTTATAGTCGTTCCCGCGAAGTTCGTTCCACAGGTTGTTGAGGAGGCCGGGAAGAAGGGGGTCAAGGTCCTCCCGATAATAAGCTCGGGTTTCGGTGAGCTCGGTGAGGAGGGCAAGAAGGTTGAGGAGCAGCTCGTCGAAACCGCGAGGAAGTACGGCATGAGGATCCTCGGCCCGAACATCTTCGGCGTCGTTTACACCCCGGAGAAGCTCAACGCCACCTTCGGTCCGA
This sequence comes from Thermococcus sp. P6, assembly GCF_002214525.1. Classification (NCBI taxonomy): domain Archaea; kingdom Methanobacteriati; phylum Methanobacteriota; class Thermococci; order Thermococcales; family Thermococcaceae; genus Thermococcus; species Thermococcus sp. P6. The sequence continues at coordinate 1,219,782 of NZ_CP015104.1, forward strand.
CCGACGTTATGCCCGGGAGTCTGGCCCTGATAAGCCAGAGCGGAGCCCTCGGAATAGCCCTCATGGGATGGACCATACTCGAGAAGGTCGGCCTTTCGGCGGTCGTGAGCATAGGAAACAAGAGCGACATCGACGATGCTGACCTCCTCGAGTTCTTCAGGGAGGACGAGAACACCAAGGCCATTCTGATATACATGGAGGGCGTCAAGGACGGTAGGAAGTTCATGGAAGTCGCAAAAAAGGTCAGCGCGGAGAAGCCGATCATCGTCATAAAAGCTGGAAGGAGCGAGCGCGGTGCCAAGGCCGCCGCATCTCACACGGGTTCACTCGCAGGTGCCGACAGCATTTACTCGGCCGTCTTCAAGCAGAGCGGCGTTCTAAGGGCCCTGACGATAGGCGAGGCCTTCGACTGGGCGAGAACCCTCAGCAACCTCCCCGAGCCCGAGGGCGAAAACGTTGTCATACTCACAAACGGCGGTGGAATAGGCGTCATGGCCACAGATGCTGCCGAAGAAGAGAACCTCAAGCTCTACGACAACCTTGACGACCTCAAGGTCTTCGCCAATCACATGCCCCCCTTCGGTTCCTACAAGAACCCCGTGGACCTGACGGGTATGGCGGATGCCAAATCCTACGAGGGTGCCGTTAGGGATGCCCTCGCAAACCCGAACATGCACGCCGTAGCGGTCCTCTACTGCCAGACGGCCGTGCTCGACCCAAGGGACCTTGCAAGGATAGTCATCCGCGAGTACAACGAGAGCGGAAGGAAGAAACCCCTCGTCGTTGCCATCGTCGGCGGAATAGAGGCCAAGGATGCCATAGACATGCTGAACGAGGAGGGCATACCCGCCTACCCGGAGCCTGAGAGGGCCATTAAGTCCCTCGCGGCGCTCTACAGGTGGAGCAACTGGAAGGCGCGGCAGAAGGGAGAGTGACCTTCTCTTTTTTAATTCTCTATAAAAAACCCGGGAGCGGCCATGTTAATAGCGCTCATCTCCGACGTTCACTCCAGTATCGAGGCCCTTGAGGCCGTCTGGAAGGCCGTGAGTGGGGCCGACGCCGTTCTCTGCATGGGTGACCTCGTGGGCTACGGTGCCTCACCCAACGAGGTCGTGGAGTTCGTGAGGGAGGAGATGGAAAAGAGGCCTTTTCTCTGCGTGCGCGGCAACCACGACAACGCGGTGGCCTTTGGCCTCGACCGGGGTTTCAACCCCTACGCGAGGGAATCGGTCAGATGGCACCAGCGGGTGATGAGTGTTGAGAACCTCGAGTTCCTGAGGAGGCTCCCCGTGAGGCAGCTCTTCACCGACGATACAGGGAGGGACTACCTTCTCATCCACGGGTCTCCGAGGGTCCCCCTCGACGAGTACCTCTTTCCATGGCTCCCCGATGGTGAGTTCAAAAGTGTGTTGGGTTACGTCAGGCAGAAGGACCTCCTCGTTGGCCACACACATGTACCCATGCTCAAAAGGATGGGCGAACGCCGGATAATCAACCCCGGTAGCGTCGGTCAGCCGAGGGACGGCGACTGGAGGGCGGCCTATGCGATCATAAACACGAAAAAGGAACCTCCCGAAAACGTAGAGTTCCACCGGGTCGAATACGACGTTGATTCAGCGGCCGGGAAGATAATAAAAGCCGGGCTCCCGAAGTTCCTCGCCATGCGACTCTACGAGGGGTATTAAAAGGAAATCACTCCACAGGACTTTCGGGTTCCTCTTCCGGGGGTCTCTTCTTTACCGGACCGATCCTGCGGAGCTTGGACTTAACCGCGAGCTTGTTCGAGTCTATTATGATGACCTCGCCGATGCTCTTAACCGCGCTGACCGGAATCAGCAGGAGGCCCTCGTGATCCGTCACAAACTCGCTGGTATCGAGGTCCTCATCGGGTTCGGCCACTATCACGAGGATATCGCCCGTTTCCTCATCGAAGCTGAGGTCGTAAACCCAGCCGAGCCTTATTCCAGTGTCGGTTATCAGCTCGACATCTCTAAGCTTTGAGGCTATTATCCTGACCATCTTTTCCACCCCTTGGGTTAATCGCGTAGGTCTTTGGACACCAACGTATAAAACTTTTTCCAAAATAAAAGGGTCAGAAGGTGTAGTAATCAACCCCTCCCCTCTTCTCGATCTTTGGCTTCCTGCTCTCCTCGAACTTCCTGTAGTAGTCCATCATGTAGGGGGTTATGCTGGGCCGGATCTTCTTGAGGGCTTCTTCAAAGTCCCTTTTTGACACCCTGAGCCTTCCGAGGAACTCCTCGCTCTCCTCCTCCACGGATTCCCTCGGGAGTTCCTTCATTATGCGGCGCATGGCCGTTAGGGCGGCTTCTCTTACGAGGGCTTCTATGTCCGCCCCGCTGTAGCCCTCGGTTTTCCTTGCCAGCTCTTCGAGGCTAACCTCCTCCGCCAATGGAACGTTCCTCGTGTGCACCTTGAGTATCTCCAGTCTCGCCTTCTCATCGGGAGCCGGGACGAGTATGAGCCTGTCAAACCTTCCGGGCCTGAGTAGAGCTGGATCGAGGATGTCCGGCCTGTTGGTTGCAGCTATAACCACAACCCCACTGTTCTCCTGTATGCCGTCCATCTCGGTTAAGAGCTGGTTGATGAGCCTGTCCGTAACCCTGTTCACGTCGCTCCCTCTCGCGGGAGCTATCGCGTCGATCTCGTCTATGAAGATCACCGTTGGAGCCGCCTGCCTCGCCTTCCTGAATATCTCCCTGACGCGCTTCTCGCTCTCACCGACCCACTTGCTCAGCACTTCGGGACCGCGAATTCCTATGAAGTTCGCCTCGCTCTCGTTAGCGACAGCCTTGGCCAGTAGAGTCTTACCTGTCCCGGGTGGACCGTAGAGGAGTATCCCCTTCGGCGGCTCTATACCGAGTCTCTGGAACGCCTTTGGATACTTCAGTGGCCATTCTACTGCTTCGCGGAGTTCTTGTTTTGCTTCTTCGAGTCCTCCGATGTCGTCCCAGTGGACGTTTGGTACTTCTATGAGGACTTCTCTGAGGGCAGAGGGTTCGATCATCTTCAGGGCCTCGTAGAAGTCCTCCCTCCGTACCCTGAGCTCCTGAAGAACCTCCGGCGGGATACGCTCCTGTTCCGGGTTCACCTTACCCTCCTTGATGAGCCTTCTGAGGACCACCATTGCCGCTTCTCTTGCGAGTGCCGCCAGATCCGCCCCGACGAAGCCGTAAGTGATCTCCGCCAGCTCCTCGAGGAGAAGGTCTATCAGCCTCGCCCTAACCTCCGGGTAGATCTCGTTCTCACTCCGCAGGATCTCTTTGATTTCCTCATCGCTCGCTTTCCTTACCCTTTCGATGAGCCTCTCAATCAGGGCCCTGTCCACGCCCCTCTTCTCCAGCTCTTTAAGGACCTTTATGACGGTGTTCCTGTCGTAGTCCGGTTCGATGGGCATTCCCCTCGTGTGGATCTGGAGGATTTCTTTGCGTCCTTGTTTGTCTGGTACTCCTACCTCTATTTCTCTGTCGAACCTTCCGGGTCTTCTCAACGCTGGATCGATCGCGTCGGGCCTGTTGGTTGCCGCTATGACTATGACTTTCCCGCGGCTCTTCAGACCGTCCATCAGGGTTAATAACTGTGATACCACGCGTTTTTCAACTTCTCCCGTGACTTCCTCCCTCTTGGGGGCTATCGCGTCGATCTCGTCAATGAAGATTATGCTCGGAGCGTTTTCCTGAGCTTCTTTGAATATTTCCCTTAACTTTTCCTCACTCTCCCCGTAAAATTTGCTCATTATTTCGGGTCCGTTTATGGCTATGAAGTGGGCGTTGGCTTCGTTGGCGACGGCCTTCGCGAGAAGCGTTTTACCCGTTCCGGGCGGGCCGTAGAGGAGAACTCCCTTCGGCGGCTCTATACCGAGGCGCTCGAAGAGTTCGGGATGCTTCAGCGGGAGCTCCACCATCTCGCGGATCTTTTGAATCGCATCGCTCAGCCCGCCGATGTCCTCGTAGGTGACCTCCGGAACGGCCTCCTCGCGGACTTCGACGGCCTGCGGTAGAACCTCCACCTCGGTTTCGTAGGATATCTGGACTATGCCCTTTGGAACGGTGTTGACGACCGTGAACTTGATCTCCCCAAAGCCTATCGGCATCGTCTCGAAGAGCCCCTTGAGGATCTCGTCAAAGGGCGAGCCACCGTAGTAGCTCTCTTCCCTGCTGCTCGCCACTATCAGGTCTCCCTTCGTGACGGGCCTGCCCAGCAGGTTCCTCTTGACGATTTCCCCGGGTATCTGGATGAAGACGCCCTTCTGGGCCGGGGCCAGAACGACCTTCCTCGCCTCCTGAACCTCCGCTCTGGACACGGTCACGTGGTCCCCTATGCTTACCCCGGCGTTTCTCCTTATGTAGCCGTCCATCCTGACGATGTCAAGCCCCCTGTCGTCGGGATGGGCGTTGGCCACTATCGCTGCGGTTGTTCTCTCCCCGGTGATCGAGACTATGTCCCCCGGCTCAACGCCGAGCTGTTTCTGATACTTCCGGTCTATCCTCACTATCCCCCTTCCAACGTCCCTCTTCAGGGCCTCGGCAACGCGCAGCTTTATCTCCTTCTTCCTGCCCCCTTCCTTACCGAAGATCATCTCATTCACCCCTCTGCTTTTTTATGGCCTCCTCTATGGTCAGATTGCCCAGGGCCACCTCGCGTGCGAGCTCCGAGGATATGGTTATGTTCCCACTTATCTCCCTGCTCCGTCTTTTTATGTGTTCGATCTCGCGTTTTGTGGGGTTTTTCACCTCTATGAGCTCCCTTATGGGAACCTCCTTTCCGGCCCTCAGGCCTATGTTTATGGCGGCAACTATATCCTGAACCCTCGACACCTCGGTTCCTCCCACCTTGGGTGTGGTTCCCGACTCGTCGACGACCGTTACGGGGTAATCGTAGCCCAGCAGGTCCCCAAGGGCCTTCAGCAGGAGGGTTCTCTGCCTTCTCGCGCCGTTACCGATTTTAATCCGGGCACCGGGATACTTCTCCAGCAACTCGAGGATAATCCCAACGTCCCGCGGGCCCTTAAGGCGGTGAACCTCAAGCACCCGGTTGTCGGCAACCACGCTCAGGCCGGGCCTTTCCCCGGGGTCGATGGCCACGTAAACCCTCCTGAACCTCCCGATACCCGCGAGTCCCGCCAGCAGTTCGTTTATAAAACTCCCGTCCCTCACCGCGATCTTGAAGGGAAAATCAACCCTCTCGATCTCCTCCTCGCCGGTCAGGACAACCTCAACGTCGGGGGGTATCCTCTCACCCATCCTGAGGCTGTGAAAGGGTATGCGGTACTCCTTCAGGACCTTCGTTGCGGTGTAGTACACCCGGGCGTCGCCCGTTACTATCGCCACCCTCATGGTTCCCGGTAGGTTGTTGACGATTAAAAATCTTTCCAACCTTTCCGATGAAATTCCGGCCTCCGGAGGGGTTAAACACCCCCGCTTGCGTAACCCATTTATAGAGCGGCGTCTGATCCATCCCGGGTGGTGGAATGGCCTTCCTGAAGGTGGTCCCTCTGGAAAAAGCTCTCAACGTGGTGGATTCCCTTCCCCTGAAACCGGAGATCGAAAGCGTTCCCCTGAGCGAGGCCCTTGGAAGGGTACTGGCCCGCGATCTGGTGTCCCCGATAGACGTTCCCCCCTTTGACAGGGCGACCGTGGACGGCTACGCCGTAAGGGCGGAGGATACGTTCATGGCGAGCGAGACCGAGCCCGTCAGGTTGAGGGTCGTTGGGGAAGTCAACGCGGGGGATGAGCCTTCTCTGGAGCTCAAACCCGGCGAGAGCGTTTACATCTCCACTGGAGCACCCCTGCCCGGGGGTGCCGATGCGGTGGTGCAGTTCGAAGAAGTAGACAGGGACGGCGATGAAGTCGTCATCTACAGGCCAGCCTATCCGGACCTCAACGTCATGAAGGCTGGGGCGGACATTCCCAAGGGTAAGCTCCTTCTGAAACGCGGGACGAGGCTCACCTTCAAGGATACCTCACTTCTATCTGCCGTGGGAATGGCCGAGGTTCCCGTGTTCAGAAAACCGAAGGTGGCCGTGATAGGCACCGGAAACGAGGTGATCCTCCCCGGCGAGGAACTGAAGCCGGGAAAGATATACGACATAGACGGAAGGGCCGTGACCGATGCCGTGAGGGAACTCGGCGGGGAAGCGGTTTTCATCGGAATAGCAAAGGACGAGCGGGATAGCCTGAGGTCCATGATAGAGAGGGCCGTCGAGTGCTGCGATATGGTCATCCTGAGCGGAGGTGCGAGCGGAGGAATAAGGGACCTGACCGCTTCCCTGATCGAGGAGCTCGGCGAGGTGATGGTCCACGGCATAGCCATTCAGCCGGGCAAACCCACGATAATAGGCCTCGTAAAGGGAAAGCCCGTCTTCGGTCTCCCCGGCTACCCGACCAGCTGTCTCACGAACTTCACCCTTCTTGTAGCGCCCCTTCTCAGGAGGCTCCTCGGAAGAGAGGATGAGGTCAGGAAGGTGAAGAAAAAGCTTGCCCACAAGGTCTTTTCGGTGAAGGGCAGGCGTCAGTTCCTTCCCGTCAGGATAGAGGGTGAGAAGGCCGTTCCGATCCTCAAGGGGAGCGGGGCGGTGACGAGTTTCGTGGACGCGGACGGCTTCATTGAAGTTCCGGAGAACGTTGAGATACTCGAGGCGGGTGAAACCGTTGAGGTGACCTTCTTCGGGTGAGCCTCCCAAACCTTTTTTAAACTTCCGTAAATTCCTTTTCGGGTGTTGATGGTGCTGGATATAAGGCTCATCCGTGAAAATCCGGACGTTGTAAAGGCCGACCTCCTGAAGCGCGGGGAAATCGAGAAGCTCAAGTGGATAGACGAGATCCGGGAGCTCGACAGGAAGTGGCGTGAGAACCTCAGGAAGATCAACCAGCTCAGGAAGGAGCGCAACAGGCTGGCGGTGGAGATAGGGAAGCGAAAGAAGTCAGGGGAGCCGGCGGATGACCTCCTCAGGAGGAGCGCCGAGATCGTTGATAGCATACGGGAACTCGAGAGGGAAGTGGAGGAGCTGAGGGCGAGGATAGACTACTACCTGTGGCGCCTGCCGAACCTGACCCATGAGAGCGTTCCCGTTGGCAGGGACGATACCGAGAACGTTCCCGTAAGGTTCTGGGGTAAGGCAAGGGTCTGGGAGGGCTTCCTCGAGAGCTTTAGGGAGCAGAGCCTTGGGAGGATGGAGTACGAGGTGTTGAACTGGAGGCCGAGGCTCCACGTTGACATGCTTGAGATCCTCAGGGGGGCCGATCTCGAGAGGGCCGCCAAGGTGAGCGGTTCACGCTTCTACTACCTCATGAACGAGCTGGTCATCCTCGATCTGGCCCTGATTCGCTTCGCTCTGGACAAACTCATCGAGAAGGGCTTCACCCCCGTAACGCCGCCTTACATGGTGCGCAGGTTCGTTGAGGAAGGCGTCACGAGCTTCGAGGACTTTGAGGACGTTATCTATAAGGTCGAGGGTGAAGACCTCTACCTCATCCCGACGGCCGAGCACCCCCTCGCGGGAATGCACGCCAACGAGATACTGGATGGAAACGAACTGCCCCTGCTCTACGCCGGAGTAAGCCCGTGCTTCAGAAAGGAGGCCGGAACCGCTGGAAAGGACACGAAGGGGATCTTCCGCGTTCACCAGTTCCACAAGGTCGAACAGTTCGTTTACGCCAGACCGGAGGAGAGCTGGGAATGGCACGAGAAGATCATAGCCAACGCCGAGGAGATATTCCGGGAGCTTGAGATCCCCTACAGGGTCGTCAACATCTGCACCGGAGATCTCGGCTACGTTGCGGCCAAAAAGTACGATATAGAGGCGTGGATGGCCGGTCAGGGCAGGTTCAGGGAGGTTGTCTCCGCGAGCAACTGCACGGAGTGGCAGGCGAGACGTTTAAACATCCGTTACCGCGATAGAACAGACGAGAAGCCCCGGTTCGTCCACACGCTCAACTCGACGGCCATAGCGACTTCAAGGGCCATCGTGGCCATACTCGAGAACTTCCAGACGGAGGAGGGCATCGTAAAGCTCCCGAAGGCCCTGTGGAAGTACACGGGCTTCAGGGAGATCCTGCCCGCCGGCATGAAGGAGCGCTGCTGCGGGGAGTGAGCTACTCTCCCCTCTCCCTGATCTTTCTCCTTACGTTGGGGTCTCTGTCGGCTATGAGCTTAAGGGCTTCCTCGAACCCCATCCAGTCCGGGACTTCCTCGTTGATGTAGATGCCGGTTCTCCCGATGCTGTCCCTCCTCCTCAGGATGTGAACGCGCTCCGTGACGATGTCCACGCTCACCCCCAGCGTCCTCGCCACCTCGCTCTCCCGTCCGACGACCTCCCTCTCGACGTGCCCCCTTTCCGTCGGGATTATGAGGATCAGCCTCTTGTTGACACCCGGGGCCCGTTTGCCGGCCTTTAGGCCCTCGAGGTCTATCGACCCGCCCCACCTGTAGAACTCCAGTTCCCTGTCGGTCGGATCTATCAGGGGAAAGGTTACGGTGGTTTCCCCGTCCACCTCTATCACTCCCTTGATGAGATGCCACGGCGTCGCCATGACTATCCTCCTCCTTCCCACGAGCCCCTCCAGCGCGAGCTCGATCAGGTATCCCGGCGTCCGGTAGGGTATGAAGATGTCTATGTCACTGTCCCTCCTCACATCGCCCCTCGCGACGCTGCCGTAGATCTGGGGATCGAAGTCGCGCAGTCTCTCCATTATCCTCCGAGCCTTCTCCCGTTTTTCCCTCAAATAACGCCATCTCTCCGGCGAATAAATGACCTCCCTCTCGTCCCAGATGTTCACGACCTTTTCCCTCGGCATCCTGCTCATCTCCACCGGAACGTTTAAAGGCTTACCGATAGCGTTTTATACCGTCCCGACCAGTCGCTGGTGGTGAGAAAAATGCCGGTAGTTGGATTCAACCTGACGAAGATAAAGCTCGAGAAGGTTACCCTGAACGTTCCCTCAGGCAGGATAGAGGTAAAGCTTTCCCCGCAGGTGAAGGAGATGCGCCTCGGGGAGATACGCACGCCCACGGGGAAGACGAACGGGGTGGAGATGATATTCCGATATGAGATCGACTATAACCCAAAGATCGCCGGGGGTGCGATCGAGGGGGTTCTCCTGTACCTTCCTCCGCGGAAGGAGATGGTGGACGAGATCCTCGACCTCTGGGAGAAGGAGAAGAAGATGGACTCATCGACCTTCGCTGAGGTCGTCAACTTCATAACCAAGGAGGTCTCCCCGGTACTCATGATAATGGCCAAGGAGATGCGCCTGCCCTACCACGTGCCGATTCCAAGGGTGGAAGTCAGGGAACAGTAAGCTTTCCCTTATTCTATTCGTATATCCCCTCGGCCCTGTGGATCATCCTCAGGACCTCTCCAAGGCCCTCCCTGAGCATGACCTTTTCCGCCAGCTCGAATGCCTTCGTGTGGGTCCCCCTGTTGAGGTGGTACTCGAGGGTCGCTATGTCCCCGAGGAGTTCCTCCGAGCCCTCCGTGGCGGCGTGGTGCTTGAGAACCGCAAGGCGAACCCGAACGCGGAACTTAAGATCGCTCTCTGTTTCCAGGACGCTTCTGTAGGTTTCTATGGCCTCCTTCAGTTTTCCGATGCCTATTAGTGATTCCGTTAGCTCCATGAGCTTCTCCGCCGCTTTCTCGTTATCGCTCTTGGCCAAGTAGGAGCTCACGACCTGATGGAGTATCCTCGCGTTGTTTATGCCAATCAGCTTGGCCCTGTTGGGGTTTTTGGCCAGCAGGTAGGCGTACTGGGCCTTCAACAGGTTCGTGGTGGTGCCGTCCAGATCCCCGTTGGAGTAGGACAGCTTGCTGGCCTTTTCAAAGTTCTTGGCCGCGGTGTCCATCATCTCCATGAAGTGTATGTCGTAGCCGAATATCGAAAGGATATATCCCGCGAGCCTGTAAAAGGCCTCGGCGGCCCCTTCAACGTCCCCGTTCTCCAGTCTCGACTCGGCGAGCTGTCCGTAAAGGCTTATGAGCTTCTCGTTTAATCTTTTATAGGATTCCCCGTCGTCCATCAGCGAATAGTAACGGTGAGCGGACTCGTAGGTCCTTATGGCCATTGTAACGTCATCTCTGTCCTCGTAGGTGTTTCCAAGGTCTTCGTAGATCTTGGCGAATTCACCGGCGTACTTCATGAGGTTTTTCCGGTCGTTGAGGGTGGCGAATGCCTCGAGAACGTTCGAGCAGTACTCATCGAGGACGTCAACGTCAACCTCGGGCTTTGAAACCTCGGCATCTATGAGGTCTATGTAGAGGTAGGCGCTCTTCAGAATCGGTGGACGGGCCTTTCCAAGGTCCCCCGTCTTTTCAAGAACGAGGTATCCGAGGTACCTGTAGAGCCTCGCGGCTTCCTTTATTTTACCTCCCCTCTCGTAACCCCTCGCGGCACGAAGGGTTAACTTAAGTCCCTCCTTAAGCTTCCCCTCGTTGATCCTTTTGACGGCGAGTTCTTCGAGCTCTTCCGGTTCCATAAGTTCAAAGTCAACGGACAAACCGCTCACCCCTCATGATTTCACACCCTCCGCCCGTGGGGAGTTGGGATCAAAGATATTTAAGTGTTGTCTAAACCCTGATGATCCTTCCACCCGCGGCTTTCCTGAGTCTGTTCATCACCGCCACGCCGAGGCCCTTCTCCTCAACTCCCTCGGCGATTATAACGTCCACGCCGAGTTTATCCAGTTCCCTGAGCCCTCTGAACAGGTTCCTTGCAACCTCCTCGGTGGTTCTGCCGGGGTTGAAGAACCCATCGGCATCGTATCTATACCTCGCCATGACCCCGACCTTCAGCCCTCTGGAACGGTACTCCTCGATGAGCTCCCTTATCTTCTCCCTGACCCTCTCGCCTTTGCCCTCTACAACCACAACCCGGGCGTTGGGGGAGTAGTGGCGGTACTTCATCCCCGGGGAACGGGCCACTCCCTTGGCCTTTACCTGAACCTCGAGTTTTCCCAGAACCCGTTCTATCTCCTCTATCGGCAGACCACCGGGCCTGAGCACCGTGGGTTCCTCCGAGCTGAGATCGATGACGGTTGACTCAACTCCGATGGGGGTCTCTCCGCCGTCTATTATGCACTCTATCCTCCCGTAAAAGTCATCCGCAACGTGTTCCGCCAGCGTCGGGCTCGGCCTCCCGCTCACGTTCGCCGAGGGGGCCGCCAGGGGGGTGCTTGCCTTTATCAGGGCGAGGGCTATTGGATGGGCGGGCATCCTCACGGCGACGGTGTCGAGGCCGCCCGTGGTAACTCTGGGGACCTCGTCCCTTGCAGGTAGAACGAGGGTCAGGGGCCCGGGCCAGAACCTGCGGGCGAGGAGCTTCGCCTCCGGTGGTATATCGCGGGCGACCTTCTTGAGGTCATCAAAGCTCGCCACGTGGACTATCAGCGGATTGTCCGGAGGCCTGCCCTTTACCTCGAAGATCCTCCTTACGGCATCCTCCCTCAGGGCATCGGCACCGAGACCGTAAACCGTTTCGGTTGGAAAGGCGACGAGCTTCCCCTCCAGTATGAACCTCGCGGCTATCCTTATCTTCCCCTCATCCGGGCCATCTCGCATGTTGATTACGACCGTCATTCTCCCCACCGGAATAGGAGGCTAAAACGCCGTTAAAAAACTATCCCAGAACCGAGGAGTAAACCTCTTCCACCGCCCTCGCCGTGTTCTTCCATGAATAGGCCGAGGCTATCCTCTCGCCGAGCCTACCAGCCTTTGCGTTCCTCTTTGGTTCGAGGAGCTCCTCAACGGCCCGCAGGAGATCTTCGAAGTTCTCAAAGGTTAACCCGTTCTTGTTCTCCCTTATCAGCTCGGGTATGGCACTTACGCGCCTCCCTATTACCGGAACCCCAAGGGAGTTCGCTTCCAGGATGACCATGCCGAAGCCTTCCCTCTTTGACGGCAGAATCAGGAGCCTGCTCCGGGAGAGTATAGCCCCAACGTCGTGCCTGTAGCCGGTGAACTCAACGTTGGCCGGCGCCATCGACCGCAGTCGGTCCATCAGCGGGCCCTCCCCAACGACGAGGAACCTGTTTCCGGGAAAATGACGCGCCAGCTCCACGAAGGTTTCCGGGCTCTTGTATTCCCTGAGCGCCCCGATGTAGGTGATGTACTCCCTCCTCGAGTTCCCGCCCTCGAGTGGCCTGAGGCCGTTGGGTATTACCCTGACCGACCGTGCTCCCAGTGAGAGGGCCCTCTTCGCCAGCCAGTGGCTGACGGCTATAACCCCGTCCGCCTCGAGAAGGCTCTTCTTCACGTAGAACCTGCCCAGTGCCAGTTCCGCCGTGTGTTCCAGATCGCTGCCGTGGGCGGTTACAACGAGTGGCAGACCGGTTTTCTCCTTGGCAAGAACCCCGGCAAAGCTCGTCGTCCCAACGAAGTGGGCGTGGATCAGGTCGAAGTTAATCCTCTCGTGGAGTTTCACAGCCTTCCGGGATCCAAGAAAGGCGAAGCCCGTCCCCCTCAGGCCGTAAACGGGGGGAACACGGACCGGGTGCACGAGGTCCCTCTCGAATTCCCTCGGCCTTACCGGCCCGTAGGTTAGAACGTGAACCTCATGCCTCTTCCTCAGCTCCCCAACGAGGCCGTCGAGATGGTTCGCAATCCCACCGCCGTGTGGCGGATAGTGTCCTATCATTAGAATCCTCATTTCAACCGGGGGAAATTGGAGGGGGATCTAAAAAGGCTTATGGTCCCGGGGTCGGTCTTCCCCCTCTGCCGTGCTTTCCTCCCCTCGTTAGCTCCGCCATCTCCCTCCTTATCTCGGGCATTATGTCGTTGATGAGAACCGAGTAATCTCCCCTCTCCAGTGCCGCTCTGGCCCTGCTGAGGAGGTACTCCAGCCCGCTCACGTCGTAGCCCTTTTCCTTTAAAACGGCCACCATGGCCTCCAGACGGTTTATCTTAAGCTCCAGAAGTGCCTTCAGGGATCCCTGATGGACGGTCTTCATCTCGCTGTAGGCCCTTGATACGACGAAGTCCGCACTGGAACCGGCCATCAGGGCCAGTTCGTAGGCTCTGAGGTAATCTCCGGACCGGTAGGCATCCCATGCCTCCTCAAGGCTCTCCCTTGCCCTCTCGAGCCTTACCCTCGCGCCCGGGATCTGAAGTCCGTCAAGGAGTCTCTCGGCCCTGTCCGTTCTGTTCTGAACCTCGATCAGGAGGGAGTAAACCTCCTCCCCGGCGGGGGAGACGGAGACGTTCTCCTCGCGGGCCTGGAGGTGGGCTCTGATCCAGAGGGACAGTTCCTTCCCCTTCGGGGAGAAGGCTGATCTTCCCCCGAAACTGCTCTGGAAGTACTTAACCTCGCTCACGCTTTTCAGCCTCTCGAGTGCCGCTACCGTCACGTTCTCCTTTTTCCGGTCTGTGAGGACGATTATGGGCTTTCCAGAGGTTTTCAGGGCCCTGCGGTAGGCCCTTATCGCGAGGACGTCACGTCCGTTTACCACTACGGCCGTTCTTATCTCCCCGGACACCTCCGGGAACTTCTCCACGAGGGCTTTTATGACCTCAAGATTCGTCTCGTATCTCGTCTCACCGTACCAGCGCTCGTAGGGTATCTCGAAGTCCTCCAGATCCCTTGCGTATTCTTCGGGAACCGCGACGGGCCCGCCGATTATTATGACCTCGTCGGGAGCGTGGGCGATGATCCTTGCAGTGGCGTTCGGATCGTAACTTCCCCACGGGCTCACGATGACGGTCGCCCCGAGGAGGTCCGCTATGCTGTAGGCTAAGGTTTCGTCGGCCTCGTTGTCGCTAACGAGGATCGTTAGACGTTCGCTGGCTGCTTGCCCATGGGGAATGATGAAGGCGAACATGAGGCAGATTACGATGGCAAGGCCCTTCTTCCATACCACTCTTCTCACCATTTCTACCTTGAAGAGGCCTTATTTAAGCGTTTTTCACGCAATCGTTTGCCTCCTTTTGGTCCGGGGGGAGGGGAAGGCCTCCTCCGTCCGTAAATATTAACGGACGTTCAAAACCGTTTACCCGCGTTTAAAAACCTCGTTGAATACTTTCATGGCGTACTCGCCCGGCTTGAGTCCCTCGCTCTTCGCCAGCTTTCCGAGGAGTTTTTGGGAATGACTTCCGTACTGGGCGGCCTTCTTCTCGCGCTCCGCTATCTCCTTCGGCAGGCCGAGTTCAAGGGCCACCTTCCTCAGAATGGCCTTTCTGGTGCCCCTCTGGATCTTTAAGTCCGCCGGGATTCCGAGGGCGACTGAAACCACCGAGGGGTCGAGGAAGGGCACCCTGCCCTCGACGGAATTGAGCATGGCTATCTTGTCGTCCCTCGCGAGGTTCCTTTCGCCGAGCTCGAGCAGGTCCCTCTCCATCAACCCGGGGTTTTCAACGTACTTTGCGTAGCCCCCGAAGAGCTCGTCCGCTCCCTGACCCGTCAGGAGAACCTTACATCCTTCCTCCCCCGCGAGACGGGTGGCAAAATAGATCGGGATACCTATGGAAAGGTTGACGGGATCGGGCTCCTCTATGGCGAACGTAACCTTCCTTACCGCATCGCGAACGTCTTCAATGTCAAAAACGCGCTCCCTCAGGGGTATTCCGAGAAGTTCGCTGGCCTTTCTTGCCCATTCCAGATCGGGACTTCCCTCCGCCCCCGCGGTGTACAGCACAACTTCGGAGTGGCGGGAGGCCAGCAGGGCCACGATGGAGCTGTCCAGACCCCCCGAGAAAAGGACACCCGTTTTTTTACCCACCCTGACCCTGACCGAGTGGTTCAAAAGGTTCTTAAGGGCCTTCTCAGCCGACTCCGGCTTCAGGTTTGCCCTCAGCTCCGTGATGGTGAGGAGCCTTTTCTTCAGGACCCTCCCTTCGGCCAGTACAACCATCTCGCCGGGTTGCACGGGGATGGCCTCCTCACCTATGGCCCAGAGAACTTTCTTTTCCGATGCAAAGAATCCCCGTGGCGAGTAGTAGAGCGGTCTCACTCCCACGGGATCCCTGAAGAGGTAAATCCTTCTCCCATCGCTGAAGGCCACGGCGTAGTCCCCTTCGAGGCTTCTCATCGCCTTCCCAACGGCCTCCCACATATCGAGCCCTTTGTCGAGAAGGTGCTCCAGAAGTCGCAGGATGACCTCGCTGTCAACGTCGGTCTCGAATTCCACGCCCCTGTCAGAAAGGTAGCTTCTGAGGTGGTAATGGTTGTATATCTCCCCGTTGTGAACCATAACGAGATCGTTGAAGAAGGGCTGGCTGTAGTTCTTGGAACCGGTCATCGCCAGCCGGGTCTGGAGCAGACCGATTCTGCCGTCGGGGATCTCGTAAACCCGCGAGAAGTCGTCGGATTTTAGGGTTCCCTCATCCGTCCACACGCCGAAGGAGTCCTTTCCCCGGTGTTTGCCCCTCAGTATCATCGTGATGAACCTTTCCCTCAGGTTCTCACCCATACCCCCGGCTATAAGGCACATGCTCCCACCGTGGCTGATTGACCGGGTTCCGTCAAAAGGCTTCCCCATTATCCACTGAAAACGTTTTCACAGCTCCTCCACGGATATTGAAAAACCGCCCTGAAAATGCCCGGAAAAGTGAACCGTTACCCCCTCACCCTTGCCTTCAAACCGGCTATTCTGGATATCCTGTCGGCGAGCTCCATGAAGGCCTTTGCTCCCTCGGAGTCCGGCTTGTACTCAACCACGGGGGTCCCTTCGAGGGTGGCCTCCCTCACCGCCGGGTCCTCCGGGACAACCACCAGCAACGGCACCTCCATAACCTCTTCCGCAACCTCGGGTGGCACGTCCCTCTCGGTTGCACCCCATCGGTTGAGAATGAAACCCAGAACAGTTAAACCTGCCTTTTTCAGGACTATTCCAACCTTCATGGTATCGGTGATACACGAGATCTCCGGGTTCGTTACGAGGAGAACCTCTTCCCCGCTCATCATGGCGTTCATGGCGTCCAGCTGAAGCCCCGCGGGGCAATCTATAATCACGAAGTCAAAGCGCCCCTTCAGCTTGCGTATCGTTTCGGGGAGCTTTCGGGGATCGGCGATTAACACGTGCTCCCAGTCTACAGCTGCAGGCACGAGGCTGACGTTCTCGTAGGCTGTGGAGTAGATGGCCTCATCTATGGTGTTTCTACCGGCCAGAACGTCGTGGATGGTAACGTCGGCGTCGTCTATTCCCATAACGAGGCTGAGGTTGGCCATCGTGAGGTCGGCATCCACAGCACAGACGCTGTAACCCATCTTCCCGAGGGCTATCGAGAGATTGGCCGTCGTCGTGGTCTTCCCCGTCCCGCCCTTACCGGAGGCCACTGAAATCAGTCTGCCCATTCTTCCACCCATCCCTTTTCCGGCTAAACCTTTATGAACCTTTAGCCTAATTCCTCAGAACCATGGAGAATTTTGAGGTGAGAGAGGTGAAGGTGTTCGTTGCGGATACGAGCGTGATAGTTGACGGCAGGCTCACCCAGTTCCTCGAGGGCACTGAGGGGGAAGTCAGGCTCATCGTACCCGAGGCGGTTGTTGCCGAGATAGAGCATCAGGCCAACGAGGGCAAGGCCATAGGCCACGTCGGGCTTGAGGAGCTGAAAAGACTCCGGGAGATGGCGGATGAAGGAAGGATAATCCTCGAGTTCAAAGGGGAGAGGCCCGAGCTCTGGCAGATAAAAAGGGCCAAGGCCGGTGAGATAGACAGCATGGTGAGGGATCTGGCGGGTGAGCTGGGCGCCACCCTGATAACCGGCGATAGGGTTCAGCGCGATATAGCGATCGCAAAGGGCATAGACGTGATATACCTTGAGGCCAGAAAGGAGCTCAAGCACCGCCTTGAGGACTTCTTCGACGAGAACACGATGAGCGTTCACCTGAAGGCCGGATTGAGGCCCCTTGCAAAGAAGGGAAGACCCGGCGAATGGAGGCTCGTTCCCGTAAGGGACGAGGTTCTTACGGAGGAGGCACTGGAGGATATGGCGGACGACATAGTCGAGAGGGCGAGGCGCGATCCCAGAGGCTTCATAGAACTCGACGAGCCCGGCGTCACGGTCGTCCAGCTGGAGAGCTATAGAACGGTCATAGCGAGACCCCCCTTCGCCGATGGGATAGAGATAACCGCGGTCAGGCCCGTTAAGAAGCTCAGCATTGAGGACTACCAGCTCAGCGAGAAGCTTCTTAAACGGCTGGAGGAGAGTGCGGAAGGCATCCTGATAGCCGGTGCCCCCGGGGAGGGCAAGACGACGTTCGCACAGGCCCTGGCGGAATGGTACGCCGGTATGGGCAGGATAGTGAAGACCATGGAAAAGCCCCGTGACCTGCAGGTCGGCGATGAGATAACCCAGTACACGGCCCTCGGCGGGAGGATGGAGAAGACCGGCGATGTTCTCCTTCTCGTCAGGCCGGACTACACCATATTCGACGAGATGAGGAAGACCGAGGACTTCAGGATATACGCGGATCTACGCCTCGCCGGGGTTGGGATGGTCGGAGTTGTGCACGCCACGAGGCCCATAGATGCCGTTCAGCGCTTCATCGGCAGGGTCGAGCTGGGAATGATACCCCAGATAGTCGATACCGTCATCTTCATCAAAGCGGGAAAAGTCGCCAAGGTCCTGACCCTCGAGTATCTCGTCAAGGTGCCGAGCGGCATGCGGGAGGAGGACCTCGCCAGACCGGTGATAGAGGTGAGGGACTTCGAGACCGGCGAGCTGGAGTACGAGATCTACACCTACGGTGAGGAGGTAAGCGTTGTCCCCGTGAAGAAAGGTCAAAAAGCCCCGGCTCTAAAACTCGCCGAGAGAAGGCTGAAGCAGGAGATAAAGAAGTTCCTTCCGGACGTTCGCACAGAGGTCGAGATAGTCAGCCCGCACAGGGCCATCGTTTACGCGGACGAGTTCGACATCCCGGCGATAATCGGCAAGAAGGGTAAGAGGATAGCCGATCTGGAGAAGAGGGTCGGAATAAGCATAGACGTCAAAAGCTTCTCCGAGAGGGAAACGGCTGAACCCGGGACGAAGATACCGGTCGAGGCCGAGGAGAAGAAGAAAAAGATAGTTCTCAGGGTTCCGGATGAGTACGCCAGAACCCCTCTGAAGTTCTACGGCGGTGAGGAGTACGTCTTCACGGCAACGCCGAGCAGGAAGGGGCTCGTTAAGGTGAACAAGAAAACGCCCATCGGCAGGGAGCTGAAGAGGCTCCTCGATGCTGGGATACCCATCTGGGCCGCGCCCTGAGCCCTTTATTCCCTTTCCGCTCCGTGGCCGGCAACCTTTTTAACCCCTCCACAGAGGGGAGATCATGCTGGTTCTTGCCTCATCGTCACCGAGGAGGAGGGAGATACTCGCCCGTTTCGTGGAGTTCGTGGTCGTTCCGAGTGAAGTGGAAGAGGAGTGCTCCATCGAGGACCCCGAGGAGTTCGCCGTGGAGCTGGCCCGGAGGAAGGCAAGGGACGTTCATTCCCGCACGGGCGGAACCGTCATCGGGGCGGACACGGTGGTCAGCCTGAACGGAAGGATCCTTGGAAAGCCCCGGAGCAGGGAGGAGGCCTTCGAGATCCTCAAACTCCTGAGCGGAAAGGTCCATCGGGTTATAACCGGCTACTGCATAGTCCACCCCGGCGGGGAGATCTGCGGGAGCGTTGTGACGGAAGTGAAGTTCCGGGAGCTCGACGACGGGCTGATAAGGGCCTACGTTGAAACCGGCGAACCCATGGACAAGGCCGGGGCCTACGCGATACAGGGCAGGGCGGCGCTCTTCGTCGAGTGGATCAGGGGGGACTATTACAACGTCGTTGGTCTGCCGGTTGAAGTCGTGTGGAAGCTGCGGGACCTCGGGTTCAACGTTCTTCGGGGATGAGCTTCCCCGAGTTCCAATAAGACTCCTAAGAGAACGGAAGGACTTTAAGGGGGGAGTGGGGGATGTTCCATCCCCCCTTCCAATAAGACTCCAAGAGAATTGAAAGGTGGCAAGACGCAAATCCTACCCCCGGGTGAGGATGGGTTCCAATAAGACTCCAAGAGAATTGAAAGTAGGCCCAGACGAAGAGCTCATCGCCGGTTATGGAACGTTCCAATAAGACTCCAAGAGAATTGAAAGGAATTTTGCGTTAGAACTCTTTAAGACCCAGTGCTCCCCGGTTCCAATAAGACTCCAAGAGAATTGAAAGTTATCGAACTGTTGCATAACTTCCTTGGCTTCCTGAGTTCCAATAAGACTCCAGGAGAATTGAAAGTTTTCTTTCTCTTTCCGAATCCGAACATCACGATCACCGTTCCAATAAGACTCCAGGAGAATTGAAAGTATGCTTAAGACCTCCCCCACTGCTCCAGCTCCCACCACGTTCCAATAAGACTCCAGGAGAATTGAAAGTTCGGTTATAGGAGAGAACCAAAAGTCCGGGTTTTGGGTTCCAATAAGACTCCAGGAGAATTGAAAGGACGTCACTTCTGCGTATCTTATGGTGTTTTTGGTCTGTTCCAATAAGACTCCCCGGAGAACGCGAGGACTTTAAGGGGGGAGTGGGGGATGAAACATCCCCCCTTCCAATAAGACTCCAGGAGAATTGAAAGAGCTCCTCTATGGTCTCTGCCACAAGAGCCCTGTTCAGTTCCAATAAGACTCCTAAGAGAAGGGGAGAACTTTAAGGGGGGAGTGGGGGATGGAACATCCCCCCATCCGGCGGGACTCAGGGAGGATTGAAAGATAAGCTTAAAGGAACTCCTCGAAGAGCAGGTCCTCCTTCTTTCCCCCGGCCCTCCTGAATACCTTCTCGCTCCAAGAAACCCGCCCGACTTCCCGGGGGCTGTGGGCGTCGCTCGCGAAGGTCAGCTTAACCCCCTGCCTCACGCACTCCCTTACGAACTCCGCCTCCGGGGCGCGGTAGCTGGAGTTTATCTCGAAGGCCTTTCCCCTTTCTCCGGCCAGTTTCACGAGCTCCATCAGGCTCTCCCGGTCGGGGTAGCCTATCCTTGAAAAACTCGCCCCGAAGTGCCCGATGATGTCAACGTTCTCATCTAAGATGGCCATCTTCACGAGCTCGACGTATTCCATCGGGTCGTTCAGCCACAGATGAACGCTGGCTATCACGTAGTCCAGCCTTCTGGCCATCTCCTGCGTTATGTCAACGCCGTTCCGGGTTACGTTGGCCTCGATTCCGGCCAGAAGCGTTACCCCGCTCTCCTCCTTCCAGCGGCGGATCTCCCCAAGGTAGCGGTTGAAGGCCTTCCCTTCAAGGTAATGGATGTGGTCGCTTATCCCGAGGAGTTTCAGCCCCCTGAGTTCGGCGGTTGCAACGTTCTCCCCTACCGATCCGGCCCCATCCGAGTGGGTCGAGTGCGTGTGCACATCGTGGGGAAACTCGAGCATAATAACCCTTCTCCCGGGTCTTAAAAAACCTTCTGGACAAAATATCCAAGGTAAAGCCCTGCCTTGAACTTTGACAACATTTAAATAAGATGGCGGGGAAGGGTCATCGGTGATGGAAATGGTCGAGCGCTCAAGGGTTAGGGTTCTCGTTGCAAAGCCCGGTCTGGACGGTCACGACAGGGGAGCGAAGGTCATTGCAAGGGCCCTTCGTGACGCGGGGTTTGAGGTTATCTACACCGGCATAAGACAGACGCCCGAGCAGATAGTTGAGAGCGTCGTTCAGGAGGACGTTGACGTTCTCGGGATAAGCATCCTTTCGGGGGCCCACATGGTCCTGATTCCGAAGATCCTGAGGCTTCTTGAGGAGCGCGGTTTGAAGCCCAACGAGGACGTTCTCGTCATAGCGGGGGGGATAATACCGCCCGACGATGCGGAGAAGCTCGAGGAGATGGGCGTTGCAAAGGTTTTCGGCCCGGGAAGTCCGATATCCGAAATCATAGCCTTCATAGATGAGAACGTTCCAAAGCTGAAGAAGTTCTCCGCATGATTTATAACTTTTCTGGATAATTCATCCAAGTGATGGACATGATAAAAGAACTCGTGGAACGCATGCTTTCCGGCGACAGAAGGGCCGCTGCAAGGCTCATAACCCTCGTTGAGAACGACGAGGAGAAGGCCCGGGAGATAGTGGGTCTTATCTACCCCTACACGGGGAAGGCCTACGTGATCGGCGTAACCGGGCCACCGGGAGCCGGTAAATCGACGCTCCTCGACAAGCTCATAAAGGTGGCCCGGGAAGAGGGTAAGGTCGTGGGAGTGATAGCCATAGACCCGACGTCGCCCTTCACCGGCGGTGCGCTCCTCGGCGACAGGATAAGGATGCAGAGGCATTCAACCGATCCCGGGGTCTTCATAAGGAGCATGGCCACCCGCGGTTCCCTCGGCGGTCTCGCCAAGGCCACGAACGATGCCATAAAGGTGCTCGATGCCTACGGCTGCGACGTCATCTTCGTTGAGACGGTTGGAGTCGGGCAGGTTGAGGTGGACATCGTTAAAACCGCCGACACGGTGCTTCTCGTTACCGTCCCCGGACTCGGGGATGATGTGCAGGCGATAAAGGCCGGCCTCATGGAGATAGCCGACGTGTTCGTGATCAACAAGGCCGACAGGGAGGGGGCCGATGCCACCTACTTCGAGCTGAACCTCATGCTCGACCTTGAGAAGGAACGCTGGGAGAAGCGTGGGTGGAGGCCGCCCGTGGTCGAGACCGTGGCGACGACCATGAAGGGCATCAGGGAGCTTTGGAGAACGGTACTGGAGCACCGCGATTTCCTTGAGCGGAGCGGCGAGATAGAACGGAAGAGGAAGTTCCGGGCCGAGGAGGAGGTCAGGACGATAATTTCGGGCAGGATAGCCCGGATGATAGGCGAAAGGCTCAACGAGGGTGAGCTGGCGGAACTCATAGATAGAATCGTCAGGCGGGAGGTTGACCCGTATTCTGCCGCGGACGTAGTCCTTGAAAAAACTCTGGGGGTGAAGGCATGATAGGAAGGATAGACCACGTTGGTATAGCCGTTAAGAACCTTGAAGAGGCCATCAGGGTCTGGGAGGGCCTCGGTCTCAAGGTGGAGGAGATTGAAGAGGTGCCGGATCAGAAGGTCAGAACGGCGGTGATACACGTCGGGGAGAGCAGGATAGAGCTCCTCGAGGGAACCTCGGAGGACTCGCCCATCTCGAAGTTCATAGCGAAGAGGGGCGAGGGCATACACCACATAGCCCTTGGCGTCGATAACATCGAGGAGCACCTCAGGAAGCTTAAGGAGGCCGGCTACCGCCTCATAGACGAGAAACCGCGCGTGGGGGCCGGCGGAGCAAAGATAGCATTCGTCCACCCGAAGTCGGTCACCGGAGTTCTCCTCGAACTCTGCGAAAGGGAGGAATGAAGTTCTGCCCGGGTATTTTTCCTTTTCTCTTCGTGATCAGATTTTCCGCAAACATACCGTAATACTTATATAGATTGGGGTGGATTAGCCTGATGTATAGACCGAAATGTTACATATCATGACGGGACAGTGAAGTGATGGTCTATGGTGCTCGGAATGTCATCCCGGCGGGAGAACCCCCGGATCGTTGACTATCACCAGCTCGATGGGCTCGTTAAGAGGAACCCCCACAGGGAGAAGATCCTCGTGACCCGGAGGCATCCTTCGAAGTTTAACCGGGACAACGTTCGCGTCGTGTGGGTAACCCGGGTCTCCCATCCCGATGCCGTTCCACCGGGCAAACTTCACGTCGTGGAGCAGATCATCTGGGACCGGCTCAATGAAGGGCCGGCCGATGTGATTTTAGACGCCTTGGAATACCTCATCCTTGAGAACGGCCTCGAATCGACGCTCCGTTTTGTTGCCAAGTTGAGGGACATGGCCCTCCTGAAGGGCTCGAACTTCTTCGTTACCGTGAGCGACGGGATCGATGATAGGACCCTTAACCTTCTCCGCAGGATAATCTAACGGGTAAAGTTATATAACTGAGTTACCTTTCTCATGTTTAGGTGTGGGACATGCCCTATATCGAGAAGATTGAAATGAAGGGTTTCAAATCTTACGGTAATCGGAAGGTCGTAGTTCCCCTCTCACGGGGTTTCACGGCCATAGTGGGTGCCAACGGTTCCGGGAAGAGCAACATTGGTGATGCCGTCCTCTTCGTTCTCGGCGGTTTGTCGGCGAAGGCCATGCGTGCGAGCAGGATAAGCGACCTGATATTTGCGGGCACGAAGACGGAGGCACCGGCAAAGTACGCGGAGGTAGCCATGCACTTCAACAACGAGGACCGCGGCTTCCCCCTCGATGAGGATGAGGTTGTCGTAAAGCGCCGCGTTTACCCCGACGGAAGGAGCAACTACTGGCTCAACGGCAAGAGGACGAGCAGGAGCAACATACTCGACCTGCTCAGTGCGGCAATGATCTCTCCTGAAGGTTACAACCTCGTCCTTCAGGGGGACATAACCAAATTCATCAAGATGAGCCCCACCGAGAGGAGGATGATCATAGACGAGATCTCGGGAATAGCCGAGTACGATGCTAAGAAGGAGAAGGCCCTCAACGAGCTGAAGCAGGCGGAGGAAAACCTTGCCCGGGTTGACCTTCTCATCAGGGAGGTCAAATCCCAGCTGGATAAACTCGAAAAGGAGCGCAACGATGCCCTCAGATACCTCGACCTTAAGGAGCGCGTTGAGAAAGCCCGGGTTACCCTTCTCCTCGGCGAAATAAAGAAGCTGAAGTCCCTGATCGAGGAGAGCAGGACCCGTGATGAGGAGATAGAGGAGGAGATAGGGGGCGCAACCGAACGTCTCAGGGAACTGGCCGGGGAGATAGTGGCCAGAGAAGAGGAACTCAGGGCCATCGAGAAGGAGCTCGAGGAGAAGGGCGAGGACGGCATCCTTGAGGTTACGAGGGAGATAAGCGAGGTTCAGTCGAACATCGAGGTGGCCGAAAAGAGGATCGAACTGGCCCGTAACGGGATAAAGGAAGCTCAGGAGAGACTCGAAAAGATCAGGGAGGAGCTGAAGAAGGTTTCGGAGGAGATTGAGAGGGACAGGAACGCGATCAAACGATGGAACAAGAGACGCGAAAAGCTCAGGGTGGAGATAAAGGAGAAGGAAGTGGCGAGAAACGATCTGGTCGTCAGGCTCGGCGAGATAGACAGGAACTTTGCGGTGGCGAGGGAGGAGTTCGACAGGGTCGTCAGCGAGCTCGAAGAGAGCAGGAAGGAGCTCTACATGAGGGAGAGCGATATAAAAAAGTTCAACGAGGAGATAGAGCGCCTTGAGGGTAAGATCTCGAGCGATAAAGCGAAGAGAATCGCACTGAAGTCCAGAATAGATGAGACCAGAAAAACCCTTGAGGCCAGACGCTCCGAGCTCGGGGATGTGGATGGTAAGATCCTGAGAATGGAGGAGAGACTGAGGAAGGCCGAGAAGGAGCTCGAGGAGAAATCCAAAACCCTCAGGAACGTTGAAGAAAAGCTTTCAAAGGCCCGTGAGGAGCTGATAAAAGCCGAGGCCCGGGGAGAGACCCTTCGCAACAGGGCCCTTGAGTTCCTCAGGGGGGAGAACATACCCGGTCTCTACGGGGCCCTCGGGGAACTGATACGGGTGGACGAGAACTACGCACTGGCCGTTGAGGTTGCCCTTGGCGGGAACTACGGCAACGTCGTGGTGGAGGACGACAGGGTAGCCGAGAGGGCCATCAGGTTACTGAAGGAGAAGAAGCTCGGGAGGCTGACCTTCCTTCCCCTCAACAGGATAAAGCCCCGCTCGATGCGTGAGAAACCTCCCCTCGGGATTCCGGCCATGGAAGTCGTGGAGTACGATCCGCACTTTAAGAAGGCCGTTGAATACGCCCTCGGGGATACGTTGATCGTCAGGGACATGGAGGAGGCGAGGACCGTCGGAATAGGGAAGGTTCGTATGGTAACTCTGGACGGTGAGCTCCTCGAGAGGAGCGGGGCCATAACGGGCGGCCACTACAGGCCGAGGGGAAGGCTCGGTGTTAACGTTGAGGAGATAAGGAAGAGCGTTAAGGCGCTGGAGGCCGAGAAGGAGGCGCTGGAATCCGCGGTTAACTCCCTCAGGGTGGAGATCAACGGGCTCAGAAACGAGCTCTTCAACCTTCGCATGAAGAAAAGCGAGCTGAGCAAGGACCTTCAGGTTGTTCAAAAGGAGATCGAACGTCTTCTCGCCGAGGATAGGTCCCTGAAGGAGAGCATAGAGGAGGGCGAGAAGGCCGTTGAACTGCTGAAAGGAAAGATCCACGAGGCCAGAGGGGATATGGCGAAGCTCCGTGGGAGGATAGAGAGGCTTGAGAAGAAGAGGGACAAGCTCAGGAAAGCCCTCGAGAACCCCGAGGCGAGGGAGCTTAACAGGAAGATACGGGAGATGGATGCGGAGATAGGCAGGCTCAGGGAGGAACTCAGCAAGGTGGAGAGCAAGCTCGAGGGCCTCGATGCGAGGATCAACGAGGAACTGCTTCCAAGGAAGGCCGATCTGGAGGAGGAGATAGCCGGGCTGGTGAACAGGATAAACGCCCTCAGGGCCAATATAGCTGAGAACGAGAAGGCCATTGAGGGGTTCAAAGAACGGCTGGAGGAATTGAGGAAAGCCGAGAGGAGCGTTAAGGAGGAGTTGAAGGAGCTCCGCGAGAGACGGGAGAGGATCAGGGAGGAGATAACGAACCTTCGCTCTGAGAAGGAGGAGCTGAGCTCGAGGGTTCAGGAGCTGCGTATCGAGGCCAACACCCTCAGGATAAAGCTCGTCCAGTACGAGGCCACCCTGAAGGAGCGTGAGGAAGAGCTGAAGCACCACGATGCCGGGGTAATAAAGAGCATCAGGGAGATTCCGCTGGACCTCGATTCTCTGAGGAAGGAGATAGAGGAGATGGAAGAGGAGATACGTTCCCTTGAGCCCGTTAACATGAAGGCCATAGAGGACTTCGAGGTCGTTGAGAGAAGGTACCTCGAGCTAAAGAGCAGGAGGGAACAGGTTCTCGCGGAGAAGGAGAGCATAGAGGAGTTCATCGAGGAGATAGAGGGACAGAAGAGGAACGTTTTCATGCAGACGCTCAGGGAGATAGCCCGGAACTTCTCGGAGCTCTTTTCGAAGCTCTCCCCGGGAGGAAGTGCCCGGCTCATCCTCGAGAACCCTGAGGATCCCTTCTCGGGAGGACTTGACATCGAGGCCAAGCCGGCCGGCAAGGACGTCAAGAGGATAGAGGCCATGAGCGGAGGTGAGAAGGCCCTAACGGCCCTCGCCTTCGTCTTCGCCATACAGCACTACAAACCGGCCCCCTTCTACCTCTTCGACGAGATAGATGCCCATCTCGACGATGCCAACGTCAAGCGCGTCGCCGACCTGATAAAGGAGGCATCCCGGGAGAGCCAGTTCATCGTGATAACCCTGAGGGACGTTATGATGGCCAACGCGGATAAGATAATCGGGGTCAGCATGAGGAATGGCGTCTCCAGGGTTGTTTCCCTGAGCCTTGAGAAGGCGATGGAGATCCTCGAGGAGGCACGGAAGAGGAGTGAGGCCGAGCATAACGAGATGTTCGGCCATGTAAGTGGCTGAGAGGGTGAGCCCGATGGAATCGCGCAGTGAGGAGGGCGTAACGCCCGTTGACATCCTCCTTCAGCTGGTTAAGATGGGCAGGGTGGACCCGTGGAACATAGACATAGTTGATCTGACCGAGAAGTACCTCGAGAGGCTAAGGGAGATGAAGGAACTCGACCTCAGGGTCTCGGCGAGGGCCATTTTGGCCGCTTCCATCCTCGTCAGGATGAAGAGTGAAGCCCTGCTCCAGGACGACCTGGAGGGGGAAGAAGAGGACGATGGGGAGGAGAGGCTTAGGATCGAGGTGGAGCCTTTAGCTCCCCCACTCAGGAGGGTGAAACGCCACTACACCTTCGACGACCTTTTGGATGCCCTGATGGACGCCCTCGAGGATGCGGAAAAGAGGAAGCCCCGGAGGAAGAAGAGGGTCGAGATAGAGGAGCAGGTTTTCGTCGTCGAGGACTTCCGCGTTGACATAGAGAAGCACGTTTACAGACTCCATAACTTAGTACTGGAGATGTACAGGGAAAGCGGGAAGGCCATAAGTTTCTGGGACCTCGTATTCGATCCAAAGCCAAAGGTCGTGGCCAGAACCTTCCTCTATCTGCTGTTCCTCTCGAACATGGGCAGGGTTGACCTGATTCAGGAGGAGCCCTTCGGTGACATACTCATAGTCCCCCTCGATCCTTCGGTTAAGGCGGAATAGCCCGGAACAGGGGAGTGGACCATGTACCTTCGCCGCGATCTGATCGAGCCACGCGTTTATCAGGAAGTTATTTACACCCGGTGCAAGGAGACAAACTGCCTGGTGGTCCTGCCGACGGGTCTGGGTAAAACGCTCGTGGCCATGATGATAGCCGACTACCGCCTCTCGAAGTACGGCGGAAAGGTCCTGATGCTCGCCCCCACGAAACCCCTCGCCCTGCAGCACGCGGAGAGCTTCAGGCGGTTCTTCGACCTTCCGCCGGAGAGGATAAACGTGCTCACCGGAGAGCTCCCGCCCGAAAGGAGGGCCGAACTGTGGAGGAAGAGCACCGTCATAACGGCCACGCCCCAGACGGTTGAGAACGATATCTTGAGGGGGGGCATCTCCCTCGAAGACGTTGTTCTGCTGGTTTTCGATGAGGCCCACAGGGCCGTGGGGAACTATTCCTACGTTTTCATAGGCAGGGAGTACCTGAAAACCGCCGCGAATCCCCTCGTGCTCGGCCTCACCGCTTCCCCCGGAAGCGACGAGGAGCGGATACGCGAGATAATCAAGAACCTCGGGATAGAGAGGATCGAGGTGAGAACCGAGAGGTCGCCGGACGTGAAACCCTACGTTCAAAGGATAGCCCTCGAGTGGGTGAAGGTGGAACTTCCCGGTATCTACAGGGAGGTTCGCTCTCTCCTGAGGGAGATGCTGAAGGAGAGCCTCAAACCCCTCGCAAAGTTCAACCTCGTGTCAACCTACTCGCCGGATATCTCAAAGAGGGAGGTACTTCAGGCGGGTTCGAAGATAAGCCGGGAGATTGCGGAGGGCAACTACTCGATGGGGAAGCTGAGGCTCTATCAGGCCAAAGCGGTGAAGCTTCAGCACGCCATAGAGCTCCTCGAGACGCAGGGACTGACGGCCCTGAGGGCCTACATCCGAAAGCTCAGAGAGGACAAAAGGACGAAGTCGAACAGGGAGCTCATGGAAGACCCCCGCATGAGGAAGGTGGTGTACCTTCTCATAAGAGCTAAGGAACTCGGGCTGGACCATCCCAAGATGGAGAAACTCAGGGAGCTCGTCAGGGGCCAGCTTGAGGAGAAGCCCGGCTCCAGAATAATCGTCTTCACCAACTACCGCGATACGGGTATGAAGATCGTTGAGCTTCTTCGCGGGGAGGGAATAAGCGTCGAACGCTTCATAGGGCAGGCGAGCAGGAAGGAGGATAAGGGAATGACCCAGAGACAGCAGAAAGAGACTCTGGAGCGTTTTTCCCGCGGGGAGTTCAACGTTCTCGTGGCCACCAGCGTTGGCGAGGAGGGGCTCGACGTTCCGGAGGTCGATCTCGTCGTCTTCTACGAACCCGTACCTTCGGCCATAAGGAGCATACAGAGGCGCGGGAGGACGGGCAGGCACAGGCCCGGCAGGGTGGTCGTGCTGATGGCGAAGGGAACGAGGGATGAGGCCTACTACTGGAGCTCCCGGAGGAAGGAGAGGGGAATGTTCGAGGCGATAAGAAAGCTCGCGAAGGAGCTTGAGAAGGCCCATAAAACGGAAAAGATGGAGGCCGTCGGGATGTCCCAAAGGGGAAGGATAACCCCGCTTGATGAGTTCCTCACCTTGAAGGGGAAAACCGGGGAGGAAACTGAGGAAAAACCCGATTCGCCCGAAAAATCTGACGAAGAACCGGAAAAAGCCCTTTTCGTGAAGAAACCCGGGAAGATCCTGATCTACGTTGACAGCCGTGAGCTAAGGAGCGGCGTGCCAAAGCACCTGAGGGAACTCGGGGCGGAGGTGGTGGTCAGGACCCTCGACGTTGCGGATTATGTTGTCAGCGAGGACGTCGGGATAGAGAGGAAGGGTGCCGGCGACTTCATACAGTCCATCATCGACGGCAGGCTCTTCGAGCAGGTTGAAAGGCTAAAAAGGGCCTACGAAAAGCCCCTGATAATCGTGGAAGGAGAGCTCTACGGCGTAAGAAACGTCCACCCCAACGCCATCAGGGGCGCCATGGCCGCTCTGGCCATCGACTGGGGCGTTCCGCTGCTCTTCTCCTCTGGGGTGGAGGAAACCGCCCAGTTCGTATACCTCATAGCAAGGCGCGAGCAGGAGGAGAGGAAGAGGGAGGTCAGACTCAGGAGTGAGAAGAAGACCCTCAGTCTCGCCGAGAGGCAGAGGCTTATAGTCGAGGGGCTTCCCAGCGTCTCGGCCACGCTCGCCAGAAGACTCCTCAGGCACTTCGGGAACGTGGAGAGAATCTTCACCGCAACGGAGGAGGAGCTCAGAGAGGTCGAGGGCATCGGTCCCAAGAAGGCGAGGGAGATAAGAAGGGTCATAACCGCCCCCTACGTTGAGGAGGGTGACCAAGGGGATATTACCTGAGGGAATATGGGGTGTTGAGTCCAATAATCCGCGCTCATGAAAAAGGTTATATAAGTCTTTTTTCATAGAATAGAGTGGTGATAGGTATGCAAATCGTTGAACTCGACATTAAGTTGCCCTATGAGAACAGAGGGCAGGTATTAAGCCGTATCTATGAGAAGGTCAGGGGCAGGATAAGGGACCTCCACTTCTTTCCTCCGACCGCCGAGGGCCTCAGCGAGATAAGGATGGAGGTCCTTGAAGAGGACACCTCGAGGCTCCTATCAGAGCTCAGTAAGGTAATCAAAAACGGTAGGGTGACCCTGAGGGTCCTCTCGGAGGTTTAACCCTTTATCCCCCTGTTGAGCTCTTCCAGCTTTTCTCTGGCCCTCTCGATGGAGCCGGCCTTCTCGATCGCCGTCCCCGTAACGATAACGTCCGCTCCGGCCTTGACCGCTCTCCTCGCCTGCTCCCCGGTTCTTACCCCACCCCCGACTATCAGGGGCACGTCTATGACCTTTCTCACGAGGGAGATCATCTCCGGAGGAACCGGCTCTCCGGCCCCGCTTCCAGCTTCTAAATAGACGAGGCGCATTCCGAGGTACTGGCCCGCGAGGGCGTAGGCCGCGGCTATCTTGGGCTTGTGCCTTGGTATGGGCTTGGCGTCACCGACCCAGCCCACGGTTTCGCCGGGTTCAACCACGAGGTAGGCCATGGGTATGGGTTCTATGCCGTAGCGCCTGACCGTGAAAGCGCCCAGTGCCTGAGAGCCCGTTATGAAGAAGGGGTTGGTTGAGTTGAGGAGGCTCATGAAGAATATGGCATCGGCGTGTTTGCTTATTCCACCGTGGGAGCCGGGAAAGAGTATCGTTGGAAGGCTTGAGGATTCCTTTATGGCCCTAACGACGCCGTCCAGAACCTCGCCCTCGGCCCCCGTGGAACCGCCTATCATTATGGCATCCACACCCGCTTCCTCGCTCATCCCGGCCAGCTTCCCGGCCAGAGCCGGGGTAACGTCATCGGGATCGATGAGAACGAAGTGGAGCTTCTCCCTTTCAAGCTTCTCGTGGATGTAGGATTCCACCCTTCCCAGTTCAAGCTTCATCTTTCCCACCGGGATTTATAGCTTCCTCCTCGCTTTTAACCCTTACCCACTCAAGGTTAAACCCCTCGAGTATGCCGGTTAAAAAGGCGTCGGGCTCCGCCTTGAACCTGTAGAGGTTGCTCTTCACGCCGACGTCTCCCGCACCAAAGCCGTTCACCGGTTCGCCGAACCTCGAGACCTCCAGGGAAAGCCTCTCCTCGAGTTTAACGTCGCTCGGTATCATGTAGGCCCTGAGAAGCTGGGCCTTCCTGAGGAGGAAATCTATGTGCCAGTGGAGTTTTTTGTTCCTTCTGAAGTGTCTTGCAACCCGCTTCTCGAGGGAGTTCATGGCGGAACCGACGTAAACGTAGTAGCCGGCTTTCAGGCGAAACCTCCTGCCCCTGGTCCTCACCTCCGTCTCCGCGGGCAGGCGTATTACGAGAAAGTAGGAACCCCTCATGGGAGGGGCTCTCACTCAGGGTTTATAAACCTATTAACGAAGTCCCGCTGGTGTGGACGATGGACGAAAGGAAAAAGAAGCGCCCCGTGGATGATTTCGCATGGCAGGAGTACGAGAGGGATGAGTTTGAGGAACGTTTTCCGGCCCTGGCGAGGGAGCTTGAGGACGAAGGCCTTGAGATAGAAGCCTACAGAACCGGGGAAGATGAAACCTCCGGGGAGGAACCGGTGGACTTTTCAGGTTACAGGCCGACGGTCATAGATTTCCTGAGAAGATGCGAAACGGACGATGAGGCGATGGAGATAATCAACTGGATGGAGGATAGGGGTGAGATAACCCACGAGATGGCGAAGGATCTCCGGCTGACCCTCGTCCGGAAGGGCGTGAGGGCCTTCGGACCAAAGAAGGAATGGGGATGGTACGAGAGGCATGGAAGGAGGCATTGATCAGATGTTGCCTATCCTCTGGAGGACCATCCCCTCTATCCTTATCGGTTCGGTTCTCCTCGCGAAAACTATGGCCTGATCGAGCCTTGCCTCGCTCTCGGCGTATATCTTGAAGAGGGGGTCCCCCTCTCTGACCTTCTCCCCGACCTTGACGTAGAGCTCTATTCCGGCGCCCTTGTCCTCCGGCGCCCCGGCAGCCCGGGCTATTCCTGTTATAGCTCTGTTGTCCATGGCCGTTACGTAGCCGCTGGTGGGTGCCGTGAAGGTGTACGTGTTACTTCCGACGGGTATCTCCTCCGGTTTTATCTCCGGGTTCCCGCCCTGCTCCGCTATTATTTCCTTCATCTTCTCCCACGCTTTTCCGCTTTTAAGGATCTCTCTGGCAGTGCTTTTACCCATTCCGGCCGGTGCAACACCGCCCATCTCGAGCAGGATACCTGCCAGACCGAGGGCCTTCTCTATCAGGCTTCCGGGCCCCTCGCCGGTCATGAGTGCTTGAAGGGCCTCTCTGGCTTCCAGCGCGGGACCTACGGTGTGGCCTATGGGTTGCCCTCCGTAGGTTATGGCCACCTCCACGTACTGGCCGAGCCGCTTCCCAAGTTCTATGAAGTCCTTGGAAAGGCCCCTTGCCTCCTCCAGAGTTTCCACCTTGACGCCCCTGCCCGTCGGGATGTCTATCAGAACGTACTGGCTCCCCATGGCGTACTTCTTTGACATTATGCTGGCGAGCATCAGCCCCGTGGGGTCGATGCTAAGGGCTCGTTCCGCTCTGATGGTTATGTCGTCAGCCGGTGCAAGGTTGAGGGCACCGCCCCATACGAGACAGGCCCCTATCTTCTCCACTATGCGCTTTATCTCGTCCAGGGAAAAGCTAACCTCGGCGAAAACCTCCACAACGTCCGCGGTCCCCGCGGCGCTGGTTATTGCCCTCGAGCTGGTTTTGGGTATCGTCAACCCCGCGGCGGCCACTATGGGAACGACGAGGATGTTGGTCTTGTTCCCGGGAACGCCTCCGATGCTGTGAACATCCATTATCGGCTTCCTGTCTATGTCAAGCATGTCGCCGGTCTCGGCCATGGCAAGGGTCAGGGCTGCCGTTTCGTCCATATCGAGGCCGTTTATCTCCAGCGAGGTGACGAAGGAGCTTATCTCTATGTCCCGGAGCTTCCGGTCAACTATGTCCTTGATTATCGCCTCTATCTCAACCTTCCTGAGCTTTTTTCCTTCCATCTTCTTCTTGATGTACCTAACGCTCTCGGGAGTGCCGCCCGGTGCCACGTTGACGATCTCCCCCTCGGAGAAGCTGTGGAACTGGAGTATGTCCCTGCTTAAACCCACCTCGTTGCTTTCAACAAGGTTGCTGATGACAACACTGCCGTAAACCATCTTTTTTCCGGTTTCGATCCTTACGAGGTCGTCCGGATGGAGCCTGGCTTTTCTGGCTTCCTCCTCGTTGATGAAGACCGAATATCTGCCACTGTAAACGTTGAGTAACCTGACCTTCGCCTTCACCTTGATCCCTCCGCTTGATGTGGACTTACAACCTATTGATGTGAGCACCAATAAGCCTTTTGGTGGGATGACTGTTAAAGACGGCGTAACTTTTAACACAACTTTGCAGAAAAATGTAAAAATCAGCCGCTGACAGCCGGTTCATGGCTCAAAACGGCTCCTAAGCTCGTGCGGGATCTTCGTGCTCAGTGAAACGGTGGTTAAAACCCTGAGGGTTTCATAACCCCCTTGGGATTAAAACGCCGTAGAAACCTTCAACAACAGGAGAATTAAAAGGGGATCCAAAAAGTTCAAAGGTTTTTGACCTCTTCGTCTATGGATTCCTCGAGGGTTCTCTCCCATTCCTCAACGTCGAAGTCAACGAGCTCGCTTTCAAGGTCTTCCTTGAGGTTGGTGACGCGCCTTTTAAGGGCGTTCTTGGTTTCTTCATCGTAGACAACGTAGTAGGGGCTGTTCTTGGCTGAGTAGTAAAGCATGAGAAGGACTATGTTGAGCACGATGAGGATGACCAGGATCCCATAGAGTAGTGCCTCTTCCATTACCTCCTCCCCCCGAACAGGGCCCTGAATACCCTCTTTATTGGACTCTCTGGTTCAGGTGCCTGCCACTTGATACCGGCGAGCTTGGCCGCGAGCTGTTTGATGGCTATGGCAGCGGGACTGGTTGGGTTCTTGACCACGAGGGGTACACCGTAAGCGCTCGCGCGCTTGACCTCGGGATCCTCGGGTATCATGGTTAGAACCGGGACCTCGAGGATGGCCTCTATCTCCTCCTGGCTGAGCTCCGTCTTCTCGTTGGTCACCCTGTTGAGAACCGCCCCAAGGGGCAGGGTCCCGAGCTTCTCGGCTATCAGTTTGGTCTTGAGGGAATCCGTTATGGCGGATATCTCGGGGTTTGTGACGATTATGAGTTCCTTGCCTATGAGGAGTGCCGTGACGGACGTCATCTCAAGGCCGGCCGGGGCGTCGATGAGAACGAAGTCCGCCATCTGTCCTATCTCCCTGATCAGCTGCCTGAGCCTCTCCGGCTTGGCCTTCTTGACCTTTTCAAGGCTCAGTCCACCGGGTATTACCTTAACCCCCGCAGGGCCTTCGTAGATGGCATCCTTGAGCTGGGCCTCCCCTGCCAGAACGTCGTGGAGCGTTATTGGAATGTCCTCCATGCCCAGAATAAGGCTGAGGTTTGCCATGGTTATATCCGCGTCGAGCAGGATGACATCCTTTCCAAATTGAGCCAGTGCAACACCCAGATTTGCAACGGTGGTTGTTTTACCCGTTCCGCCTTTTCCAGATGCAAAAACAATCGAACGACCCTCCAAAGTGAACACCTCCGGATCAGAGCTGGTGTCTTTGAACGAGGCTCTCCCTTGAGTTTTCGATTTTATGCCGTAGTAAATTTATACGTGTAGTTTACGCTGATACTGTTTTTATCTTTTGCGGTCTGGATCCCTGAAAAAGAAAAGTGTGGGGGTAATCACTCCACCCGGGCCTTTTATTCTTCCTTTCTGGCTTCTTCTTCGAGCTTTGCTTTGACGGCGTCGGCGGTGTCGGAAAGGCTCCTGAAGAGCTTCAGCATCTCCATCGGCAGCGTCAGGACTATAATGTTGCTCTTGTCACTCGCGACGTCGCTTATCGTCTGGAGGGTTCTGAGCTGGAGTGCCATCGGGTGCTGAGAAACTATCTCCGCCGCGTCGCGGAGCTTTTCTGCAGCCTGTCTTTCAGCTTCCGCAAGGGTTATCCTCGCACGCCTCTCGCGCTCCGCCTCCGCCTGTCTCGCCATGGCCTTCTGCATACCGCTCGGCAGTTCGACGTCCTTTATCTCCACGGTCGAGACCTTGATACCCCATGGATCGGTCGCCTCGTCTATGATCTTCTGGAGCTCCATGTTGAGCTTGTCACGCTCGCTGAGGAGCTCGTCGAGGTGCGCCTGTCCAATGACGCTCCTGAGGGTCGTCTGAGCTATCTGGCTGGTGGCGACGACGTAGTTGGCCACCTGCGTCACCGCCTTCACTGGATCTATAACCCTAAAGTACACCACCGCGTTAACCTTGACGGGAACGTTGTCCTTGGTTATGGTCTCCTGAACCGGCACGTCGAGAACCTTCGTGCGGAGGTCAACTATGACTGCCTTCTCGAATATCGGGATTATGAAGAACAATCCCGGGCCTCTTGCTCCCACTACCCTTCCGAGGCGGAATATCACCGCCCTCTCGTACTCCTTCACTATCTTTATTGCCGTTGCCAGCACCACCAAAACGAAAAGCAGAACTATGCCCAAAACAGTGTTCGTAAACAGAGAGGCCATTCATTCCTCCCTCCTTTCTCCGGTTTTTTCCACGATGAGTTTAAGCCCCCTTATTTCAACGATCCTGACCTTCTCCCCCACGGGTATCCTGCCCCCATCCCGGCTTTCGGCCTTCCAGAGTTCCCCGTGTACCTTAACGAACCCCTCCGGGTCGATGTCCTGAACAACCCTTCCGGTTTCCCCCACGAGTTCCTCCTTTCCGGTCTTTGGTCTGCTCCTCCGCGCCCTGACAACCGCCGCCACCCCGAAGAGGAAGAACAGCCCTATAAGGATCGCGATGGTTACGATGGTCACCCTTAGGAGTGAGTAGGTCTCGCTCCTTACCAGATAGGGACTCCCGCCTCCGCCGAAGAGCATGATGCCACCCAGTATGAGCGTTACAACGCCCGCCGTTGTAAAGAGGCCGAAAGTCGGGGTCAGGGCCTCGGCCACGAAGAATATCATGGCCAGCGCTATGAGCAACAGGGCGGCACTGCTGTAGCCGAAGTACCCGAGCCCTATGATGCCGAGGACGAGCATTATGGCACCCACGGTCTCCGGAACGTGCCATCCCGGAGTCAGGAAGCCCAGTATAATTCCCAGGATGCCGATGTTCAGCAGAACGTAGGCTATGGTTGGGTCCGTGATGTAGTTAACGACGGTGTCCTTAAAGGAGGGTTCGATGTAGACGAGCCGGGCGTCCTTAAGGTGCAGGGTCACGTTCCCCTTTCCCGCCACGGGGACCCGGGTTTTCATCCCGTCGGCCTTCTGGAGGAGCTCGTCAACGTCTTCGGCTATTATCTCGGCGACGCCGTACTTCAGCGCCTCTTCGGCCGTTACGCTCCTGTCCTTCGTTATGAACTCCTCCGCAAGGGTTACGTTCCTTCCGCTCGTCCTCGCGAGTTCCTTGAGGTACGTCGTGTAGAAGTTGGTTATCTTCGGCGGCGCCTCAACTATGCTCCCGTTCTGGCCGTAGCCGAGTATCGGCCTGCAGGCGCCTATAACCGTGCCGGGGCTCATGGCTATGAGGTGCGACGAGAGGGCTATGTAGGTCCCGGCCGAAGCTGCCATGGCACCCCTCGGATGGACGTAGATTATAACCGGAACCCCTGCGTTCTGGATCCTCGTAACGATGGACTGCATGGCGTCGGCGCGTCCTCCGGGGGTGTTGAGCTCGATTATTATCGCTTGAGCATCGTTCCTCTCAGCCTCACCTATGTACCGGTCGAACTGGTCGACCGTGTATCCCGTTATCATCCCGTCGACCCTTGCCACGTAGACAGCTCCCTCGTTCGCATGGACTCCCGGGAGGACCAGTGCGAGCACGAGTAGAACCATCAATGCAACCCTGTGTCCCATGGGTACCGCCATGATACACTACTACAGAAGGGTTTAAATATCTGTCTGTTCTCCGAAAGTGATTTATAGGTCCCGGACCAGGTCTCTTACATGGGGCTTACAACCCTCGTCAGGCTCTACCGGCTTTCAAAGGGCGATGGGAAGGTTGAGCGGGCATGGGAGCTCGTAAGGGTAGCGGCCCGGTATTCCACCCACGAACCCTACTGGAAATTCCTGAGAGAGGGCTTTAACATCGGAGAAAAGGACGTGAAGGAGGCCATGCGCCTCCTCGAGGAAAGGGGAAGGATCAGAATAAAACGCTCCGTCGATGGGAGGAAGCTCTACGTCTCCACCCTAAAGGATATAAGGGCGAAGCCCGTTACGCTTGACCGATGGCTGGGATCGACCTGAGCAAAACCACCCGCGAGATGATCCGCAACGGAACCTGGAAGTTCGAAGATGGGGTATTTTACATGGCCCTCGAGAGCGGTGTGGCCGGCTACGACGGGGAGAACTTTCTGCTTTCCGATTCCCTCTCGAGGAGGGAACGAAAAAACGCCAGAGAAAAGCTTGAGTTCGTCCTCGGACTGGACACGGATCTGGACTCCTTCTACGGTGAGATAGCCGATTCTCCCTTTGCCTTCCTCGCCGGGGAGTTCCGGGGTCTCGTGGCTTCTGCCTCCCCGACCCCCTATCAGGCCCTGGTGGAGACGATAGCCCAGCAGCAGGTGAGCTTTGAGTTCGCCCAGAGGACGATCGCCAGCCTTGTAAGGCTCGCCGGAAGGTCCTTCGGGGACCTGCACGCCTTCCCATCCCCGGGAGAGGTGGCCGGTCTGAGCACGGCCGAGCTTAAGGAAACCAAACTCGGCTACAGGGGCTTTTACATAAAGTCCCTGACGGGGCTCTACCTCGAGGGAAAGCTCGACCTCGAGCTCTGGGAATGGAAGGTGGAGGACGCCATCGATTATCTCACGAAGTTCAGGGGAATAGGGCGGTGGAGCGCCGAGCTCTTTCTCGCCTACGGTCTTAGAAAGAACGTCTATCCGGCTTCGGATCTCGGCCTCAGGAGGGGGATCTCGAAGATCCTCGGGAGACCGCTTAAGGAGGTAACCGCCCGGGAAGTTCGGGAGACCCTCGAGCCCTACGGAAAGTGGAAGGGGCTTCTGGCGTTCTACATCAGCTGTTACGACAGAAAGACTGAAGCGGAGCGGAGGAAGAGATGACCCATGTCGTGACCCTCGATAGGGAGAGGTTCAGGGCCCTTAAAGGGAAGAACGTCGAGGAAATCCTGCGCGATAACCTTAAGAGGGTTGAGGAAACGCTCATGGCCGAGCGCGAGGAGGAGTTGCTCGAGAGAAAGGGCAAACTGGAGGAGAAGCTCGAGACCATGCTGAAGGAGGTCGAGGAGCTGAGGGAGTTCTACAGAAAGGCCTTAGCGGATAAGGAGTTCATGATGGCGGAGCGTGAGAGGCTCGCGCTTGAGAACGCCGACCTGAGGAAGAAGGTTGAAGCAAAGAGAAAGGAACTCGAAGAACGCCCGGTTCGTGAGGGAAGATGAGGCTCATCGTTAAACCCGAAAGGGGCCTTGGAAAGATCGAGGTGGAGTTAAGCGAGGAAACGGTTGCTGCCATAGAACGCCTCGGGAGGCTCTACGGTGTCCCTCCCCAGAGGATCGTGGAGATGGCCCTGAGGGGGGAGTTTAAAAGGCCCAGAGGTGTTCTAAAGGAGCTCGAGAGAAGGGTGGGGGAGCTCGAGGAGAGGACGTGGAGGCTCGAGAAGGAGTACGCTCCACTGCGCTTCAGGGCCTACGGTCTGAGCGAGGATAACAGGCTCCTTGCTATCGAACTTTCAGGCCTGCTGGCCGAGAACGCCCAGCTGAGAAGGTTCCTTGGAATGAAACCGGAGCGAAACGTCAGATTGAGAAGGCTTATATCCTACTACCTCAAAGGTTAGACTGCGGATGATGATAGCGAATTGCACCGAGCTGTGACGAAAACCCCTCCTGACGCCGTTCCGGACGGGCTGTGACGATTCCAAGACGGGCTGAGCGGGGCTATGACGTACCCTATGAGCGCCGAGCCCGTCCGGGACGTCTCGATGCCGGTTGCTCTTCGAGGATGCTGTGGATGTTTCGGAAGATCAACCCCTTTCTCCGGGATCAGCTTCTGCCTTTTCCCTTCCTTTTCCTCGGTATGAGCCTAACCGGACTCCCGCAGTCGGGACACACCCCCTCCGGTGGCATCTTCTCAAACCGCTTTCCACAGCCCGTGCAGACGTAGTTCCAGCGGATTACCCTTTTTATTCCCCTTTTGAGGGTTTTGAAGGTTATCCCAAGGGTTTTCGCCACGTTCTGAAGGTTGTAGTCGTCCGTGAGGAGAACGGCCCCGAGCTCATAAGCCAGAGCCAGAACCTCAAGATCGGCCTCGCTGAGCTCCTCCAGCTCTCCCGTCCTTCTGGCGGCCTCCTCGACCATCCTCACGCTTTCCCTGGATGGGACCCTTACGATCACCTTGCCCGCGTTCATGAGGCCTTCAAGGAGGAGCCTCGACTCCGGATCCTTAACCTCCTCAACGACCTTTGGGGTTGTAAAGCCCTCCACGTCAACTCCCTGAATGAACATTGCAGCGTCGATAACGTAGACGGTCATGGGAAGAAGTCTGAAGGGACCTTTTTTAGTTTTCCGTAAACCCCGGAAAGGGATGGGAAAAAGGAAACGTTAATCCTTCTTGCGCATGACCTTGACGATCCTGTAGGTTCTACCGTTGCACTCGACCTCTCCGGTTACCTCAATTATCTTAACGCTGTCGCCCTCGAAGAGGCCCTCCGGCCTGAAGACGTCGGCCTTTTCTTCGTCGTTGCACTCCTCGAAGCGCAGCCTTATCACCGAGCCGGGTATCGCGAGCCTCGGCTCTACGGCAACCTCGATGCTCGGTTCGACCACCTCAACAACCCGGGCCTTGCCCTCGTGCAGCGGGCAGTGGTGGGAGGGCATGCTCCTTACCCGGAGTATCTTGTACCTCCTGCCGGGTTCGAGGTTTCCGACGCAGACCCCTGCCAGTTTGCACGTCTTGCACGGCTCTGCCGGGCCGTAGTATATGAACTCCATTCCGGGTTTCGCGAGTTTTTCTCCAACCAGCGTGATTATCGCCATTTAGACACCTCCACGTGAACGGGTGATCTTCAGATGACTCCAGTGATTTTAGCGGCCTTTTCAGCGGCTTCCCTCGTTAGACCGTCCCTTCCGAGGATGGTATACCTCTCGGGCCTTATCGTGTGAGCCATCGTCAGGGCCTCGATGATTATCTCTGGATCGATGCCCAGCTCGTATGCGTTGGTTGGCGCCCCCACCTTCTTTAAGGTTTCCCTGATCTCCTCCCAGTTGAGGCCGTGAAGGTAGGCCATTATTATCGTGCCGACGCCGACCTGCTCACCGTGCAGGGCGGGTTTGGGGGCTATAACGTCGAGTGCGTGGCTGAAGAGGTGCTCCGCACCGCTGGCGGGTCTCGAGGAACCGGCTATGCTCATGGCCACACCGCTCGAGATCAGGCCTTTCACGACCTTCCTCACGCTCTCCTCTTTGCCAAGCCTTATTATGTCCGCGTTCTTTATAACCATCTTGGCGCTCATCAGGCTCAGGGAAGCGGCGTACTCACTGTAGTACTCGCCCTTCAGTCTGTGGGCCAGCTGCCAGTCCTTTACGGCCGTTAGATTGCTTATCATATCCCCAACGCCAGCGGCCAGATAGCGGTAGGGAGCGGTTTTTATCACCCTGACGTCCGCTATCACCGCCACCGGCGGCACGGCTTTTACCGAGGTCTTGGAGTTGAGGCCCTTGATGGACGCGTTCGCACTTGCTATGCCGTCGTGAGAGGCTGTCGTGGGAAAGCTGATGAAGGGAACGCCGGCCTTAAACGAGGCGAGCTTGGCGACGTCTATTATGCTCCCGCCGCCGACGGCTATAATCCAGTTGATGTCGTTGTTTTTCGTCTCCTGCAGGGTTCTCTCGACCTCTCCGAGGGTGGCTTCCCTTACGACGAGGGCATCAACATCGAAGGCCTCCTTCAGGTTTTTCTCGACTTCCTTCCCCGCTATCTCCCGGGTCCTCGGTCCGTAGAGCACTAAAACTCTCTCTCCCAGTCCGAGCCTCTTTGCAACGTTAACGACCTCTCCTTTGAGATCCTCGCCAAGCAAAACCTCCCGCGGGAGTTGCATCAGATGCACTTCTCTCACCACCCCTTCCTTTAGGGTGGGAAAAGCTTTAAGACTATCGGAAGAACCCTTCACGGTGGTGTAATGGGGCTTCACGAGTTCTTTCAGGACTACTTCGTCAGGCCGATAACGGAAAATCAGGGTTACAATCCGGTGAATACCCTCGTTTACGCTCTCATCCTTGGTGTGGCGGTTATACTGCTTTACAAAATGCTCAAGCGCATGGGGATAAGGGTCGACGACCGCTTTTTCAGGGCCCTTATGCCCTACGTAATCCTCGGCCCGCTCATGAGGAGCATGACCGATACCGGGATCCTTCCGCGCACATACCTAACGGTCAGCCCCGGGGCGTACTTTGTCATAGCGGCCTTTGCCATAGCTTCCCTCTACGCCGTCTGGATACACCTCGGCCCGGAGGAGAGGCTTTACCCGATCTACCGGGATTTCGGCTGGGTTCTGGTCGGGGGACTGCTCTTCATCCTGCTCATAAACCATGAGAGGGTTAACCTGAACCTTAAACCTCTCGAATACTTCATCCCCGCCCTCCTGATAGCCGAAGCTTTCGTATGGCTCACCTCGAAGTTTCTTCCAGTGGTTAAGGACAACTCCCTGCTTTTCTACACCCACTTCTACGATGCCACGACGACCTTCGTCGGGCTCCAGTTCTTCGGCTTCTGGGAGCAGCACGTCCTGGCGAGGTGGCTCATCAACCTCTCGGGAACGCCGGCGGTTATGTATGTGGAGAAGTTCCTCGTGCTGCTTCCCATAGTCTGGGTGCTCGATGGGTGGATGGAGGAGGAAGACCGGGACCTCATAAACTTCGTGAAGCTCACGGTCTTTATACTCGGCTTCGGGCCGGGCACGAGGAACCTGCTCATAATGCTGATGGGTGGTTGAGATGATCCGTTGGAACGAGATCGCACTTGAAATAGCCGGAAAGGTTGAGAGGGAGATAATGCCCCTCTTCGGCACCCCGAGGGCCGGTGAGAACCTCGGGAAGAACGTCAGTGGCGACGTGACCAAGTACGTCGATAAAGTGGCGGAGGACGTTATCCTAAGTGAACTTCGGCCCCTCGGAATCAACATCGTCAGCGAGGAGAGGGGCCTGATCGACAGCGGGAGCGATTACACGGCCGTCGTTGACCCGGTGGACGGTTCCTACAATTTTGTCTCAGGAATACCGCTGTTCTCCTTTAGCTTTGCCGTATTCAGGGGTAAAAAACCCGTCTACGGTGCGATATACGAGTTTGTGACGAAGAACTTCTACGAGGGGATCCCCGGTAACGGTGCCTTCATGAACGGGCGGCCGATAAGGGTGAAGAAACCGGAACCCGGGAGGGAAGCCCTGAGCTTCTACACACGGGGCAGGGGTACCGGGCTGATAGGGAAGGTTAAGAGGGTCCGCGTCCTCGGTACAATAGCCCTCGAGCTGGCCTACCTTGCCAGAGGGGCCCTTGACGGGGTGCTCGACGTGAGGAACTACGTCAGAACGACCGACGTGGCGGCCGGGGTTCTAATCGCCAGAGAAGCGGGGGCTATCGTGACGGACGAGCGGGGAAGGGAGCTGAGGCTGAGGCTCGACGCATCGAGCAAGACGAACGTTATAGCCGTCAACGACCGCCTTCTTCTCGATAAGGTTCTGGAGGAGCTGCGATGAGCCTTGAGCGTTACTTCCACCGCTATGGAAAGGCGACCTTCACGCTCTTCCTGATGAACGTCGGCTTCTACGTTCTGGAATCCGTTCTCAGCGGTAACCCCCTCTTCATAAGCCGCGGGGTCCTTGAAAGGCTCGGCCAGTGGAACTACGCCGTCCTGCATTACGGCTGGTGGTGGCAGCCTCTGACTTCGATGTTCGTGCATGTTGGAATGCTCCACATAGCCTTCAACATGTACTTCCTGCTGGTGATAGGGCGACAGCTCGAGGGGATCCTCGGACCGGGGAGGCTGGCGATGGTTTACCTCGTCTCGGGCCTCGGTGGGAACCTGCTAAGCCTTTTAATGCTTCCCCCCTACGCGGTCAGTGCGGGGGCGAGCGGGGCCCTCTTCGGGATAGCGGGGGCGCTGATACTCATAACCGGTGTTGTGGGCGGGAACGTTCAGGGGGCGCTGTTAAACGCCCTCATGCTCTTCATCATAAACAGCATCCTGCCGGGCGTCAACGCCTACGCCCACCTCGGAGGGTTGCTCGTGGGAATGGGAATAGGCCACTACTACGGAAGGAGGATAAGAAGGCACCTGATGGAGCGGATTTACGGATGGTGATTGGCTGGTGCGGGGGCGGGGATTTGAACCCCGGAACCCCTACGGGACAGGACCCTCAATCCTGCGCCTTTGACCAGGCTCGGCAACCCCCGCGTTGCCAGATTATAACGCTCTGGAGCCCTTTATAAATTTTGTGGTAACCCCCTTATGGCAGGCAGCCTCATTCCGGCATCCATTTGAATTCCCTTTCGAGAATCGCGAGCTGCCTCTTCTCCAGTGTCCCGGGATCAACGATGAGCATTATACCTGCTCCCTTTTGAAGGAGGATATCCTTTAAGGACAGCAGGAATTTGAGGGTTGATTCAAAGCCGTTCTGGACGATGAGATAGTGTAAACCATCCAGAATGACAAAGGTGTTGTCATCAGCGCTGTTTTTTACGGCGTGCAGCAGGGGGGCGAGACTCGTTGGGGAGATCGCCCGCGGGTGGTCCATGTTCGTTAACCAGATGTGGGGAACACCGGCCTCCTCGTAGGGCTGGGGGTCCCTCGTTATGGCAAGCACCCTCTTTCCGGGTATAAGTCCAAGAATACGCTGGAGGGGCAGGGGTTTGATCAAATAAGCCCCGGTCTCCACCCCCGAAGTTCCATTGAGAACGACCTCGGGTTTCACGTGGGCCGTTATCTCCTTTTTAATCCCCACCATCGATACGGTTATTAT
Organism: Thermococcus sp. P6; assembly: GCF_002214525.1. Classification (NCBI taxonomy): domain Archaea; kingdom Methanobacteriati; phylum Methanobacteriota; class Thermococci; order Thermococcales; family Thermococcaceae; genus Thermococcus; species Thermococcus sp. P6. Next base: position 1,263,513 of record NZ_CP015104.1, read on the forward strand.
CACCATGCCTATGGCCACTATAACGTCGTCCAGTACCTTCATGAACTCCAGAGGGAAGACGTCGTTGAGTACGTTTACCAGATACCCTGACCAGAAAACGATCACACCGACGTAAACCATCCTTACTGTAGAACCCCCTAAAACTTCTTTTATTACCTTTCTAAGGGGGAATATAAGGTAAACTACCGCGGTGATGGAAGCGAATGCAACCAACTCGGCCGCGAGCTTGATACCTTCGTACGTTATCATCGTAACGTTCATACGCTTTGAACCTTTAAATCTTTATCTCAAACTCACGATCTTCCTGACCAAAAAACTTATAAGCCAACTTCCCCTCTATGGCTTTGGGTTGAGGGCCGGTAGCTCAGCATGGTTAGAGCGCGGGACTCTTAATCCCGTGGTCGGGGGTTCGAATCCCCCCCGGCCCGCCAGATCGCGTTTCTTCTCAACGCGTTCCGTTTGAGGAGGAGTGCGTTTGAGCATATTAAGGAGCTGTAAAGATGAGTTTTGAAAGCTTGGGTTTATCCGAGGCCACGCTGGTGGCCGTCAGGGAAAAGGGTTTTGAAACCCCAACGGACATTCAGAGGGAGGTAATCCCGCGCCTTATATCGGGTGAAAAGGATATAATCGGCCAGTCCCAGACCGGGACCGGAAAGACCGCCGCCTTCGCCCTGCCGATACTCGAGGCCGTCGATCCTGAACTGCTTGCAGTTCAGGCCATAGTGCTCACCCCCACGAGGGAGCTCGCCCTTCAGGTGGCGGACGAGATCAGGAGCCTCCGCGGGAGGAAGAGGGTTTACGTTTACGCCGTCTACGGGGGCCAGCCGATAGGACCCCAGATCAGGGCGCTTGAGAGGGGAACCCACGTCGTGGTGGGAACCCCCGGGAGGATTCTCGACCACATAAGGCGCGGAACCCTCGATCTCGGGTCCGTGAGGTTCTTCATCCTCGACGAAGCGGACAGGATGCTCGACATGGGCTTTATCGATGATATAGAGGCGATTTTCAGGGAGACCCCCAGACAGAAGAGGGTGCTGATGTTCTCCGCCACGATGCCGGCTGCCATTAAAAGGCTCGCGAGACGCTACATGACCAACCACGAGGTGATAAGCGTCAGCAGTGACAGCCTCGTTCCCGAGATGGTGGATCAGGAGTACGTCGAGGTTCTTCCGGGAAGAAAGTTCAACGTGCTGAGGAAGGTGCTCGACGATAACTTCTACGGTATCGTCTTCTGCGCCACCAAGAGGGAGACCCGCGAGCTGAGCGAGAGGCTCAGGAGGGCCGGCTACCCGGCCGAGGCTTTAAACGGCGACATGAGTCAGGCCGCACGCGAGAGAACCTTCAGGCGCTTTAAAAACCGGAAGACGAGGATCCTCGTGGCGACGGACGTGGCAGCGAGGGGATGGGACGTTCGGAATATAACCCACGTCGTGAACTACTCCCTGCCAATGACGCCCGAGGATTACGTCCACAGGATAGGCAGGACCGGAAGGATGGGCAGGCGCGGAAAGGCGGTAACCTTCGTGGTCCCCGGCGAGAGGGACAGGCTGGACTACTTCGCCCGGAGGGCCGGCGTTGAGGTGAAGAGGTCGGAGCTCAGCGAGGAGCTTTCGGACTACAGAGGGCGCAACTACCGCCGTCCTAAGAACTACCGAGGTAGATGGTGAGGATCAGGTCCTCGCCTTCCTTTCTTGCGTCTATCCAGACCGCATCGCTTTTCTCGATCTCTTCCTCGAGCTCTCCATTCGAGAGCATTCTGGAAACCAGCCACTCAGAGTATCCATCACGGAACAGGGGATGGTAGGCATCCGCCAGAGCGTAGTAAGTGACCTCCCACCTCCGGATCTTTCCGTAGCCCTCTGGAAAACCTCCACCCGCTTCCCGCAGGGACCCGTCCGCTTTCAGGTTGTATCTATCCCGGAGAAGGCTCATCATCGAGAGGGCCAGACCCCTGACGTCGGCATCGGTCACTGTATAATCCTGCCCGAGGAACCACCCTTTGGAGACGGTCCCGAGGACCCTCACATCCGCTTTGTTTCCTCGGATGGTGACCTCGTAGAGCGTTGCGTTGAGTACATCCCTTCCCTCCCTTTTCCAGTGGCGGTAGTAGGAAGCGGGGTCCATGGGTGGCAGGTGCTGGTCGAGGAAGAAGTACCATCCCCCAATCCTCACCAGTGCCGCCGCGTGGCCCTCCCCCGTGAGGTTCATCTCCATGGCGTAGACCGGGGAGTGGTTCATCGCCAGAAGCAGCGCGACCGTTAGGACGGTGTAGTCCGCACATACCCCCTTTTTCCTCTTTATCGTTTCGTAGGGCGTCTGGATGGTGTTGTTCCGTCCCTCAATGACCTCCTGATGTCCATCGGGATGGGTTACTATCCTCACGGAGGGTTCTCTGGCCTTTTCATAGTCGTAGCTCAGTTCTTCCCCCTCCCACCTGAGGACGTTCCATACGCTCCGGGTTAGGTTCTCACCCCTCAGCCGTTCCGCCAGAGGGGAGAGGGCATTGAGCTCCTCTTCGTTGAGCATGCACCCAAGAGCCTCCCTCAGGACGTAGCGCCACAGGATCCCGGAGCAGTTGAAGGTTCCATTCCGATCGGGAAGGGAGAAACCCTCGTTGGCCGGCCCCGGGGCCTTTGGCATTGTCGTTGAGCTGCCGGGAGGGAAGGAGATACAGCCCGCCGTGATCACCATGAGGGCGAGGGCGATCGTCAGGGAGAACTTCATCATGGGAAGGGATGGGGCGTGCTCCTTATAAGTTCTCCTCATCGAAAGGTTTAAAAATGCCCCCCTGAAGGTATAAGCCGGGCGCTCGGACAGTGCCGGGGTAGCTTAGCCTGGTCAGAGCGCTCGGCTCATAGGGCGCTTCCTTCGGGGAAGCCTGAGAAACCGAGAGGTCCGGGGTTCAAAGCCCCGCCCCGGCACCATCGACTTCTACCTTCCAGAACCTCTTCAGGTGGAGCCTCATTCTCCCGAGATCCACGGGTTTGATCCCCTCCCGCATCCAGTCGGGCAGGTCCTTCCTTATCGACCTCCAGAGGAGCCTGTAGTCCAGCACTATTATCGAGCCCCTCTCCTCGGCCGAGCGGTGCACCCTTCCGGCCGCCTGAACGAGCCTTCTGTGGGCAGGCAGGTAGTAGCCGTAATAGCGCCCCTTGCCCGGAAACTTCCTCTCGAAGTACCTTATCTGAGCCTGAACCCTCGGGGTTGGCCTCGAGTAGGGTATCCCGACGAGAACGACCCCGTTCATTTCGTCGCCGCTGTAGTCCTGCCCTTCGCTGTTCCTTCCCCCCATGACGCCGAGGAGAACGGCCCCGTTGCCCCGGGCGTGGGCCTTGAAGCTCGCCACCATGGCGTCGTTCTCTCTGGAAGAAACTCCCTGTCTCTCTATGAAAACCGCCTTTCCTGTTTCCTCAAGGCGAAGGGCGAGGTTTGCGGAGAGCAATCCCTGAAGAACCTCATAGGATGCGGTAAAAACCCCAACGTTCTTTGGGATGATCTTAGCGGCCTCGACGATGTACTCTGTCATGCGCCTGTAAACCTTCGGCGAGCGCTCGTCGCCCCTCGTGGAAACGTCCTTTGCCACGAGAACCTGCGCGTTTTCCCTCTTCACCATCCTCGGGAACTTCTTCATCCTGACCCTCTCGATGCCCATAACGTCCCTGAACGCTTCCATCGGGGTGAGCGTTCCGGAGATGAAAAGGGCACTGTGAACGTTCCTCAGGAAGCCGAGGGCCTTTGCGGGATCCAGAGCCACGAGCTCAAGGCTTAAGTTCCGTTCCCGGCTCATGAGGAAGAGGTAGTCGTCCCTTCCGGTGAGGGAGAGCCACAGCAGGAGAAACTCCCCGATTCTGCCTATGTAGGAGCGCGGTGGCCTGCCCTTCCCTATCCTGTCCTCCCTTATGGCGTCACCAACGGAGACCATGTCGTTCAGTATCCTGACCAGTCTCCGGGCGTTCAGGTTCAGGATGTCGACAACGTGGGAGAATATGAGCTCCGGCTGGATGGGGGTTTCCCTGATCTCCCTGTCCCTGAGCTTTTCTTCGTGGAGTATCTCCAGTCCCCGCCCGAATATGCTCAGGAAGTTCGCTATCTCGTGCTCGTTGTACTCGTCGGCCTCCTTTATCGCCCTGTTCACCGTGTAAATGCTTATACTGTCGCTCAGGGCCGAGATGGCCTGGTCGGGAAGGTTGTGGGCCTCATCGAAGACGACCACCAGATCGGAGTAGTCAACGTCGAGGGAGCCTATGAAGTTCTCCCTTATCGTCGGGTTGAGGAGGTAAAGGTAGCTGGCCACTATTACATCGGCCCTCTCGGCCACCCTTTTGGTCACGTCGTAGGGGCAGAGTTCCAGCGTCTCGGCGTAGCTCAGTATCTCCGCGGGATGGGCAGGCTCGCTCAGGAAGAACCTCACCAGCTCCTCGAATTCGTTCTTTTTCTTCTTCTCGTTCTCGTAGAACTCGCATTTTCCGAGCTTCTTAAGGTTCCTGCAGACCACCATTGCAGTATAAGCGTCGCTCGTGAACTGAGTCAGGTAGGTGTGGAGGCAGAGGTCCTTTCTGCTCCGCAGTTCAACCCCTGAGACCGGTGTTTTGCCGTTTATGGCCTTCAGCTCTTCGATGACCCTGTCCATCTGCTTGTGGGTTCTCGCCAGATAGAGGACTTTATAGCCCCTCTCCCTGACGTGGGGAAGAACGCCGGCCAGAACGCTCACGGTCTTTCCAAAACCCGTGGGGGCCTCTATTATGGCGTTCTCGCCCTTTTCTACGGCTTCGGAGACGATCCTTATGAACTCCCTCTGATTGGGCCTCAGGGTGGCGTATGGAAAGTAGCTCTGAAGTTCTTCCATGGGAAAGAGTTTTAACGGCCCGCTTTTAACCTTTCCTCAGGTGAAGGGCGTGGAGGAAAGGGAGCAGAAACTCATCGAGTACTCGGTGGAAGCGGTCATAGTGGGCTGGCTCGCCTACCTGTTCTTCTATCAGAACTTCCTGCTCTACAACTGGCACCGCGGGTTGCCCCTGCCTTCGAAATGGCCTTTTGTCGTTCTGGGGGTGGTTTCCGGTGTGCTGTTCTTCTGGTACGAATGGATGAAGCTCGAAAAGAGGGAATCCCCCCCGGAGGTCGCCCCGGAGGATGCCAGCCCTCGAGAACCCTGATACCCTAATCCCCGGGTTTAAATGGGTAGAAGGGAGTAAAATCAGAGCTCGAGCCCGGGTATCTCCTCGAGGACCTTTACCATAAGCTTTACGCTGGCATCGACGTCCCTTTCGTCAACGACTTCCGTGTTCGAGTGGATGTAGCGAGCGGGAACGCTTACCGCTCCTGTCGGAACGCCGGTCTTGTTCAGGTGTATGGCTCCGGCGTCCGTTCCTCCTCCGAGGAGGATGTCCCACTGGTACGGGATTTCATGCTTTTTGGCCAGTTCTTCCATCCAGCGGACGATGGTCGGGTGGCATATGACGGAGCGGTCCATTATCTTTATCGCGGTTCCCTTTCCCAGCTGGGTTACCTGCTTGTGCTCCGGTGTTCCGGGAACGTCTGCCGCTATTGTAACGTCAATTGCAAAGCCGTAATCCGGATCAATCCCAAAGGCACTCGTCCTGGCACCTCTGAGTCCAACCTCCTCCTGAACCGTTGCCACGAAGTAGATATCCGCGTCGCTCTCCTCGAGCTCCTGAGCGGCCTTCACGAGGGTGTAAACGGCTATCCTGTCGTCGAAGGCTATGCTGACCAGACGGTGCTTTCCGAGCCTCTCCAGGCGACCGTCCCAGGTTATTATCGTGCCGATCTTAACGCCCATCTCCTCGGCCTCTTCCCTGCTCTCGGCTCCAACGTCGATGAAGACCTGATCCCACGTCGGGGCCTTTTTTCTGTCCTCGGGCTTCTGGATGTGGGGCGGAACCGAACCGCCAACACCGTAGATGAACTTGTCCTTATCGATCCAGACCTTGAAGCGCTGGGCTATCAAAGTCCTTGGATCCACTCCTCCGACGGGTGCAACCCTTAAAAATCCGCTCTTCTCTATGTGGGTTACCATGAGTCCTATCTGGTCCATGTGGGCGGCGAGCATTACCTTCGGACCGTTGCCCTTCCTGTGGGCTATGACGTTGCCGAGTTTGTCCACCTTTATTTCGTCCACGTAGGGCTTGAAGGCTTCTATGACCACGTCCCTGACTCCGAGGAACTCGTAGCCCGAAACACCCGGTGCTTCGACTATCTTTTTGAGAAGCTCATAGTCCACCATCTCGATCACCTCTTTTAGATGTTCATCTTAATGGATATTTAAGGTTTTAGGTGTCCCGCTAAAAAAGCTTAAATTACGTTTCCTCAAATTAAAGATGGTGACGAACATGGGGGGCAAATATAATCCATACATCTGGCTGTTTTCTTTTGGCTTTGCATACTCTTTCATCGCAAAGGAAATAATGGACCTCTTTCCACAGAAATGGACACTTATATTTTTGAACGTTATAGTGCTCATTCCCTATATCGGAGCTCTACAAAAATCTGGAGGAAAAAGTTTGAGGATCGGGCTGATGCTTGGCTTCTCCCTCATATTAGGCGTTTTGATTGGAGGAATTTTTGCCTTCAGCCTGCTGGGGGGTGAGTAGGGCAGGGTCAGAACGGTCAGAAAAAGGCCAAAGCCCCTGTCCAGCAAACCAGAAACATGGTTAAACCAGAAACATGGTTGAATGCCCCATGCCAACCCGGCAAACCTTTTTAATCTGTAGGGTTTAAATTGTTCCATGCTACTGAAGCTTCCGGTAATCGAGTGCACCTTTCTGAAGAGGCTCAACCGCTTCGTGGCCCTCGTGGATGTGAACGGCGATCCCAGAAGGGCCCTCGTTACGAACACCGGTAGACTGGATGAGTTCATGATCCCCGGAAGGAAGGCCTTTTGCACCCCCAAGAGCGGCGGAAAGACGGACTTCGTTCTCGTCGCCTTCGAGGACTCTGGAGGAAAGGGGGCTATAATAGACACGCGAACTCAGGCTAAAGCCTTTGAGAGGGCCCTCGAGCTCAATCTCATCCCGTGGCTTGAGAACTGCAGGATAAAGCGGAAGGAAATTACCGTGGGAAGATCGAGGCTCGACTACCTCTTCGAATGCCCTTCCGGGGAGATATACGCCGAGATGAAGAGCGCCGTTCTGCGGGGAGGGGATAGGGGAGAATACGCCATGTATCCAGATTGTCCGAGCGTCAGGGGGAGGAAGCACATCAAAGAACTCATGGAACTCTCGAAGGAGGGGAAAAGGACCATGATATTTTTCGTGGGTGCCCTCCCCGGCGTTGAGAAGTTCAGGCCCTACGAAAGAGGCGATCCCGAGATAGCCCGGCTTTTGAGGGAAGCCCGGGAAAGGGGCGTTGAGATAAGGGCTCTGGGCATGCACCTGCTCCCGGACGGGAGGGTGGTCCTCGAGAGGCCCGATCTTAAGGTTGACGTTGGGGAGGATTTTTAAGGACTTCTCCATAGTTCTGACGAAGTACCCGGGTGATGGAAATGACCATAGTTGACGTCAGGATACTTGTTGAAGGTGCGAGCGACGTTGAGGTGGTAAGCAAGGCCCTCAGGGGCATGGCCCTTGGGAGCGAGTACAACGTAACGATTTCGGCCATAATCCCTACGACGAACATCGAGATAGCGAAGGGCGCCGCCGCGGGGGCGGATCTGCTCATAATAGCCACCGACGCCGATAGGGTTGGACGGGAACTCGCCGAAAGGCTGTTCAACGAGCTCGGTGAGATGGTGGGCCACGTTGAGAGGATGAAGCTCCCCCTCGGCCATGATCTGGAGCACATTGATGTGGAGCTCGTCAGGAAGGAGCTGAAGAACGCCCTCGTAAGGGCGGGCCTGAAGAGCCTTCAGGTGCTACCCGAGTACATGAGCCTGAGGAACCAGCTCCTCGACCTCAAGGGGCGCTACGATAACCTGACCGAGGAGTACAGGAAGCTCAGGGAGGAGTACGACTCTGCCCTAAGGGCCTACGGGGAGATCAAAGAGGAAAACGAGAGGCTTAGGAAGAACAACGAGGAGCTCAGGACGATCCTTGAGAACTCCAGAAAGGTCTACCCCATCGAGGAAGCATGGAAATCACTCTTCCCGGCGGAGCCCGTCCCCGATGAGGCCTACATCGGGAGGGCCGTTGAGAAGCTCGGGCTGGCCGGAAGGGTGGTAGTTGGACAGGGTTACATCTTTGCGGAGGAGAGGGCCCTCGTGGACGAGCTCCTCAGGACGGTTTACCTCAGCATAAGCATAAAAGAACCTTCTGAACCACCGGAGGAGCTCCCGGAGATTGCGGAAGGGCCGGTTGAAGAACCTCAAAACTCTGAAGGGTCCCCTGAGGAGCCTATGAAGCCGAGGGAAGCAGAGGGGCAGTGATATGAACCTTCGGGAGACCCTTGAGGAGTACGAGACCTACCTGGACCTCGCGGGAAAGAGCCCGAACACGGTCAGGATGTACTCCTACTACGTGAGGCGCTACCTCGAGTGGGGCGGGGGAACCAGCGCCCGCTCCGCCCTTCGCTTTCTGGCAAGCCTGAGGAAGAAGGGCTACTCCAACAGGAGCCTCAATCTGGTGGTTCAGGCGTTGCGTTCCTACTTCCGTTTTGAGGGCTACGATGACGAGGCGGAGAAGCTCAAACCTCCAAAGGCCCCCAAAAGCCTGCCGAAGGCCCTCACGAAAAAGGAGACGAAGAAGCTCCTCTCAGTGATACCCGAAACGAAGAAACGCGACAGGCTTATATTCCTCCTCCTCTACGGCGCAGGGTTGAGGGTTAGCGAGCTCTGCAACCTCAAGAGGTCGGACGTTGATTTCGAGCGCTCGCTCATAGTCGTGCGCGGCGGTAAGGGGGCGAAGGACAGGGTCGTTCCGGTTTCGGAGGTTCTGATGGAGGCCATAAAGTCCTACCTTGGGACGAGGGACGATTCAAGCGAGTACCTCATAGTTGAGGACAGACGGAGGAGAAAGGACGGGATCTCGCCGAAGACAGTCTGGTACCTCCTCCGGAAGTACGGTGAGAGAGCTGGGGTAAGGGTGACCCCCCACATGCTCCGCCACAGCTTCGCCACCCACATGCTCGAGAACGGAGTTGACATCAGGGTCATTCAGGAGTTCCTCGGCCACTCGAACCTCTCGACGACTCAGGTGTATACCCGGGTAACCGTTGAACACCTCAAGAGGGCGCAGGAGAAGGCCGGACTGATGGAGGAATTAATGAAGTAGAATCAAAGGGCGTTCTTCTTTCTCAGCATCGCGAGGTAGCTCGTGAACGCTCCGGCCGAGATCGTATCCCCGAGGCCGACGGTGGAGACGGGATTTTTGACGAGCCTCGTGGGGATTATCACAACCTTGTACTCTCTGGTTCTGAGCTTCCTCTTTGCCTCCTCGAAGCGGAGCTTCACGAACTCGCCGTGCTCGTTATAGGGAACCTTCATGCCCGCTTTTATGTCCTCCGGGGAGTTTATTTCCCCGAGGGATGCCCTTGAAGCCGCGAGTGTCGTTGCGAGCTCGAGGCTGCTCCTCAGTTCCGCCTCGCTCAGCGGGTTGTCGGAGTGGGTTATGTAGGCTATGTAGTAGATCGTGTGTATCTGGAGCACCTCGAGGTTCATCTCGTCCACGAGGATCTTCCCGCCGAGGATGGTGTCCTGTATGTGGTTGTAGGTGAATATCCTATCCGCGAGCTTTGAGTAGCCGAGGGCGTTGAGGACGTGGGCTATCTCGGCCTCGTCCATGCCGACGCTGTCCACGAGGGGAAACAGGTTGTAGATCACCTTCTTCCTCAGCTCGCGGTTCTGTATCGAGGCGAACTCCAGATGGACCTTGACGTCCTTCTCCCGCTTGAGGAGGAGTATGTCCCTCTTGGCCTCCCGGAGGTAGTGGTTGGCGTCCTTACCGTCCGAATAGCGAAGCTTTATTCCCTGATAGCCCGATAGGATTGCCCCGTCGACCTGAAGGCCTATCTCGGGCAGGAAGGGCTTAAGCTCCGGATCGGTGTATATCCTTATGCTCTCGAACCTCGAGGAGACGATGAACCTTCCGGAAAATGGAACCTCTATCCTTTCGTTCCCGAGTCTAAAGGTCGTTCCGGCGCGGAACTCGAAGATGCGGTTCACCTTTACGGGATCGCCCTCACGGTAGGCCCTGCGGGGGTGTTTGAACGCTAACCTTCCGTCCTCAACGACGGGATAGAGGAGGTTGGGTCTGTCCACGAACATCTCGGCCTGCTTCTTCGCGAGGTGGGGAGTGTAAACCACCACCCTGTTGAGGTTCAGGTTGGCCAGCAGATTGGCTATGATCCCCGCCTGACCGCCCATTCTCTCGACGTCGTATCTGAAGTGGGAATCGAACCATTCGTGGAGTTCCTCGTTGACCAGTGGCACCGCCATGGGCTTGCCCGTTTTGAGGGCATGAACAAGTCTCGCTACGAAGTCCAGGGGCTCGTTTATCTCCCGCGGGTAATCCTCGATCCTCTTTCTCACGGCATCGGCCCCGAACTCGTCTATAAGCCCCTGCACGATCTCCCCTTTCAGGAAGGTTATAGCGTCCACGTTCGTGTTGTAGGCGGTGTACAAGGAAAGCTTCTGGATATCATCGATGAGCCCCATTTATACCACCCCGGGTGACTAACGCCTGAAAATATGGGAGGGCTCTTAAAAGTATTTCGGACGTTTCAGAACTCCGTGAAGAGCCTCCCAAGCTCTGGAATCCGTTCCATAATGTCCATTTCCCTCAGGGCGAGCCAGAGGGACGCCTGATTGCTCGTCACAACCGGAACGCCGAGGTCCTCCTCGAGGGGTTCGATTATCTCAAAGGTCCTGAGGTTGGTGCAGCTGATGAATATCGCCTCCGCCTCGTCCATGAAGCTCGCCTTTGAGAGACGATACGCCTCGTGGGGTTCGAGCCTTCCGATCCGGGAGTTGTCCTCAATCCCAAGGCCCCTGATGTCGAGCACGTTGAACTCGTTCGCCTCGAGGAACTCCTTCTCACGCCTGTTTATCTCGTCGGTGTAGGGGGTTATGACGAGTACGTCCCTCGCGTCGAGCATCTTGAGCGCCTCAACGACCGCCGTGCTCGTGCTCACTACGGGAACCTTTACCTCCTCCTCTATCCTGTTCTCGAGCTCCTTCTCGTAATCCTTCCCGCCGATGAAGGATCCACTCGTGCAGCCGTAGAGTATGAGCTCAACGCCCGCGTCCCTCAGGAGTCTGGCCGCCTCAACCCCGAAGGAGTTCATCTTCACGAGCTCCTCCTCGGTCACGCTGCCGAGGGGAACCCTCGCCGTGTGCAGTGATACACCCTCCGGAAGTACCGAATGCAGCTCCATTTCCATCGTCGTGTTGGACGATGGGACTATAAGCCCAAGTCTGCCCCTCCACCCGTACATGTTGTCACCACCCTTAGTTGGTCCCGGTTCTCTTAAACCTTTAGTTTCGAAAAGCTTAATTAATACCCTCGGAGAAGTCCTTCAGGTGGGGTTTAAGAGGTCATATCGTTGAGAACCTCAGTGAGGTACTTCCTTAGGGGGAATCGCCCGGTTGATCTAAAAATCAGGATGTGGGAGGATGATAGAGTTCGTGGTGTTCCTTGGCGTCATCGGAGGGTGGGTTATCTTTGCATCGACCCTCTTCCTTATGCTGGCCCTTGGAAAAATATGGGGCCTTGCCGGTCTCCTCCTTCTCCTCCCTGCTCTGGAGGTAAACCGCTGGCTCAAGAGGAAATACATGCGTGCCATACTGGATGCAACGCCGAGGGCGAAGGCCATAGCATCCCACATCTTCGAGATGAACGAGCTCATACTCCTGTCGTCCTACATTATATCCACGATCCTCTACGTCGTCATACAGAAGTACGTGGAGATCGTCCTGAAGTTCCCGCGCGTGGGGGGGTGATGGTATGAACGTTGTGGTTGTGAGGTACGGCGAGATAGGAACGAAGTCGAGGCGGACGAGGAGATGGTTCGAGAACATCCTCATAAACAACATCCGTGAGGCGCTGGTAAGCGAAGGGATGGAGTTCAAGGAGGTTACGGCGAAGCACGGGAGGGTCCTTGTGAGGATGAACGGGGCGGAGAAGGCCGTGGAAACCCTCACAAGGGTTTTCGGAATAGTCTCCCTGTCGCCCGCGATGGAGATCGATGCCACCCTCGAGAAGATAAACAGAACCGCTCTAAAGCTCTTCAGAAGGAAGAAGCGCGAGATGAACCTCAAAAAACCCCGGTTCAGGGTTACCGTGAAGAGGATAACCAAGGAGTTCCCGATGAAGAGCCCGGAGATTCAGGCGAAGGTCGGGGAGTACATCCTCGAGAACGAAGAGAGCGAGGTCGACCTCAGGGATTACGACATCGAGGTGGGCGTTGAGATAATGGAGGGCAGGGCCTACGTCTTCGTCGATAAGGTCCGGGCATGGGGTGGCCTTCCCGTGGGAACCCAGGGAAAGGTCGTAGCCCTCCTGAGCGGCGGCATAGATTCTCCCGTTGCGGCCTTCCTGATGATGAAGCGCGGTGTCGAGATAATCCCCGTTCACATCTATATGGGAGAGAAAACCCTCGATAAGGTCAGGAAAATCTGGAACCGGTTGAAGAGGTATCACTACGGCGGAAAGGCGGACCTGATAGTTGTTAAGCCCGGAGAACGGGAGAAGGTCTTACAAAAGCTCAGGGAGCTGAAGAGGGAGAAGTACACCTGCGTTTTCTGCAAGTACATGATGGTAAAGCACGCCGGAGAAATAGCCCGGAAGTTCGGGGCAAAGGGGATAGTGATGGGCGATTCCCTCGGTCAGGTTGCCTCCCAGACCCTCGATAACATGTACATCGTCAGTCAGGCCACGGATCTGCCGATTTACAGACCGCTCGTGGGGCTGGACAAGGAGGAGATAGTGGACATAGCCAGGAGGATAGGCACCTTCGAACTTTCAATCCTCCCGGAGGATGAGTGCTCCTTCATACCGGCGCATCCGATCATAAGGGGCTCGTGGGAGGAGTTCAGGAAGCTCTACCGGGAGATATTCGGAAAAGAACCGAAGTGAGGTGGTTCCATGGATTTAACAAGACTATCCGCCTATTTGAGCGTTTCATTTCCCCTGATCTTCGTCCTTGGCCTCCTTCTGGTGGTGAGCCTGAACCCGTGGTTTTCCCTGACTGAGAACGCCCTGAGTGACATGGGGTCGATAAGGAACCCCGTCAATTACTACTTCAACGGTTTTCTGATGATCCTCGCCCTTCTGGGATTCGTGGCTTCATTCGGTGCCTTCAGGAACGGTTTGAGCTATTTAATGCCCCTCGCCATGGTGTTCCTCTTTCTCGTGGGGCTTTTCCCGGAGGAGTACGCACCCCACGGACCGTCGGCGGTGCTCTTCTACGTCCTTGCCCTGTCGGACGTGTTCATAATCGGCCTGAAGCTCGGCAGGAAAGGGCTTTCGACGGGCTACCTCTGGTCGGTTCTGGCCGGGGTTACCTTCCTCCTCATGGTCTACCTCGTGAGGGCACGGGTCTTCAAAGGTCTGGCCATTCCGGAGCTCGTGGGGGCATTTACGATACTCTCGTGGTTCCTCTATCTCGGCCTGCTGGAGCTTGGAGTCTTCAAGTAGTCTCCCGACGATGGGTTTAAATAGCCGGTCCCCGAGGGGAACCCGGTGGTTCAATGGGCGGCCCGAAGATAGCTTCCTCCTTGCTCCTTCTCAGTGGCCTCTTTTTCCTTTACTACGCCTGCTCCATTCCCTCCGGGGTTTACCTGGCCTTTGCCCTGCTGAACGCTGGACTGGCCTACGGTGTGTGGGCTGGAACCGGACGGCCGTGAGGGTTGCCCTTGTCTACTCGGGGGTTACGTTTTTCTTCGCCCTCCTGTTCCTGATGGCCGGCGAGGTGTCCCTCCTCTTTGAGGTTCTGATCAACCTCCTCATAATCCACGACATCCTGAGCTACAAAGGGGGGACGAAGGTGGAGGAATAGCCGGAGTCGGGAAAAAAGAAGGATCAGCGGGGTGCCTTCAGGATTATCCTTGCATCAACCACAACCGCACCCCTGCCCTTCTCGTAGACGAAGACCGGGTTCAGGTCCATCTCCCTGATGTAATCGCGGAGGTCGTTGACGAGCTCGCTGACCTTAAGGAGGAGGTCCACTATCGCGTCTGTATCGGCGGGCTCCTCACCGCGCGCTCCCGCGAGGATCGGGTAGGCCTTTATCTCCCTGATCATCTTCCGGGCGTCGCGTTCGGTTATGGGCACTATGCGGAAGGTGACGTCCTTGAGTATCTCGACGAAGATCCCACCGAGGCCGAACATTATGGCGTGGCCGAACTGCGGGTCTTCGGTGACGCCGATTATCACCTCTCTCCCGACCCTGAGCATGGGGGCTATGAGAACCCCCAGTATCTCCGCATCGGGCCTGTAGTTGCGCGCGTTTTCGTGGATGACCTCCCACTTCTCCCTGAGCTCTTCAGGGCTTTTTACGTTAAGAATGACGACCTTAGCATCGCTCTTGTGGAGGATCTGGGGTGACATGAGTTTCATGGCCACCGGATAGCCTATCTCCTCCGCGTAGCGGAGTGCCTCATCGAGGTTTCTGGCGAGCTTTTCTTCCGGAACGGGAAGGCCGTAGGCCTTGAGCACCTGCTTTGCCTCGTATTCAACGAGGGCCGTCCTGCCCGAGGACAGGACTTCGTTTATAACTTTTAGGGCTTCCTCCTTCATGATACCACCACCAAAAGGCCGATCAGGCCTTCTTCAAATAGCGGGCGTAACCCACGAGACCGGCCAGAGCGCGGACACCCCTCTCCGGGGTTGGGTAAACGGGAACTCCCCTCTCCTCGAGCATTCCGGCGTAGTGGTTCGTCTTCTTACCGCCCATCGCCACCGCGACTATGGGTTTGTCGCTCTTCTTCTGGTACTCCGCGAGGATGTCTATTATCTTCTCCTCGTCGAGGAGCGGGACCTGGAAGAGGACTATAACGACTATCGCATCGACGTTCGGATCTTTCACAAAGCCCTCGATGGCTATCCTGTAGCGCTCCGCGTCGGTATCTCCCACCACGTCCGTCGGGTTCCCTGCAACGGCGTGCGGCGGGAAGTTATCCTTCAGGAACCTGAGGGTGTCCTCGCTGAGCTCGGCCATCTTTAACCCGAATTTTGCGACCGCATCGCTCGCCATAACCCCTGCGCCACCGCCGTCGGTGATTATGCCCACCTTGTCACCCTTCGGGAGCTTGTGCCCCAGTGCCGCGAAGGCCTTGGCAAGATCGAACATGTGCTCGAAGTCCTCGGCGCGGATTATTCCCGTCTGCTTGAAGACGGCATCGTAAATCGTGTCGGCCCCGGCGAGCGAACCGGTGTGACTTGAGGCCGCTCTGGCACCGTACTCACTCCTCCCGCTCTTCAGGGCTATCACGGGCTTGACCCTCGTTATCTTCCTCGCCGAATCGATGAACTTCCGCCCGTCTTTGACGCCCTCTATGTAGAAGGTGACGACTTTTATGGTATCGTCGTGGAGGAAGTATTCCATCAGGTCGGCATCGTCCACGTCAAGCTTGTTGCCGTAGCTTACCATCTTCCCTATGCCTACGCCCGCCATGGCGGCCCAGTCGAGCATCGCCGCCGCGAAGGCACCGCTCTGGCTCACAAAAGCTATGGGCCCGCTCTTTGGTCTGTCCATCTTCTCCTCCGGGAGGAAGACGGTGTCAACCCCGGTATCTGGAACGTAAACGCCCACGCAGTTGGGACCTATTACCCTTATCCCGTTCTCGCGGGCTACCTCGAGTATCTCGCGCTCCATTCTCTTGCCTTCCTCACCGAGTTCGCCGAAGCCCCCCGTGATGATCACGACGGATTTTATTCCCTTTTCGGCTATCTCCCTCATGGTGGGGGGCACGAAGCGCGCGGGGATCGCTATGACCGCCAGATCGGTGTCATCGGGGAGGTCCTTAACGCTGTGGTAAACCCTGTAGCCTTCTATCTCGTCGAGTTTCGGGTTAACCGGGTAGACGTTGCCCCTGAAAATTCCCCTTTCTTTGTTCCTCCTGAAGTTTTCAAAGATAACGTTACCCACCTTGCCCCTCTTGTCCGTTGCACCGATGATGGCGACGGCCTTCGGCTCGAAGAAGGGTTTCATCTCCTCTATTACGCTTTCCCCCATTCTTATCCCTCCTCAAGAAACCGCTTCCGGGAGAAACTCGCCCCGGATGTATAAAAAAGTTGCGTTTTGTAAAACCTGAGTTGCGATGAACTGAAATGTTCATTCGCGATTCAAAATTTGCAGGCACTACCTGATGTCCTCCCTCCTGATGAGACCCATTGCGTAGGGACAGAGCTGTCTGAGCGGACAGGAGTCGCACTTTGGGTTTAAGGGCCTGCATACGGTCTTTCCGTGGTCCACCATCGCGTGGTTCACGTATATCCACCTGTCCTGAGGAATGAGCCGCTTCAGGTACTCCTCCACCTTCTCGGGGCCCACCTTCGGTGGGGCCAGTCCAAGGCGCTTGCTTATCCTGTTCACGTGGGTGTCAACGGGGATGGCCTGCCTTCCGAAGCCGTAGGCCAGAACTATGTTGGCGCACTTCCTGCCTATGCCCGGGAGTTTCATGAGCTCGTTTATGTCGTCGGGAACCTTTCCGCCGTAGTCCTCGAGGATTATCCTCGAAGCCCTGACTATCCATTCCCCCTTGGTCTTCCAGAGTCCAACCCCGCGCTTCCTGAGGAACTCCCTCATCTCCTCGACCGGCGTGTCGGCTATTCTCCTCAGGTCCCCGTACCTCTCGAAAAGCTCCCGCCAGACCCTGTAAGTCACCTCATCCCTCATCCTCTGGGATATTATGCAGTGCACCAGCGCCCTGTAGGGATCCCCTATGAGGAGGTTCTCCCTCGGGTAGGTTTTCATCAGAACGTCAACTATCTTCCCGGCGCGTCTTCTCTTCTCTTCCCAGCTCTCCTCAAAGGTGAAACCCTCAAGATCTAACGAGCCTGAGCTTTTTTCTGCCATGGATTATCACCACTGTTCTTCCGGAAACCCTAACTCCATTCAGGTCCTCGAACTCGTCGCTATAAATCTTTTGCCCGTTCTGGTTCAATATCAGAACCTTCCTCCCGAGCAGGACGACGAAGCCTCCCTCGAAGGTTAGGACGTCATCGATGGGTTCGTCGAACTGAAAGTCGACCACGTCAACGGAACCACTTGAAAGCTCTATCCTCGTGTTTCGTTTTACACTCACCGGGGAGGGCTCCGCCAGAAGGACCCTGAAGCGGAGGGACTTTCCGAGGAGTTCCACCTCCACCTCTTCACCCGTTCTGAGCTCTCTCCCGGCGAGCTTTTCCCTCAGGACGTCCAGGAAGTCAGCGGGGAGTTCGGCCTCGAAGAGGGGTTTTAGAACGACCCTCATTCCATCACCCGTGGAAGCTCCACGGAAAAGCTTATAAGGATAACATATCGAACGATATATCGGTGAGAGTTATGGAGCATCCCAGCTTCAAGAACTACATGAAGGTGCTCGTGCTGGATCTTCTCCACGAGCCGAAGCATGGCTATGGGATAATGTCCGAGCTGGAGGAGAGGTACGGGGTAAAGCCCAGCGCCGGAACGATCTATCCCATCATCAACTCACTGCGCAGGAAGGGTCTGATAGAGGTCGTGGGTACGGGAAAGAGGGAGAAGAAACTGTACCTGATCACGGAGAAGGGGAAGGAATACCTCAGGGAGCACTCGGGGGAGCTTGAGGAAGTCCGTAGAAGGATGCGCGCCTACAGGACCTTCCTCGACCTCGGGGGAAACGAGCTCAAACTGGCGTTTAAGGAGCTCTTTGAGTCCATTGATGGGCTAACGGAGGAGCAGAAGGCCCGGGTCAGGGATCTTCTGACGGAATGCGCCCGGGAACTGAGGCTGATCCTTCTGGGGGGTGAGTGATATGAAGGCGATAGAGGTCGAGAACCTCGTCAAGAAGTACGGCGACTTTGAGGCCGTTAAAGGTGTATCCTTCAGTGTGAAAAGGGGCGAGATATTCGCCTTTCTCGGGCCGAACGGGGCCGGGAAGACCACGACCGTCCACGTGCTGACCACCCTTCTCAAACCCACCTCCGGGAGGGCCAGCGTGGTCGGTCACGACGTCGTTAAAGAGCCCATGGAGGTCAGGCGGAAGATAGGCATAGTTTTTCAGGACCCGAGCGTTGACAGGGAACTCACCGCCTACGAGAACATGGTGATCCACGGGAGGATATACGGGCTCCGCGGGAAGGAGCTGAGGGAGAAAATAGAGAACCTTTTGAAGTTCGTCGAGCTCTGGGATTTTCGCGACAGGCCCGTTAAGTTCTTCTCCGGCGGGATGCGGAGGAGACTTGAGATAGCCCGTTCCCTGATTCACGAACCCGAGGTGCTCTTCCTCGACGAGCCGACGATAGGCCTCGATCCCCAGACGAGGGCCCACATATGGGAGTACGTAAGGACCATGAAGGAGGAGCACAACATGACGATATTCCTGACCACCCACTACATGGACGAGGCGGAGCAACTCGCGGACAGGATAGCCATAATGGACCACGGCAGGATAATAGCCGAGGGGACGTCGGAGGAACTGAAGAAGCTCGTCGGAAAGGACGTGATTTACCTTAGGCTACAGAGCCCCGCTGAGGAGCTTAAATGCCTAAAGGCGGATTTCATCAAGGGTTGCAAGCTTCTTCCGGACGGGAGGGTCAGGATAGACGTGGAGAACGCCCTCGAGGCCCTGCCGGCTATCTTCGAGCTCGCTGGAGAAACCGGGGTTAAGATACTGGAGGCAAGCTACCACAGGCCGACCCTCAACGACGTGTTCATCCACCTGACGGGCAGGGAGATAAGGGAGGAAAACGGCGGAAAGAGGGGACCCCTCTGGAGGAGGTGATAACATGCAGGTCTTTCTAACCATGATATACCGCGAGCTGAAGCGCTTTTTGCGCTCCCGTGCACGGGTTTTTGGGAGCCTGATCTTCCCCCTCATATGGCTGATCTTCTTCGGTAAGGGCTGGGCAGGGGTGTTCAACAACCCCTACGCGAAGAACATCTTCGGCGGCGTGGATTACCTCACCTACCTCGTGCCCGGTGTGGTGACCATGACGGTTTTCAACATGAGCTTCATGCAGGGTATAACGCTCATCTGGGACAAGCAGTTCGGCTTCCTCAAGGAGATCCTCGTCGCACCGGCGAGCAGAACCGAGGCCATAGTCGGCAGGATCACGGGGGGATCCATAGTGGCCATGATACAGGGCGTGATACTCCTGCTCCTGAGCTTCCTTCTGGCCGATCTCAGGGTGAGTGGGGTCCTTCCGACGCTCGGGATGAGCTTTCTCGTCGGCGTTGCCATAGCGGGCATGGGCGTCGCCATAGCCCTCAGTATGACGAGCATGGAGGCTTTCCAGATGGTGGTTACCATGCTGATGCTTCCGCTAACCTTCCTCAGCGGGGCGTTCTATCCGATAGACTCCATGCCCGGCTGGATGCAGTGGCTTGCGGAGATAAACCCGCTAACGTACGCGGTGGACGGTTCCCGCTACTACCTAGCGGGGGTGGAGCCGGCCTTTGGAATCGTCACCGACTGGGCGGTGCTCCTGCTCTTAGCGGTGCTCTTCACCGGAATTGCCGCCATGAGCTTCAGAAAGGCGACGATAGACTGAAGGGGTTTTTGATGTATTTTTGGGCCCCCATCTTTTGACCATCTTATGGCTCGACTTTATCCTTAAAACGTTCGTAGCTTATCCTCAACGCCTCGAGAACCGGAAGTTTTTCCCCGGCGAAGAAGCTTAACATCGCGCCGCCGCCCGTTGAGACGTGGTCTATTCCCGTTATGCTGTTCTCCCTGATGCTCGCCACCGAGTGTCCCCCTCCCACAACGCTGAAGGCCCGGCTTTCCCCTATCCCCCTGAAGACACCCACGGTTCCCGCGGCGAACTCCCTCATCTCAAAGACTCCCATCGGCCCGTTGGCCACTATTACGCCGGCCTTCCTTAGAATCTCTCCGTACTTCTCCACCGTCCTCGAACCGATGTCGAGTATTGGATGGTCGTCGAACAGCCACTTCTCGTCGCTCAGAAGGTCAACCTCGACGCGCTTTCCTTTGTAATCGATGGCAAAGTCCACGGGGGTTCTCACGTAGGGATAGAACTCATCGAGTATCCTCTCGGCCCGATCCACGGACTCCAGAAGGCCCCTTTTTTCGAGGAACTCGAGGTTCGTGTCGCCGAGGTTAAAGCCCTTGGCGAGGGTGAACACCTGTCCCACGAGGCCGCCGGTCAGTATGAGATCGGCCCTGTCGTTTTTAAGGACGTTTTCCGCAACCCGGAGCGAATCCCTTACCTTCGATCCACCGAGGACGTAAACGCGGGGTTTTTCACTGGCATCATATGCATGGGTGAGGGCGTTGATTTCCCTCTCCATGAGGAGGCCCATTATCATGGGCTTTAACCTCGCAAAGCCAACCAGTGATGGCTGGCTTCTGTGGGATGTCGCAAAGGAGTCGTTCACGACGTAATCTATGAGGGGTGCCAGTTTCCTTACGAAAAAAGTCCCCTCACACTCCTCAAGGGATCTGTATTCAACCTCCTCGGCGGAAAACCGGAGGTTCTCCAGCATGAGGACCTCTCCCGGCTTGAGGAGCCTTATCCTCTCGCGGGCGTACCTCCCGAAGATGTCCTCCACGTATTCGACTTCCGTTCCCAGAAGGTTGCTCAGGATCCGGGCGTGCTCTTCCGTGGTGTTGTAGTCGCCCCCGTAGGGCCTGCCCTGGTGGGTTCCCACGACGACCCTTGCCCCATGCTCCAGAAGGTACTCCAGAGTGGGAAGAACGGCCCTGAACCGGGCATCGTCCGTTATCCTCCCGTTCCTCACGGGCGAGTTAAGGTCAACCCTCAGAAACACCGTTCTGTTGTGGTAGTTGAAGTCCGTGAGCCTGAACATCCCATCACCACTTCCGTGTTAAATTCCAACCGTTAAAAACCTGCTTTGACACCGAAGGTGGTAATACAAACTCAGGGGAAAGAGATTTATAAAACGATGCCGGATACGTCACAGTGGCGGTGTAAGTGGTGAGGAACATGCCATGGAACAGGGACATGTTAACGCTCGCATCGGATGATGTTTTGCTCGAGAACGTGGTCGAACTTGGCCAGACTCAAGGGGCTCCAGCTCGAGGGAAAATACAAATGATCAGGCCATGAGCATGTTTTCTATCATTTTTATGGCTTCCACTATCTTGTTACCCGGCTTATCGTCGTTCTTCGGTATCTCAAGGTTGATGACGAGCCTTTCCTCCTTGGTGTCCTCGAAGTCGTAAACCTCGAGCTCCTCGATCTCAACGTCCTCGAAGATGCTCTCCAGCTCGGGGCTTATGATCTTTCCGTCGTTGCCGTAAACCTCAACGCGCACCACATCGTCCGTGGTTGAGACCACGACCATCACGTTGTAGGCCCCCAGTTTTTTGGTGAACCTGAGGACGTTTCCGTAGCCCTCAACCTCCTCCTTAAAGCCGAGCTGGTGCATGGTGCTCCTTATGGCTTCGGTTTTGCTCCTTATGCCGTTGAGGATCCTCTCACGAAGTTTGTAGCTCTCCAGGAGGGCCTTCTTTATTCCCTCCCCGGCCTCCTCGATTTTACCTTCCCATATACCGATGACCTTTATCCCGGAGGAGGTTGGCCTGAGCTCCAGCTTGATGGAATCAACGTCAAAGTCTCGCAGGTCCGTTATCTTAAGCTCGCCGAGGGTGAGGATCTCGAATTCAATCCTCACGAAGTTGCCGAAGGCTTTGCCCTTGAACTTCACCTCCATCACCATGGGGGGCTTGCGGATACGGTTTAAAAACTCTTCCATGGCTAAACGTCAAGGGAAGGGCCCACAATGGACTCATGGGTCGCTGGTTTCCCTCTTCGGGAACCTTCCAGAGTCCCTGAACATCTTTTCGGCCTCCTGAGCCATTCTCCGGGCAATAGCCGAGCTCCCACCGAAGCGTTTGTAGGCCCTGTAGTTCAACATCACCCCCTCGTAGAGGTCCTTTGCAACGTCCCCTCTTCCATTTCTAAGGGCCACTGGAAGCCTCGTGAGGTGAATCGCCATCTCAAGCAGGTGAAAATCCGCCCGGCTCAGGGGCCTTGGTGCGGGCTTTCCGGGGATGTAGCCGAGGGGTTCCATGAAGCAGAGGAGCGTCCTCGCCTTCCCCAGCTCGTCCTCGTGCTCTTCCTCCTCAACCTCAACCCTCCCGTAGAAACCGGGAAGGTTCCTGATCCAGCGGTATCCTTCGCGCCCTTCGAACTCGAGGGCGACGTCCATGTTTAGGGCCAGTTTTACGAGGAGTTCCACGTCACCGGTTATCTGGATTGTAGCCTGAGGCCATTCCCTGAGTTCTTCGGCGCTCTTTCCCCCGAAGAGCCTGAAGAAGAACTTCCTGCCCCTCCGTACAACGCCTACAGGGGTGGCGTTTGAGCGCGTAACGAGGATAACCTCGTAAACCTGACCCTCGTTGAAGAACTCCAGCATCCGACCACCGGGGAAACGTAAAGGAAAATCAAAGCCTCCCCCTCGGAAGGACGATGACATCGTCCCTGTCCACGTAGAAGGTCACCGGCTTTGTGGGCTTCAGGCCCGCAACTTCCCTGTCGTTGATGGTTCTGGCTATGATCCTCGTGTCCCCGAACAGGCCGACCACCTCGATGAAGAAGCCGTAGTACTCAACGAGGTCCACCGTTCCCTGGAGCGAAATCGCGTTCTCGGAGGGCTTGAGCCTTATTCTTTCAGGCCTGATGACGACCACCACGTCGTTGCTCTCCCCGCTGTACCTCAGGCCGTCCAGTTTCATACCCTCGAACTCAACCGATACGAGCTCGCCGTTCCTCTCCACGACCTTTGCTGGAATGACGTTGGTTTTGCCCATGAAACTGGCGACGAACTCTGTTTTCGGACTCTCGTAGATCTCCTTCGGTGTTCCGACCTGCTCGACGGTCCCGACGTTCATAACGGCTATCCTGTCGCTTATGGCCATGGCCTCCTCCTGGTCGTGGGTCACGTAGATTACCGTGATTCCGAGCTCGCGCTGGATTCTCCTTATCTCGGAACGCATCTCGAGGCGGAGTTTGGCATCGAGGTTGCTCAGCGGCTCGTCGAGGAGGAGGACCCTCGGCTCAACAACGAGGGCTCTGGCTATGGCAACGCGCTGCTGCTGGCCCCCGGACAGCTGGGTCGGGTAGCGGTCCTCGAGACCCCTGAGCCTGATGAGATCGAGGGCCCATTCGACCCTCTTCTTTATATCCTCTTTGGGGAGCTTCCTGATTTTGAGGCCGTAGGCGACGTTGTCGAAGACGGTCATGTGCGGCCAGAGGGCGTAGTTCTGGAAGACGAGCACCGCCCCGCGCTTGCTCGAGGGTAGGTATGTGACCTCGTCGTCACCGAAGTATACCCTCCCGCTGTCCGGGAAGTCGAGACCCGCGATTATCCTGAGGGTGGTGGATTTTCCACAGCCGCTCGGCCCGAGCAGGGTGAAGAGCTCTCCCTCCTTTATATGGAGGTTTATCCCCTTGAGGGCGACGGTTTCCCCGAAGGTCTTGACGACGTTTTCAAGTTTGACTTCAACCATCCAGACCACCTCACGTGAGACCTATGAAGGAGTACCTCTGTTTGGTTATCACGTTCGCCAGAACGATGGCTATGATCTGCACCGTCATCAGGAAGACTCCCAGCGCCGCGGCGAGGTTGGCACTCCCTACAGCACTCGTCATCAGCTCGACCATTCTGGCCGTTATCGGGTAGTAGTCGGGGTTGATGGAACCGAGGGTGATGCCCACACTCGTCTCGCTCATGCAGTAGACGAAGCTGAGCATTGCACCTCCGAGCAGGTTGAGGAGTATCAGGGGTATGAGTATGCCCGTGAGGGCCTTCCACCTGCTCGCCCCGAGGTTCAGTGCCGCCTCCTCAAGCGACACGTGGACCTGCTGGATTCCGGCCGATATGGAGCGGGCCGCGAAGGGCAGACGCCTTATGGAGTAGGCCAGCACGAGCACCATAGCTGGATTGAAGCCGAGGAGGTTCGTTGGGTCGAGGGGCGTGTCCGGGAAGACCTTCGCGAAGAAGAAGAAGTAGCTCATGGCTATGACTATTCCGGGAACGGCTATGGGTATGGTGGCCAGGCTGTCCAGAGTGGGCCCGAGCTTGCTCTTTTTGAACCTGCTGGAGGCGTAGGAGGCCGTGAGTGAGAGGAGGATGATGACGACTATGGCTATTGTTGAATAGGTAACGCTGTTGATGATGACCCTCTCGATGTCCGGCTGGGTTACGATGCTCTTTATGTGGGCCGTGGTGAACCCGGTGGGCCACGTTCCCGCCCAGCTCCTGCTGAAGGCGAGGAGGACGACACCAACCTGCGGGAATATGGATATGAGGAGCATGGGAATGACCACGAGGTATATGAGGGCCGCCTGCCAGCCCCTGGGCTTGGCCACACGGGGCTTCCACCTTCCACCCTTGCTTATCATGGAGTACTCCTTCATGCTTACGTACTTCCTGATGCCGAGGAACATTAGAAGGGCTATGGTGAGCATTACCAGGGCGAGTGCCGCCAGCTGCGGGCTTCCAACGTTGAATCCACTCGTAAACGCGCTGTATATCTGGAAGGACATGAGCTTTCTGGCGAGGGGGTTGCCCTGAAATACTATGGGTGCGGCGAGGTCCTCGAGGCTGAATATACCAACCAGCGTCGCTCCGGCAGCTATTCCCGGAAGTGCCAGCGGAAAAGTTACCGTCCTGAAGAGGTGTAGGCCCCCGCTCCCGAGGTTCTCGGCCTGCTCCTCGAGCGTCGGGTCTATGTTGATGAAGCTGGCGTAGGCGTTCAGGTAGACGATCGGGTAGTAGGTCATCGTCTGGCCGACTATAACGCCCACGAGACCGTCAATAACGATTCTGTGGGGGAAGAGGTGAAGGATGTCGTAGAAGATCCAGTTGATGAGCCCGTTCGGGAGGAACATCTTCTTCACAACGAAGACGTTCACGAAGGGCGTGACGAGAAGCGGAACGAAAAGGAGGATCCTGACGATGTTCTTTCCGGGGAAGTCGTAGCGGGCCATCACAAAGGCGAAGACCGTCCCCAGAATCGTCGTGAGGAGCATAACGCTGAGGGATACTATTATCGAGTTCAGGACAACCCCAAAGTCGACGCCCTGAACGTAGTATATCTTCTCACTCGAGGTCTCCACCAGCTGTGAGAAGGTCCCCTGAGGGTGAAGGCTGATGAAGTACTCCGAGGTGAGTATGCTCTTGAACCAGTGAAGGGAAAAGCTGCCGTTGTACTCGAAGGCCACCGCCAGCATGGCAATTACAGGTATCACGAGGAACGTCAGCAGGTAAAGGAGCGGCAGCAGAAACGAGGTGCCCACGACCGGATCGAAGATCGGTGTTCCGAACAGTCTCTCACTCCACTTGCTAACCTTCATGGGTTCTCAACCTCCGCTCTCTTTAGATCCCTGTTCCATGCATGGTTCTGGGGTGCCTATTTAAACGTTTCCAAAAGCTCCTTGCGTTCAAAAACATGGAAATTCGGAAGATAAAATAGGAAATTTTCAGAAAGATGTTAAACTCATCCGGTTATCCCCTTGAGATCCTGAAGGACTTTGTTGTACTTGTCCATGGCGGCCTGACGCCAGGCCTGAACGAGCTGGTCCTGGAAGTTCCTGTCCTTTACGATCCTGTCGTTGATGCTCTTGGCGTATTCCTCCGTGAAGGTGACCGTCTTGCCAGTCTCGGGGTCCTTGAACTCTATCGGATCGGTGAGCTCCTTCTTGAGACTTTCGAACTGATCTTTGGTTATCTTGCCTTCTCTGTACGCCTTGGCTATGGCCACCCACGCGCTGTGGAGCTGCTGGTTCGGATCGACGAGCGTGGCCTTGAAGTAGTACTGGAGGGCACTTACGGTCTCGAGGGCCCTCTTGTCGTCGAAGGGTATTCCCTGGGCACTCGTGGCATCCTCGTAGGCCTTCTTAAGAGCGGGTCTCGCCTGACCGTAGGTCTGGCCCTCGTGCTGACCCTTGAATATGACATCGGCGTAGGTCTTGGTCACCTTCATGTCGAATATCTGGGGGTTGATGGGGAGCCTGTTTATGTCCGGGCTCATCCAGATGGCCTGCCCCTCCGTCAGGACCCAGTAGATGAAGGCCTGCGCCGCCTCGGGATGCTCTGCCTTGGCGAGGAGCGCTATCGGGTCACCGTTGATGATGCTCTCCCCCTTCGGGACGACGTAAAGGCAGTCGGGGTTCTGCTGCATGGCCGTGTAGCCGTAGAAGTCTATCGTGTTTCCTGCTGCTATCTCGCCGTTTATCACGGCGTCCCTAACGGCATCACTCGCCATGTAAACCTTGGAGTTGGCGGCTATCAGGGTCATCACGCGCCAGCCCTCTTCCCATCCAAAGGCCTGAAGGATGATCTGGTATATCCTCGTGTTGGAGGTGCTCTTCGTTGGATCCGCTATGCCGTACTGGGGCGGATCGATGGCCCATTTTTCGCTGGCAACGTCCTCCCACTTCTCCGGCATCTCGAGGTTCCACTTTTTGAGCTGGGCCTTGTTGACGGTGAAACCAAAGGAGGAAAGCGCCGCCGCTATCCAGTAGACCTTGTCCCCGTCCTTTCTGACCATGGACATTCCCGCGAGTTCGGTTGGTATCTGGTTGCCGAGCAGGTTCAGGATTTTCTCATCGGTTATCGGGGCGAGGTAGTTTTCCCTGTAGAGGTCATCGAAGAGCGTTGGCCCCCCGCCCCATCCGACGTCCGCGCCTTTCTCGATGTAGCTCGGCCAGAGGCTTTCGGGAACCTTGATGAACTTGAGGTCCTTTATGTTGTACTCCTTGGCTACGTCGCTCTTGAGGAATATCTGCTTCGTCATGTACTGGATGGTGGCATCGTGCCTCGTAACGATGACGAGGGTTATTCCCTCGCCGGAAGTTGCCGTCGAGGTGTTCTCACCTCCTATGCAGCCACTGGCAACCATGCTGAGTGCGAGAAGAGCTATCACAACCGCCGAAGCGAGCTTTTTCATTTTTACCACCTCAACCTTAACGGGTGGGGCTTCTCAAAACACAATAAAAAATTAATGGAAGCAAGAGAAGGCGTCACTTCCTCCTCCTGAGGAGTGGAAGCAGTGCAAGGCCGAGAATGGCAGCGGGACCACAGGTGCTTTCCCCGCTCTCGCTCTTCGTCTGGCCCAGAGTGCTCTGGACCGAGGTGGCCCACTTAATGAAGTTGCTGACGAACTGCGGGCCATCGAGCTTGACGCCGTGATATTCCGGTGCCCACATCGGCTCATAGCCACCGTAGGGTGTCTCACCGCTGACTATGAGGACGTTCTTCTTGTCCGGGAAGAGCTGGACGGCCATGAGCGGGAACACGCCGGTGCTGCCGGCCTCGTAGGCGTTGGCCGCCGGGTCGTTGTTCTCAACGATCTGCCCGTCCTTGCTGCTGGTGACGATCACGTAGACGTTTTCAATACCGGCGTTTGGAGTGAGGGCCTTCCAGTTGCCGCTGTCATCGACGTAGGCCACGACGCCCGGGCCGTGGAAGAGAACCTTCCCCCCGTTGGCAAGGTCCTTGGTTATCATGTCCTTGTCCGGGGTGCTCGAGTCGGGGTTAACCTGACCCACGACACGGTAGCCGGCCCCGGCGTTGCTGGTGGCATCCTCAACGGAAGCCTGATCAACGCGGAGGTTGGCCCCGATGTTGTCGAGAATAGCGTCGGCGAAGTCGATCCTGTTCACACCGTCTCCATAGTCGGAATCGGCGGCAACCCAGAGGATCCTGTTACCGTCGCTCCACCACTTCACGATGGCCTGAATCTCGTCCTGGGCGAAGGCCTGACTCGGCTGACCGAGGATGAGGAAGTCAACGTCCTTGATGGCATCGTAGGTTATCTTCTCCCCCACGCTGTCGATTCCGAGCGTGTCTGCCTCGGCCGGGTCTCCGATGTAGACCCAGTTGAAGTCGCCGAGGGTCTTTATCATTCCTTCCGCGAGAACGGTGCCGTTTTTGTCAGTCAGGGCCGCCAGTCCCTTATCGCTCTCGCCGTGGGCGAGATCAACACCGATGGTGGTTGCGCTTGCCATGGCAAAGCCAAAAACACCAAAGAACACAAACACGGCCACTATCATTGCAGCCTTTCGCATGGTATCACCGGGTTAATAACGTTTCATGGGGTTATAAATCTTATGAATCGAACTTTAACAGGTTAGAAAAACTTCCGCAAAGTCCTTAAAGGTTCCCGTCCTTCAGGCTTCAGGTGGTGTTATGGACGTTGAAGGAAGGATAGAGCTTATCAGGAGAAAGCCAACGGAGGAGCTTCTGACGGAGGAGAACCTCAGGCACCTGCTCGAGACTGGCGTTCCAATGCAGCACTACATAGGGTTTGAGATAAGCGGTTACATCCACCTTGGAACCGGCCTCATGGCCGGGGCGAAGATAGCGGACCTTCAGAAGGCTGGAATTAAAACGAGGGTTTTCCTCGCCGACTGGCACAGCTGGATAAACGACAAGCTCGGCGGTGACCTCGAGGTTATCCAGAGGGTGGCGCTCACCTACTTCAAGGAGGGCATGAAGCAGAGCATAAGGATAATGGGCGGTGATCCGGACAAGGTGGAGTTCGTGCTCGCAAGCGAGATTCTCGAGAAGGGCGACTACTGGCAGACCGTCATAGACATATCCAAGAACGTCACCCTCGCCAGAATGATGCGTTCCATAACGATAATGGGCCGTCAGATGGGCGAGGCCATAGACTTCGCCAAGCTGATATACCCCGCGATGCAGGTGGCGGACATATTCTATCAGGGCGTCACCATCGCCCACGCCGGCATGGACCAGAGGAAGGCCCACGTGATAGCTCTGGAGGTGGCCCAGAAGCTCAGGTACCACCCCCTCGAGTGGAAGGGCGAGAAGCTCAAACCCGTTGCCCTTCACCATCACCTCCTGCTCGGCCTGCAGGAACCTCCGGTCTGGCCCATAGAGAGCGAGGAGAAGTTCAAGGAGCTTAAGACCCAGATGAAGATGAGCAAGAGCAAGCCCTATTCGGCCGTTTTCATCCACGATACGCCCGAAGAGATCAGGGAAAAGCTCAGAAAGGCCTTTTGCCCGGCAAAAGAGGTTAACTACAACCCCGTCCTCGACTGGGCGGAGCACATAATCTTCCGGGAGGAGCCGATCGAGTTCACGATCCACCGTCCCGCGAAGTTCGGTGGGGACGTTACCTACACGACTTTCGATGAGCTCAGAAGGGACTTTGCGGAGGGCAGGCTCCACCCCCTCGACCTCAAGAACGCCGTGGCCGAGTACCTCATCGACCTCCTCAGGCCCGTGAGGGACTACTTTGAGAGGAACCCCGAACCGCTCGAACTGATGCGGGAGGTAAGGATAACCCGCTGATTTTTTCCTCCGGCCGGTGGAACCCATGCCAGGGGTGGACGAGAAGGACAGGGAGATACTCAGGATACTCCGGAGGGAGGGTCGTATAACCCTGACCGAGCTCGGAAGGCGGGTAGGCCTCTCCCCGGCAAGCGTTAAGAACAGGATGGAAAAGCTGGAAAAACTGAGGGCCATCAGGGGCTACTCGGCCATCGTCGATCCCGCCTTTCTTGAGGAGTACGTTCAGGTCTTCATCGAGCTCGAGCTGGCGATAGACGATCACACCGTCGATCCAATCCTCAGACGGATTGCGGCGCTGGAGGAAGTTCAGAGCCTCCACAGACGCAGTGGCGGGGAGCAGATACTGATAAGGGCGAGCTTTCATAACACCGACGAGGTAAAGGCCTTCGCCGGGAGGCTCAGGAGGTTCTTCGGTAAAAACCTTGAGCGGGTTGAGGTAAGCCTCATCATGGAGACCTTCAAGGAGAACTGGGTGTCCTTCAGGGGAAGGGAGTGAGGATGCTCTTCGTGATTCGACCGGGAAGAAAAAAGAACGAGCTTGAAGCCTTTTTCATCGAGAAGGAGCCCCACAAACTCTCAGGGATGGAGAACATTAAGGCCGACAGGGTGTACCGCCTCCTGATGCGCGATGGAAGGCTTTTCAAGGTCCTCGAAGGGAGCAACTACAGGAACCCCAAGGAGATTGAGAAACTCCTCAGGGAGGCGAGGATCGTTCTGGTGGGGGCTGAAGAGTGGGAAGACTACTTCAGGAAGAGACTCCAGAACGGGAAAGTTGAGAGGGCCGAGCTCTGCCGCCTCTGTCTCCTCGAAGGCAGAATAACCGTCCTGACGCCGGGTAAGAGGATCAAATACCGGGATGAATACATATGCGAGCGCTGTGCCGAGGACGAGCTGAAGAGGGAGCTCCGCTTCAGGTTCAGGAGCACGGCCATGTTCGATCAGGCGAAGAACCTCCTCAAACGTTTCCGCGATCTCGACAAGGTCCTCTACGCCTTTGACCCGCGCTTCGATCCCGTGAAGCATCCGGAGGTGACGCGGTGGGACGAGCTGAAGGCCAGGCACGTTAAGGTCGAGGGAATCCGACTCGATGAACTTCCGGTTCCGGAGGAGTTTAAATCGGTTCTTAAGGAGGAGGGCATCGACGAACTCCTCCCGGTTCAGAGTCTGGCCGTAAGAAACGGCCTCCTCGATGGGGAGAGCCTCCTCGTGGTTTCAGCAACTGCAAGCGGCAAAACCCTTATCGGAGAGCTGGCGGGCATCCCGAGGGCAATGGAGGGGAAGAAACTGCTGTTCCTGGTTCCCCTCGTGGCCCTGGCCAACCAGAAGTACGAGGACTTCAGACGGAGGTATTCCCGGCTCGGGCTGAAGGTGGCCATCCGGGTGGGCATGAGCAGGATTAAAACGAAGGACGAGCCGGTGGTCGTTGATACGGGTATAGACGCCGACGTGGTGGTCGGAACCTACGAGGGGATAGACTACCTCCTCCGCGCCGGCAGGAAGATAGGAAACGTCGGGACGGTGGTTATAGACGAGATACACATGATAGACGATGAGGAGCGCGGTCCGAGGCTCGACGGCCTCATAGCCCGCCTTAGGATGCTCTACCCGAAGGCCCAGTTCATAGGTCTGAGCGCAACCATCGGGAACCCCGGGGAGCTGGCCAGGGAACTTGAACTGAAGCCGGTGCTCTACGACGAGAGACCGGTCGATCTGGAGAGGCACGTCATCGTGGCGAGGAACGAGTCAGAAAAATGGCGCCACATAGCGGCCCTCTGCCGGGCGGAAGCGATGAGAAAATCCCCGCAGGGCTACAAGGGGCAGACGATAGTCTTCACCTTCTCCCGAAAGAGGACCCACGAGCTTTCCGCCTACCTTACTTCAAAGGGCCTGAAGGCCAAACCCTACCACTCGGGTCTTCCCTACAGGCAGAGGAAGCTAACCGAGATGGAGTTCCTGAGCCAGCGTCTGGACGTTGTGGTCACCACGGCCGCACTTGGAGCCGGGGTCGACTTCCCGGCAAGTCAGGTTATCTTCGAGAGCCTCGCGATGGGGAGGAAGTGGCTCACCGTCCGGGAGTTCCACCAGATGCTCGGCAGGGCCGGAAGACCCCTTTACCACGAGAAGGGGAAGGTCTACCTCATCATCGAGCCCGGAAGGAAGTACTCCGCCGGGATGGAGGGTTCCGAGGATGAGGTCGCCTTCAGGCTCTTAAACGAGCCGGTGGAACCCGTGAAGGTTGAGTGGAGCGACGAGCTCGAGCAGGACAACGTTCTGGCACATTCCTGCGTCTTCAACCGGCTGGACGTGATCGAGGAGGTACAGGGGAGGTGCCTCGGCGCCAACCAGAGCGCCGAAAAGGTCCTTGAAAAGCTCCAGGAATTCGGTTTCGTTCGTCTTAAAAGGCCCTTCGTTGAAGTTACGCCCTACGGAAGGGCCGTTAGTATGAGTTTTCTGCTCCCGAAGGAAGCTGCCTTCATAAGGGACAACCTCGGGAAGAGGCCCGCCCGCTGGATGGCGGTTAAGTTATTTCCCTTTGAGAACCTTTACATGGGCGGAAGGCTCCAGAGGGAGCTCGAGGGGGCAATCAGGGGAAGGCTGAGCGCCAGAATCTTCTCCCCGGGTTTCGCCTCAATCCTCGAGGAGCTGGACAGGGTCATCCCCGAGCTGAGCCCCAACGCCGCCGAGAGGCTCTTCACCATCTATCAGGAGTTCTTCATGTGCCCGGAGGAGGATTGCACGGAGTATGCCATGGAGAGGGTGAGCGATCTGATAATCGAACTCAGGAGGGACGGCAGGCATCCGACGCAGATAGCGGAGCACTTCAGGAAGGTTTACGGTCTGACGGTCTACCCCGGGGACGTGTTTACGTGGCTCGACGGGATTGTCAGGAAGCTCGAGGCCATCGGGAGGATAGCGAGGGTCTTCCGCGTTAGGAAAACGGAGGAGGAAGCCAGAATCCTCAGGAGGGAGATCGAGGAGGGAAGAAGGAGGTGAATCAGAGCTGGAGGATCATCTGGGCGGGATCCCTTATGGCCGGTCCAAGGCCGAGGATGTAAACCGCGAGGTACCAGTACCTCCTCTCCTCCTCGTCCGGCACGAGGTATTTTAGACCGTAGTAGACGACCACGAGTATTATGGTTATCCACGGATAGTAGAAGTAGGCACCGAAGCGGTTCACGAGCATGCTCTCCAGCCAGTGGACTTCACGGTAGCCGTAGAAGTGGATGGCCACGACGGTCGAGGCTATGTCGAAGTAGTGGGCCAGAACGGGGTAGAGGTAGAGTCTGTCGAAGGGCCTCCACCTGTAGAAGGCGAGCACTGCAACGAAGCTAACCGCCGTGTGCAAAAGGGTGAGACCGTAAGGTTCCCAGTTCTTCGCGCTGGTAACCAGCAGGTAAAGGGCCCAGAGGGCCAGAAGGGAGCCCCAGGCGGTTGTTATCTTCGGATACGTTCCAAGCCTCGCATCGGCCACGATGGCCGGCAGGATGAGGAAGAAGGCCGTGAAAAACACGCCCGGCGTCAGTAGGAGCGGGTGTTTCGGAAGAACGCCTCCATCCACCAGCGCCCTCACCGTGGCACCGAAGACGACCATCGGGGTAACCGCCAGATAGAGCCTCCCGTCCACCTTTATCCCGAGGGGCTTTATTATATACCTGTATGAGTATATCACACCGAGTCCCAGAAGGAGCGCGTAAACAAGGGTGTTGATCGCGTTGTAGCCGCTCCTCGTGAACATCGGCTCCCAGAAGTACGCGTTAAAGAACTCCCACAGAGATTGCCAGATACCCGTCATGAGCCTCCCCCCCGTGCCTCTCATCCTCGGTTTAAAGGCCTTTCGGACGGGAGGGAAAGGGTGATAAAGCCCTTAACCCTAAGTGCCCCGGGTGATAGAAGTGTACGGAATTCCCTACGTCTTTGGTGGAGCGGTCCTGATGGTCCTATTTCTGGGCCTCTTCGTGGCGGCTCTCTTCCTCTGGGCTGCGGCGAAGCTCATCGGGATCCGTGATGCCTCAATCGGAAAGGCCATGGTGGGGATACTCGGCGGTGGTCTTCTCGCGTTCCTCGTCCTCATCATAGTCGGGTTTATCCTCCGGCCGCTCGGGGTCATAGCTTCCCTGATAACCTACATCTGGGTCATAAAGGTCGTTTTCAACACCGACTGGTTCCGGGCCTTTATGGCATGGCTGGTGGCGGGTGTGATAGAGGGGTTGGTGGTCCTCATCACCGTCATCCTCGGCTTCGTTACCCTCGGATCGCTGGGATGATACGCAAGGTATAAATAGCCCCATGTTCCAGTCGACCTGATGGCCATGTTCTTCAAACCGGCCGAGGCTCAGGTAAGGGAGCTTAAACCCTTCGAAGGTTTTCCGGTTACCTTGAGGGAGGGGAGCATGGCCGGAGTCGTGGCAACGGACAAGCTCGCGGGAGTTGTTTTCCTTTATCACCTCGTCGCGAAGGCCCTTGAAGGGGGTCCGGTTTATCACCTCGGCCCCGGGGTGTCCCTTTCAATCCCCCTCCTGAAGCGCTTAACCGCGGATCTATCAAACCTCTACATGGGAAAGGTTTACTCCTCAGAAGAGCTGGTGGGGGCGCTTAACCTCGTTCAGGACGGCTCCCTTGTTGTGGTCTCGCTCTTCCCGACGCTCCTGAACCGTTCCGCCGAGGCCCTCGTTGAAATAAGGCGGCTCGTCGACGGGAAGGGACTGATGCTCGTTCTGGGACACGAGGTCATGGCCCTCAACGAGCTCGACCTTCCGGGCGAGTTCGGGCGTTTCTTCCTCGTTCCAGAGATCTTTGAGATTCTGGCGGTTCTGAGGGTTAGTTCCTACCGCGGTCATTACCGTCTCAACACAACGCTCCTCAGGGCGCCTCCGGAGGAGGTCTCGGCTATCGGCGACCACTCCCTGCCGGTGGATTCTCTGGTAAAGCCCCTCCTCTAAACGCTTACGTGCCCCATTCCAAGGCCGTAGCGGAGGTAGAGGGCCACCGCAAAGAGCGCCAGAACGATACCTATGGCCGCGTAGTCCCTTTTTGTCATCTCGATGTCGTGGAGGAACGTCCTCTTTCCGCTCGCTCCAAAGGCCCTGCTTTCGAGGGCTATGCTCAGCTCGTGGGCGGTTTTGAGGGATGCAACGAGGAGGGGTATCAAAACGGCGCTCATCCTCCTGATCCTCGTCAGCAGGTTTCCCTTCTCCACCTCCCAGCCGCGGCTCTTCTGGGCGTCCATCACGTTGCCGGCGAGGGCGTAGAGCGTTGGGATGTAGCGCAGGGATATCGAAACGGTCAGGCCGAACTCGTAGGGCATGCCGAGCTTTACGAAGCCCAGAATAAGATCGCGCTGGCTCGTGGTCACGAGGAGAAGGAACGTTAGGAGGGCAAACGTCAGGAGACGCATGGAGAAGGAGATTCCAAGGAGAAGGCCGCGGAGCCTCGGGGTGTAAACCAGCGGCCACAGGAGTATCGTTATGATAACTATCGGGAGGAGGGGCTTGAGGAGGCGGAGCATCTCCGTCACGCTCACCTTCCCGAGGACCTTTCCGAGGATCAGGACGGTGAAGAAGGCCGGGATAAGAAAGGTCGGGTCGTTGTAGAGCATTATCGTGGCCATCCCGACGAGGCTAATCAATATCTTCGTCCTCGGGTCGAGGGAGTGCAGTATCGAGTCCCTCTCCGAGTAGAAGAGGTACATCATCCCCCATCACCCACGAGGGCGTTTATAACGTCGGAGGTGCTCCTCACGAACCCGAGGCCGAGCTTTTCGGCTATCCTGAGGAGTTCGGGCTTTTCAAGTCCGTAATCGTGGAGCTCGAGGGAGAAGAACCCGGCTGGAGATCCGTCAAAGCGCTTCCTACCGCCGTGCAGAAGAACCACCCTCTCGGCAAGCTCGAGGACGAGTTCCATATCGTGGGTTATCAGGAGTATCCCGTGGCCGGCTTTCCTCAGTTCCCCTATCGTTTCCCTGACACTTCGGGCGTTTCTCTCGTCCAGTCCCGTCGTGGGCTCGTCGAGGATCAGATACCTCGGTTTCATGGCCAGCACCGCCGCTATGGCGAGCCTCTGTTTCTCCCCGCCGCTGAGGGAGTAAGGTGACCTGTCCTCGTAGCCCTCGAGGTTAACGGCCTTCAGGGCCCACCTCACCCTATCCTCCACCTCCTCCTCGCTCAGGCCGAGGTTCCTCGGTCCGAAGGCGACTTCCCTGAAGACGTTCTCCTCGAAGAACATGTGTTCCGGGTTCTGGAAGACGTAGCCAACCACCCTCGAGAGTTCGGCCACGGTGTGCTCCCTCGTGTCCATTCCATCAACCGTCACCCTTCCCTCCGTGGGCTTCAGAAGGCCGTTGAAGTGTTTCGCCAGCGTGGTCTTTCCGCTCCCGTTTTTACCCACGAGAGCCACTATCTCCTCGCCCATCTCAAAGTCCACGCCTCTGAGGGCTTCCCTTCCGTTCTCGTATCTGTACCAGACGTTCTCGGCCTTCAGCATCGCCACTCACTTCTGAGGGGCAGTTTAAAAAAGTTCCCGGTGATGCCGGGGGAACCAAAACGTTTTAAGAATCGGTGGAGTGCCCCCGTGGGGGATCAAATGAAGGCGGCTGATGTGGCGTTTGCGGCCCTCTTTGCGGCCCTGACTGCCGTTGGGGCTCAGATCAGCGTTCCAATAGGAACCGTTCCGGTAACGTTTCAGGTGTTCTTCGTCCTTCTGAGCGGTCTCGTCCTCGGCGCGAGGCTTGGCTTCCTCAGTCAGCTGGTTTACGTCTTCATGGGAGCCGTTGGAATTCCCGTCTTTGCCGGCTTTCAGGGTGGCTTTGCGGTCCTTTACGGGCCAACGGGGGGTTACATAGTGGCGTTCCCTCTGGCGGCGTTCGTTGCAGGCTACATGACGGAGAAACTCGAAAGGAGGGCTGGGATGATAGCCGGCTCCCTCACGGGCATCGGGATCATCTACCTCCTCGGCTGGCTGAGGCTGGGTTACTTCCTTGGGGGCGACTTTCAGGGGGCCTTTCTCCTCGGGGTTCTGCCCTTCGTGGCCATAGACCTCGGAAAGGCCGCTCTGGCGGTCCTTGTGGCGGAGAGGGTGAAGTCAATCCCCGGTTGATTCTCTATTTCTCCCTTCTGAGGGTTTCCTCGGCGAACTTAACGTCGAAGGGACTCCTGACCCTGAAAAAGCTCAGCGTGACCTTTGGGTTCCTTCCGGCCAGTTCTTCTATGGGGAGCGGTTCGTAATCGAGGAATTCTCCTATCCTTGAAAGGCTCCTGTACCCCTCCGACAGGGCGGCCTCTATAGCGTTCCTCAGACTCAGGGGCTCGTAGATCGCGTGGGTAACCTCCTCCGTTCCGTCCTTCCACACGGGTATCAACGCCTCGGGTTCGTTCTCGTAGAAGACCCCCACCATGTAGTTGACGAGGAAGGGCATTATCAACGGCATGTTGCCGCCGGCCAGAAAGAAAGGTTCGTCCGGGAGGGCTTTGAGGAGGGCCTCCATCCCGCTCCCTGCCGAAACGGGTACCGGCTTCGAGACGTGAAGGGAATAAGCCCTGAGAAGGTCCTTCCTCACGATCGTGATGATATCGTCGATCCTTTTGCTAAGGAAAAGCCTCCTCTCGGTTAACTTTACCAAGGGCTGACCCGCAAGGGGAAGGGTGTGGTTTTCCACCCTTCTCTCCGGGAACGCCATTATCGCTCCGAGCATGGCAGATGATACTGACCGGGCTTAAATACCTTCCCCTTAAAAAATGAAAAAGGGCTTACTCATTTCCCAGCCACCTCTCCATCCACCCGGTGATCAGCTCGAGCCTCCTGATCCTGTGTTTCGGCTTTCCTCCCCTGCTCAGGTCGTGGTTCTCGCCCGGGAAGAGGGCCAGTTCAACGGTCTTTCCGAGGTATTTGAGTGCCGTGTAGAACTGCAGCGCCTCCGGCAGCCAGCAGCGGTAGTCCTCCATAGAGTGGATTATGAGGAGAGGTGTCTTAACGTTGGGCGCGTACTTCAGGGGCGACTTCTCCCAGTAACCGTCGGGATTGCTCCACGGGTCGCCACCGATCTGGTCGGGAGCGAAGTAGTAGCCGATGTCGGTTGTACCGAAGAAACTCACCCAGCTGGATATGGAGCGCTGGGTTACCGCAGCCCTGAAGCGGTCAGTGTGTCCGACTATCCAGTTCGTCATGAACCCGCCGTAGGAACCCCCGGTGACGCCTATCCTTTCCCCGTCGATGAAGTCGAACCTCCTCAGGGCTTCGTCGATCACTTCCATCAGGTCCATATAATCCCTCTCGCCGTAGTGCCCCCTTATGTCGGCGAAGTCCTCGCCGTAGCCGTCGCTCCCGCGCGGATTGGAGAACACCACCACGAACCCCTTGGCCGTGAGGACGTGGAACTCGTGCATGAAGGAGTGACCGTAGGCCGTCTTCGGACCGCCGTGGATCTCGAGCACCGCCGGGTACTTCTTCCCGGGTTCGAAGTTAACCGGCTTCATCACCCACGCGTCGATTTCAACGCCATCGCTCGCCTTAACCCTGAAGTGTTCGGGTCTGGAGAGTTTGTAGTCCTTGATCCAGTCGTTGAAGCGGGTGATCCTCCTCTCCCTTCCGTCCCGCAGAACGTAGAGTTCCGTCGGGTTTAGCTCATCCTGAGCCGTGAAGGCCACGTAGTCACCAATGGCAAAGCTCTCAATGCTCCTGTCTCCAGCTACAACCCTCTCCACCTTCCCCTCGAGGTTGACCCTGAAGAGGCTGGCCCTCGGCCCGTCGGTGGCTATGTAGTAGATCCAGCCGTCCCTGAAGACCAGTTCGGCCCTCTGGCTTCCGCGAACGTCACAGTTGAGGGAGTTGTAGGCGGAACGATCGAGCCGGGAGGTTAGCTTCCTCATCTCACCCGTCTCGGGGTTGTAGTGGTAGATGTGGGTGTTCGTTGGAATCCCTCTCTCCCTCGTGTTGGCCTTCAGGATGAAGGTCCCATCATCCAGAGGTATGAAGTCGCTGATCCCCCACCTTCCCGGGGTTAGCCTCTCCGCCTTCCTGCCCCTGAGGACGTAGAGATCGCTCACCATCGGCTTCCTCTCGCGGTCTTCCTGAGCCGTGAAGTAGAGCCTGCCCCCGTGGAACCTCACCTGACCCACGTCAAGGTTCTTGGGAGTCAGGCGCCTCTTCCTCCCGGTTTCGACGTCAACTACATAAACAGCATTCCTCCTGCCGTAGACCCAGCCGACGCCGTTGGACCAGAAGGGTATCTCCCTTATGCGGTGGACATCATCCCTCGGCTTTTTCTCAACGTCAACGGGCGTGACCACTGCCACGTTCCCATCTTCCGTGAAACGAACCTTCCTGATCTCGTACCTGAACCGGGTGAGGAGCCTCGCCTCTCCCCCGCCGGTCGGGATGACGTAAAGTTCCGCCCCTTCCTTCTCCCCGCGCTTTGATGCAAAGGCTATGAGCTTCCCGTCCGGCGAGAACCTTGGGTTGGAGTCCTTTTTGCCGGAGGTGAACTGTCTAACTTTCCTCCCGTTGTAGAGGTAGAGCCTTGAAAAGTAGTCGTCTTCCTTAACGCTTATCTCCGTTACCTGAAAGACGAGCTTCCTTCCGGAGGCGTCGACGTTTCCGACGAGTCTGAACTTTCCGAGGTCCTTCTCCGTGAGAACCTTTACCATACGACCACCGGAGGAATCTGGTGCATTTCGTATAAAAGCTTAGCGTTTCGATGATTATCGAGAAATTCCGGCCAACCTTTTTAAGTTTCTCTCCCTTCCATACCCGGGAGGGATGACCATGGCCGTTAAAGTCCGCTTTGATGAGAGGGTGAGGGAATACGCCAGAGGCGAGGGGGTTGACGATGGCGTTCTCAAGCTAACCGAGACGGCACTCGCTCAGGCCCTTGAGAAGTTCCACAGAAGGATGATACTGATTCAGGGTGACACGCTGAGGAAGGCCGAGCTGGCGGGAATCCTTGCCGGGGCATCTTCCCGGTTCTTGAGCGGGATCGTCGAGGAACTCGTAAGGAAAAGGCTCAGGAGCGAGGATGAGGGAGGGATAAGCGTTCTGTACGCGACCGATGCCCTCGGCGAGGAGACCTTCGGGCGGAAGCGTTACGATGCCTTCAGGAAGCACTTCGACGTTCTAACCGGCCCGAAGGTCGAGGTTAAGGCTGTTACCTTCAAGCACACCCGGGACATCCTCGGTAGAACCTACGACATCCTCGTTCTGGATATGAGCTACGATCACTCCCCCAACGACCTCGGCAGGATCATTGAAACCGTCCGCGGTGGCGGTCTGATATTCGTCCTCGGCCATCCGTTCAAGAAGTGGAAGAAGATGTGGACGGGTTTCCACAAGAGCCTCGTAACCCCACCCTACACCATAGACGACGTTAAGAAGAGGTTCAACAGGCGCCTTATACGGAAGTTTGTGGAGCACGAGGGGATATACATAATCACCGAGGGCGGAAAGCTCAAGAAGAAGCCGAAGCGGGGGAAAAAGGTGGCGAGGATAAGGGCCCGGAAGGGCGTTAAGATTCCAAGGGGCAGGCTCTTTCCCCGGGAACTCTACGGGATGGCCCTCACGGAGGGACAGGTTAATGCTATCGGCTCCTTCGAAGGACTCGTTCGTGAGGAGGGCATGATAGTTCTCACGGCAGACAGGGGAAGGGGCAAGAGCGCTTCCCTCGGCATGGCCGCGGTGGGCTTTGGCCTGAGCATCAAAAAGCGCGCGAGGATAGTCGTCACCGCCCCCGAACCCGAGAACGTTCAAACGCTGTTCCGCTTCGCGAGGAAGGCACTGGAAAGACTCGGTTTCGAGCCGCGCGTCGTTGAGGAAAACGACCTCATCGTTGGGCTTCAGACGGAAGGACTGATCATCAGCTATCACCCGCCCGCGGGGGGGTATAGGGAAAAGGCCGACCTCTACGTGATCGACGAGGCCGCGGGGATTCACGTGCCACTGCTCTACAGGTACCTCAACATGCCAAGGGTGGTTTACTCCTCAACAGTGCACGGCTACGAGGGTGCCGGTAGGGGTTTCTCGGTCAAGTTCCTGAAGAGGGCCCGCGAGCGCAGGGAGTTCAGGGAGCTCCACCTTGAAGAGCCCATCAGGTACGCCGGGAACGATCCAATCGAGAGGTGGCTCTTTGACGTCCTCCTGCTGGACGCGGAGCCCGTTGAACTCACGGAGGAGGATTACGAGCTGATAAAGAACATGGAGGTTTACCTTGAGAAGCCGGATCTGGACGACTGGTTCGAGAACGAGAGGGAGGATCTGAGGAACTTCGTTGGCGTCTACATCCTCGCCCACTACAGGAACAGACCGAGCGACGTTGCCCTGCTCGCGGACGCTCCACACCACGATGCGAGGGTTCTCCGTCTGAAGAACGGCAAGATAGTCACGGCCATCCAGATAGCCATGGAGGGCGGCATTCCAAAGAAGGTCATAGGGAAGATGGCGAAGGGTTACAAGCCAAGGGGGAACATAATCCCGGACATGATGGTCAAGCATCACCTTGCGAAAGAGTTCGCGAGGCTGAAGGGCTACCGGGTGGTCAGGATAGCCACCCACCCGGATGCTATGGACATGGGACTCGGGAGCAGGGCCCTCGAGCTTCTCGAGAAGGAGGCGAGGGAGAAGGGGCTCGACTGGATAGGCTCGGGCTTCGGGGCGAGCGAGGAGCTGGTCCGCTTCTGGGTGAGAAATGGATTTGCAGTGGTTCATCTCAGCCCCGCCAGAAACCCCGTGAGCGGTGAGTTCACGGCCATCGTCCTGAAACCCATAAGCGAGAGGGCCAAGGAGATTGTAAAGAGGGCCAGCGACGAGTTCCGCATAAGGCTGACGGAGTGGCTGGGGGACACCCACAGGGAGCTCGAGCCGGAGATAGCGCGCTGGCTCTTCGAAACGCCCTTCGGCGAGGCCGTGGATTACCCGGTGTACCTCACGGAAGTCCAGAGGAAGCGTCTCGACGCCTTCACGGGCAGGGTTCTGACGTACGATACGGTCGTTGACGCGGTAAAACCGATAGTTAAGCTCTACTTCCTCGACGGCTGGATGAAGCCCTACCTCGACGACAGGCAGGTAAAACTCCTCATCTACAGGGTTCTTCAGGCCCACGGCTGGAAGGAAACCGCGGAACTCATAGGCAGGACGGAGACCTTTACGATGATCGAGGTCAGGGACATCATCAGGGGACTCTGGTACTACTACCGGAGGATCCTTCCCCGGTCATGATACCTTTTTATAGGATAACAACCAACTTCTGCTGGATTTACTTTCAACGGTGACGCCTATGGCGGGCAGTAAGTGGGAGAGGATAGTATCGATAACGAAGGATGGTATAAGGAGCATAGGCACAATGAGACGGAAGATAAGCCGGGGGAAGAGGATAGCACTGCTCATAGACGGTCCCAACATTCTCAGGAAGGAGTTCGGGATAAAGCTTGAAGACATCGTTCGCTCCCTCGAGGACCTCGGTGACCTGCGCGTTACGAAGGTGGTCCTCAACCAGTACGCCCCTCAGGGCCTCATAGAGGCGGTTTCGAATCAGGGCTTCGATGTTATCGTCGTTTCCGGGGAAACAGGCGTCAAACTCGCCGTCGAGGCCATGAGGGAGATATACAACCCCAACATCGACGTCATAGCCATCGCAACGAGAAACGCCGAGTTCCTTCCGGTTATCCTCAAGGCGAAGGAGAAGGGTAAGGAGACCGTGGTTATTGGCATCGAACCCGGCTTTTCCGTGGCGCTAAAGCATGCGGCAGACTACGTCATAACCCTGAGGGGTGAGGGGGAATGAAGGAACGCCTTCTCAGGGTCCTCAAGCGTGGAGAGGAGGAAACCCGGGAAGCCAGAGTGCCGGAAAAACCCGGGGAGAAGGTTGAGGAGAAAAGCATCGGGCTGATCATAGACGGTCCCAACATTCTGAGGAAGGAGTTCGGGATAAAGCTCGAAGACATCCTTCAGGCCCTCGGGAGGATAGGGAAGATCCGCGTTGCAAAGGTGGTCCTCAACCAGTACGCCTCTCAGGGCCTCATAGAGGCCGTGGTTAATCAGGGGCTTGAGCCTATAATAGTGGCGGGAGATACGGACGTGAGGATCGCCATAGAGGCCATGGAGCTCATCTACAACTCCGACGTCGATGTCATAGCCATCGCAACCCGGGACGCCGATTTCCTCCCGATAATAAACGAGGCCAAGCGCAGGGGTAAGGAGACCGTGGTTGTTGGCATCAACCCCGGCTTTTCCGTGGCCCTCCAGAACGCGGCAGACTACGTCATCAGGATGGAGGGAAAGAGCGAAGAGAGGCCTGAATAACCTTTTTAAGGTCGCCCCCCATTCCCGCCCGGTGAGGGATGATGATCCTTGAGACAGTGGTCTTTATCGTAGGTCTGATCCTGCTCATAAAGGGGAGTGACTATTTTGTGGAGGCCGCTTCGCGGGTGGCGAAGGGTTTCGGCGTGAGCGAGTTCCTCATAGCGCTTGTTCTGGCGAGCATAGCCACCACCCTGCCCGAAGTTACGGTTTCCGCGATATCCTCCTATCAGGGGAGGCCCGATACGGCCCTTGGAAACGGGATCGGAAGTGCTCTGGCGAACATAGCCCTCATCCTCGGCGTCTCCTCCCTGATCCGCCCGCTCAGGGTCGAGAAAACCGCATGGGAAAATTCCCTCTTCATGATATCCGTAACCGCCTACGCCGGGGCCCTTATGCACGACGGTGTCATAAGCCGTCTCGACGGAGCGAGCCTGATCCTGCTGTACTTCCTCTTCCTGTACTACCTCTACAGGAAGCACATGACCCTCGAGGAGCTTCCCGCCGAAGGACGCGGAAACCCGCGCAGGGACGTCCTCATACTCTTCGGAAGCGGCCTTCTCGTGGTTGTGGGTGCGAAGCTCGTGGTTGATAGCGCCGTCGCCGTGGCAAGGGCCCTCGGGATTCCGGAGGTGGTCATAGCCCTCACGATGGTCTCCATCGGAACGTCCCTTCCGGAGCTTTCGAACTCGCTCACGGCAACGCTTAAGAACCTCCCGAACATAAGCGTTGGCAACATAATAGGGGCGGACATCCTCGACATCCTCATGGTTCTCGGCATAGCCTCCCTCATAAACCCGATACGGGTTGATCTCATGATCTACACCTTCACGCTCCCCCTCACGCTCCTCGTGATGGGCATCCTGACGGCGGCCCTTTACGTCACCCACAGGGTGGACAGGCTCACGGGCGGGATCTTTCTGGCGCTGTATTCCTACTTCGTCTACCACCTCTACCTGCACCCCGCCGGGTGAGCTCCCCCTGGGAATTTTACCTCCGGGTTGGCCATTTTTGTGGCACAAGCCTTTTTAATCCTTTCAATCACCCAATTGTGAAAGTTGAAAATCGGTTTATGGAGGTGGGAGGATGCGAAAGATCGCCACGCTGTTGGTAGCTTTCCTTCTCCTCGGGGCGATCGCCAGCACGAGGCCGGTTAAGGCCGAGGAAACGCTGACGGTTTACTCCTACGACAGCATAGAGTGGTGGATGAAGGAAATCGTTCCGCTCTTCGAGGAGAAGTACGGCGTTAAGGTGAACCTCGTCCTGATTGGCGACGCGGGACAGGTTCTCAACAGGCTCATCCTCGAGAAGGACAACCCGCAGGCGGACGTGGTAGTTGGCATAGACAACAGTTACCTCGCCAAGGCGATAGACGCGGGGGTACTCGAGCCCTACAAACCGGCCAACGTTGATGTGATCCCCGGGTGGATAATCGAGGAGTTCGACCCCACCTTTCACCTGACCCCCTACGACTACGGTTACATAGCCGTGAACTACCGCAGGGACATGGTCCAGAACCCGCCGAAGAGCCTCGAGGATCTCACCAGACCGGAGTGGAAGGGCAAGCTCATCATCGAAGACCCGAGGACCAGCTCGCCGGGAATGGCCTTCCTCCTCTGGACGATAGCCATCTACGGTGACGACTGGCTCAACTACTGGGAGAAGCTCAAGGAGAACGACGTCCAGATAGTCAAGGGCTGGAGCGAGGCCTGGGAGGCCTTCACGAAGGGCGAATACCCGCTCGTCCTCAGCTACGCTACCTCCCCGGCAGCGACGGTTTACTACGACAACAACACCAACGTCGGGGCCGTTGCCTTCGAGGAGGGCAACTACCTCCAGATCGAAGGGGCGGGCGTGGTTAAGGGGGCCAGACATCCGGAACTGGCGAGGAAGTTCATCGAGTTCCTGATAAGCGAGGAAGCTCAGGAGAAGCTCCCACTCAACCAGTGGATGTACCCCGTAAACAAAAACGTCCAGCTCCCGGAGGTCTTCGGGTACGCCGTTAAGGTTAGCAAACCCGTCACCCTCGATTCCGACGAGATCGAGAAGAACTACGGAACGTGGCTCGAACAGTGGACCCAGCTAATGGTGGAGGGTAAATCCCCCGAGGAGATACTCGGGAGCGGAACACGGGAAGCCGGCTCGAGCGGTGAGAAGGAAGGTATCTGCGGTCCTGCCCTGATTCTCGGTCTTGCCCTGCTGCCCCTCCTCAGGAGGCGGTGATTTTCCCCTCTGGTTTTTCCTTTACCGTAACTTTTATAAGACGCCCACGGAAGCTAAGGAGCGAGGGCCCGTAGCCTAGCAGGACAGGGCGCCGGCCTTCTAAGC
Organism: Thermococcus sp. P6; assembly: GCF_002214525.1. Classification (NCBI taxonomy): domain Archaea; kingdom Methanobacteriati; phylum Methanobacteriota; class Thermococci; order Thermococcales; family Thermococcaceae; genus Thermococcus; species Thermococcus sp. P6. The sequence continues at coordinate 1,308,498 of NZ_CP015104.1, forward strand.
CGGAGGTCGCGGGTTCGAATCCCGCCGGGCCCGCCAGAAACGAACTTTTCTCCCGAACTCCCGGGAAAATGAAAAGGGTTCAGGGATAGAGCCTGCTCGGTGTTCTCGGGAAGAGCGTCGCCCAGCGGACGTGCTCAAGCTTCAGGAACCATGCCACTAAACGTTCCAGACCGAGACCGAAGCCGCTGTGGGGAACCGAGCCGTACTTCCTCAGGTCGAGGTACCACCCGTAGTTCTCCGGATCCATGCCCTCCTCGAGGATGCGCTGCACGAGTTTGTCGTAGTCGTCCTCACGCTGGGAACCCCCTATGACCTCGCCGTATCCTTCGGGGGCCAGCATGTCGCTTGCGAGGACCTTCCTCGGATCCTCTGGATCCTCCTTCATGTAGAAGGCCTTTATGTGCTTTGGATAGCCGTAAACGAAGAAGGGGCTCTCGAACTCCTCGGTTAAAATCCTCTCCTCATCCGCCCCCATATCTTCGCCCCACTCTATTTCAACCCCCTTGCTCTGGAGGATATCTATCGCTTCGTCGTAGCTTATCCTTGGGAAGGGCGGGACCGTGTTCTTAAGCGTCGTGAGATCCTTTCTAAACCTCTCGACCTCCTTCCTCCTGATCTCCAGCGTGCGCTGGACCATGTGGCTTACGAGCTCCTCCTCGACCTTCATGATGTCCCACAGATCCATCCACGCCGCCTCGAGCTCGAGGTGCCAGAACTCCGTGAGGTGCCTCCTCGTCCTGCTCTTCTCGGCCCTGAAGCTCGGCGTCAGGCTCCACACCTTTTCGAGGCCGAAGATGGCCGCCTCAAGATAGAGCTGTGCGGACTGGCTCAGATAGGCCGTCCTGTCGAAGTATTTGAGCTTGAAGAGGGTCGCTCCTCCTTCAACGGCCCCCGTCACGAGTATCGGCGGGAAGACCTCGTACCAGCCATCCTGAAGGAGCCACTCCCTCGCCGCCTGCATTATGGTTCCCTTTACCTTCAGGATGTCGGCAACCTTGGGGGAGTGGAGGTGAAGGTGCCTCACATCCAGCAGGAACTCCTCGCTTGCGTCCTTGGTTATGGGGAAGAACTCAACGTTCTGGATGATCTCCATGCGATCCGCATGAACCTCCGCTCCTCCCGGAGCTCGAGGATCGGCCCTTACGGTCCCTTCGATGATAACGCTCGACTCTATACCAACTTTCTTTGCCTTGGCGTAGGCTTCCTCACTCGCTTCCTTCTTGAAGACCGTCTGAATCACTCCGCTTGAGTCACGGAGGACTATGAACACCTTCTTTCCAACTTCCCTCTTTCTGTAAACCCATCCCGCGAGTTTAACCCTTTTTCCTTCCATATCCGGCCGTACATCGGCACAGTAAACCTTATCGATCATCATACCACCTCCAGAGGCTCTAATGGGACCTTTATAATGGTAGCGATTAACGAGAAAAGCCTCGATTCACCCACAGGGAGAAGGCCATGCTCCTCTCTTTTATGACCATCATCAGGGGCATGGTTTTCCTTTGAAGTGGGGGTTTAAATCCTTTGCCCCTCCTCGAGCCTCTTGGAGGTAATCCAACTCGTGGATGATCTTCCTTGACTCTGAAGAAATATTAAATAATGGAACAATTATTTACATTATAGTCATATTCTGATAGGTTAAACGCTACTACAATTAACAAATAGTAACGTTTATATACCCCTATGAGCAATAAGGGTCTGGAATCTGCCCTTGATCATGCTGTTGCATGGGCTCGCTGTGTACGAGCGGATGTATTAACGTATGTACCGATTGGTGTATCTACCTATGTAGGTAGTTAACACTATACTTCGTAACACCCCCTTTTCTGCCGGAACGTTCACCGGCGCATCCCACGGGATTTTCTGGGGGTCGGCGGCAATCGCCTTTATAAACCTCCCATCCCCTTTAGGCCCGGTGGGAGAAGTATGGGAAGACCCGTTTACCTCGGTAAGGCTTACCTGAACTGGTGCGGGAAGTGCAACGTTCCGCTCATCGGCGATAGCTGCGCCCTTCACGGTAAGGATAGCGTGTTCCGCCTCGACGTAACCCCGCCGGGCGATCTGAGGTTCGCCTTTAAGAAAGATATCGAGTTCATACGCTCCGTCTTCAGGGAACACTACGGAGTTGATCCCGGCGAGCTGTTCGAGGGAAAGGTCGTCCTCCTCAACAAAACACCCGGGGAGGACGATGTCTACGAGATAATCCTTGATGGTTACGTATTCGGCTGGATCCGCTTTGACCCGAGGGAGCTGAGGTGGAAGCCCGGGCTTAAGGTTGAAGGGGCCATCGCCCTCTGGAAACGCTTCGGAAGATCCATGAAGAAGTGGGTTGTGGTTGATGAAGGCGCCGTGGAGCCGATACTCAACGGTTCCAACCTTCTGCCGGTCGGGGTAGTGGATGCCGAGCGGAGCATACGGAGAAACGACGATGTAATCCTCCTATCTGAGAAGAACGAGGTTCTTGCAACGGGGATAGCCAAAAAGGACTCCGCGGGACTTTTGAGCGGGGAGCGCGGGACGGGGGTCAAGGTGAGGCGGCAGAGGAAGGTGAACTACCGCGAGGGAAGGAAGGCCACGATGGAGGACGTTCTCCGGGCCAACTCCACCGAGCTTGAGAAAAAGGTTAAGGAAGCAAGGGAGTTCATGAGGAGGGTGGCCCGGAGAAAGGGCCTGCCCGTGGCGGTCGCCTTCTCGGGGGGAAAGGACAGTCTGGCCGTTCTCGGTCTGGCGCTGGAGGAGTTCGGCAACGGCTTTACCGTCTTCTTCAACAACACGGGCATAGAGTTCCCCGAGACGGTTGAATACGTGGAGAAACTTAGAGAAGAGCTCGAGCCGAAGGGCGTTAGGTTTTTGATCGCCGACGCGGGCGACGCCTTCTGGAGGGCCGTCCACGTCTTCTCCCCTCCCGGCAGGGACTACCGCTGGTGCTGTAAGGTAACGAAGCTCGGACCGATAACGCTGGCCATAAAGGAGAACTACCCCGAGGGAGTGCTCATGTTCGTCGGCCAGAGGAAGTACGAGAGCATAAAACGCTTTAAGCAACCGAGGGTGTGGAAGAACCCGTGGGTGCCCAACGAGACGGGAGCTTCGCCGATATTCCACTGGCGCGCCCTCGAGGTCTGGCTCTACATCTTCAGCCGTGGCCTGCCTTACAACCCCCTTTACGAGGACCGTCTCGACAGAATCGGCTGTTTCCTGTGCCCGAGCTCTTCTCTGGCCGAAATTCAGACCCTGAAGAAGGAGAAGCCTGAACTGTGGGAAAAATGGGAGAAGGTCCTCAGAATCTGGCAGAAGCGCTTTGGAATGCCGGAGGAGTGGATAACCTACGGTTTCTGGCGCTGGAAGGAGCTGAGCAAGGGGGAAAAGGCCATAGCGAAAGACCTCGGCCTTGAGATTCCTGAGAAGCGCTCATGGGAACCTGTGAGATATTCCATCGAAAAGAGGGATAACACGTTTGTGGTTCGTTTCAACACCGTCGTGAACCTGAAGAGGATCAGGGAAGTTGCCCCCATACTCGGCGAGGTCGAGGAAAGCGAAAGCTACATAAGAACCGGTGGAGTTACGTTTAGACCGGACGGGGCCTACACCGACGATTACCGGGAGGCCATCGCGGCCTACCACCTCGTAAAGAGGGCCTACGAATGCGTTGGCTGTGGCGTCTGCGTCGGCAGGTGTCCCGAGGACGCGCTCAGCATCGACCCGAACAGCAGGAAGATCGTCGTGGATGGGTACTCGTGCACCCACTGCCGGGAGTGTATGGAGGTATGCCCTCTCCTCAAGATCAAAAACCCCGAGGAAGGGAGTCAGCTCTGATCGGGTTAGCCCTGATTTTTTCCCTTGCCCTGTCGTTCCTCTTCCTTCCGCAGGCCGGGGCTCAGGAGGATTACGGGATAAACGCCTACGCCGTTTACTTCGAGGTTCTCGATGGGGACAACATCAGGGAAACCATCGAGATAGACCTGACCCCCTACACGAACCTCACCCGCTACGTCATCTACACCGATTATCCCGTGGAGAACGCGAGCGCGGTCCTTGAACTCGGGACGGCCGTGGAGGGCATCAACGTTACGGTGAGAAAGGTCCTCGGGGATACCAGCGCGATTTACCTTACCTTTCCGGCCCTCAAACCGGATCAGAACGCGAGGATACGCCTGAGCTTCACTACGATGGGCATGCTGACCCGGGAGGGTGAAAAAAGCCAGTTCACCTACTACATAAAGTTCAGCCAGCCCATCGGGGTTTTCCACATGCAACTGATCGTCCCGGAGGGTTACGCCGTGCTCTCGCCCATAATACCCTCCCCCGACAGGGTTGAGAGCTCGGCCAATCGCCTCCTCCTCGAATGGAAACGCAACAACCTCGATCCGGGGGACGAGCTGTACTTCGTGGTGGGTTTCTCCGGGAAGATAACCGTTCCGGAGCCGCCTTCACCGTGGCTCTACGCGGTTTTCTTCCTTTCGGGTCTTCTGATAGGGGCGGGAGGCTTTTACGCCTACACCCTTTACGCTTCGCGGAAACGTGAGGATGAGCTCGAGCACCTGAGAAGCGACGAGGAGAGGATACTCGCCATTTTGAGGGAAGGACCGGTTCTCCAGAGCGAGCTCGCCCAGAAGCTGGGGGTTTCAAAGGCCAAAGTCAGCATAACTCTCCGCGAAATGGAGAAGAAGGGCCTCATAGACCGGGTCAAGGAGGGGAGAACCTACAGGGTCTTCCTGAGGGAGTGATCCGGGGGCACCTTTATAAGGTCCTTTCCCCTTCCTCCACCGGTGAGATGGATGGAGGAATACTTCGTGTGTCCGGAGTGTGGTAGCGACAACGCTGAGATCATCAGGGAGAGGGGAAGAGAACTAACGCTCAGGTGCACCGAATGCGGCAACGTCTGGATTATAACCCTTCCCAAGATCCTGAAGGTGCCCCTTATCGTGAGCAGGCACGAGAGGAGCTTCAAAACCTTCGTGGAGCTGCCAGAGGGGGAGGAGATAAAGGTTGGAGACGTGGTGGAGACCGAAGAGGAGGAAGTCAGGATAACGGGGATAGAACTCGATGGCAACAGATGGGTGGAGAGGGCCAAAACCGGAGAGGTGATGACCCTGTGGGGCGAGAGCATCACCTATCCCAAGGTGGTGAAGGTCTCCATCTACCTTCCCGGGGGGCTAACGCAGGCCTTCAGGGTCAAGGTTCCAAGGGATGAGGAGTTCGCCGTCGGGGAAGTCCTCGAGGTGGGAGGCTACACTTTCAGGGTCGAGAGGATAAAGACGGAGAAAAAGATGCTCCACCACGGAAAGGCGAAGGCCGATGAGGTGGTTGCGATAATGGGCCACCATATACCCCGGGCGAGGGCCAGAAGGGTTCTCGAGATCTACAGGGGTTACTCGGAGGAATCCTCCTGAGGGCTCTTGATTCCTTCGGAGATGAGCCACCCATCGAAATCCTTTTAAATACTATCCCCAACTCAGCACGCAAAATTCGATGAACGATGACGTTTCGGAGGGATGAAGATGGCCAAGCCAAGTTACGTTAAGTTTGAGGTTCCGGGAGAACTGGCTGAGAAGGCACTGGAGGCTGTGGAGCTCGCCCGCGACACCGGAAGGATAAGGAAGGGCACCAACGAGACGACCAAGGCCGTTGAGAGGGGACGTGCCAGGCTCGTGGTAATAGCCGAGGACGTTGACCCGGAGGAGATAGTTGCCCACCTCCCGCCGCTGTGCGAGGAGAAGGAGATCCCCTACATCTACGTCCCGAGTAAGAAGGAGCTCGGCGCTGCTGCCGGTCTCGAGGTTCCAGCCGCGAGCGTTGCCATCCTCGAGCCCGGTAAGGGTCGCGAGCTCGTTGAGGAGATAGCCATGAAGGTAAGGGAGCTCATGAAGTGAGCTCCTTCTCCCAACCTTTCGGGGAAAGGTTTAAGTTCATCCTGTGCGGGAGATTTTTGGATTGAGAGGTGTGAGAAATGAGCGACGAAGGATACCCGGCAGAGGTTATTGAAATAGTCGCCAGAACCGGCGTCACCGGTGGCGTTACTCAGGTTAAGGTCAGGATTCTGGAAGGGCGCGACAAGGGGCGCGTTATAAGGAGGAACGTCAAGGGGCCGGTTCGCCTCGGTGACATAGTCATCCTCAGGGAGACCGAGCGCGAGGCAAGGGAGATCAGGGCAAGGAGGTAAGGGCGATGGCCAGATGGAACGTCTGCTCCTACTGCGGTAAGGAGTTCGAACCGGGAACGGGCAAGATGTACGTCAGAGCCGACGGGAGAGTCCTGTTCTTCTGCTCCAGCAAGTGCGAGAAGTACTACTTCATGGGCAGGAACCCGAGGAAGCTCAAGTGGACGAAGGCCTTCCAGGAGGCAAGGCTCCAGAGGGCCAAGAGAAAGTGATTTCTTTCTTTTCTTAGTAATTTTTGATTCACTGGGCCATTTTGTATTTCGCAATCCATAAAGACGAAAAATTTAAATAGTATTGGTTCGTTAATACTTTTGACTACCTTAATGAGGGGTGCTCCTAATGCGGCAGAAGGTAGTGTGGTTTCTGATTGCCCTTCTGGCCGGGAGTGTGTTCTTTGTTTCGGCCCATCCAAGTGAAGGTAACATCCAATATACTTCCCCTGAAGTTCATAAGCTTCGGGGAGAGAACTACGCGGCCCTTCTCCTGTCCACCCCGAACGGACTCCCGCTGAACATCGAAGAGACCATGAAAACCGTTCAGGAGTTCCTTTTGAAGAGCTCCCCGAACGCTAAGTGGCATGCCTACGCGGTTCCCGAACTACCAAAAGACGTTCTCCTGAATGGCTACGGAATAAAGGTGACGAAAGATGGAAGGATCGATGTTCTTGTTCTTGCTTCCAGAAGGGGAGTTGTCCTTAAACCGGTGAAAGTCCGGGAGGAACTTGCCGAATGGGGCAAAAAGGCTCCAGAGTTTATGCCGGATAAGGTCCCCAAAGAGAAGGTTGGGGTTCCAGAGGGATGGAAAGTTGAAACCGTGGATAGCTCCGGAAACGTTAGAACCTATACGGGCGAGAGCTCTCCCTACTGGCATAACTTTGGGAGACTGGAGCTTAGACTTGACGATCCACCCTACGGTAAACTCTACGCTCAGTTCTACATGTGGGGTTTGTGGAACGACAACCCTCCCGCTGAGGAAAGATTCCTGTGCACGACGGATGAAAACGGCCATGGAACCTATCGCGTTACACCCGGTATAGCAATAGGAGGCAACTACGGGTACTACCTCACCGACGATATCAAAATAATCCACGACTGGGGCGTGGAACCGGGGCTCAACGGCAGACTGGGTGTTGTCAAGCCGGTGGGAGTGATAAACAATTATGAATATGTGACGGTTACCATCGGGCCTGTCTCGTATCCTCTCGCAACTGAAGGATACGAAGTCCACGGCGATGCCATAGATCCCCTGGCGGTGTGGGACTTTGACATAGTACACAACGGGGAGTCTTCTCGTCATTCAATCGAATTCATGCCATCATCGGAGGGAGTGGTGAAAGAATCCGTTCTCCATGATGGAAACTGGCACAGCGTTATCAAAGTCAAACTACAGGCGAAGTTCGAATATGACATGATATTGGGGTTTATAAAGAGCCATACAAGCGAGGCTGCGCTGATCTGGAGGGTGAAGGTTGGATGAATTCCTAATTTCCTGTTTTTGGGCCATCCGGTGATCAGCTTCCCCACTCCGGGCCTTGGAGCAAAACATTTTTACCCAATTTTCCTAATTATTTTTGGTGTTGCCGATGAGAGAGATCGAACGGACGCTGGTTATACTCAAACCCGATGCCGTCGTCAGGGGACTGATGGGCGAAATCATAAGCCGCTTCGAAAAGCGCGGCCTTAAGATAGTCGGGATGAAGATGATATGGATAGACAGGGAGCTTGCCGAGAAGCACTACGAGGAGCACAGGGGGAAGCCCTTCTTCGAGGGCCTTGTGGATTACATCACCAAGGCCCCGAGCGTTGTAATGGTCGTCGAGGGCAGGTATGCGGTAAGCGTTGTCAGGAAGATGTGCGGTGCCACCGACCCGAAGGACGCCGAACCCGGAAGCATAAGGGGCGATTACGGCCTTGACGTGGGGGATGCAATTTATAATGTGATCCACGCCTCGGACAGCCCCGAGAGTGCTGAGAGGGAGATAACCCTCTACTTCAAACCGGAGGAGATCTTCGAGTACTGGAAGGCGGCGGACTGGTTTTACCACACCCACGCACGGAAGGGAAAGGAGTACATGGACGGTATGGATGATCTTTAAGCGTCTTCCTTCTTCTACTTCCTGAAATTTTCCCGGCCTGCCCGCCAACCTTTAAAAGGCCATGCCGGATTCAGAGATGGTGAGGTAGATGAAGAGGATAAGACAGCCTATCATAGCGGTTCTCGGGCACGTTGATCACGGAAAGACGACGATGCTTGACAGGATCCGTAAAACAAACGTCGCTGGCAAGGAGGCGGGAGGGATAACCCAGCACATTGGAGCCACGGAAGTCCCGATAGAGGTTATCAAAGGACTTGCGGGTCCTCTTATCAGGCTCTGGAAGGGCGAGATAAGGCTCCCCGGCCTGCTTTTCATAGACACCCCCGGACACGAGGCCTTCACAAGCCTTCGCGCGAGGGGAGGTAGCCTGGCGGACCTCGCTGTTCTGGTGGTGGACGTAAACGAGGGCTTCCAGCCCCAGACGATAGAGAGCATAGAGATACTCAGGAAGAACAGGACCCCCTTCATAGTCGCGGCCAACAAGATAGACAGGATTAAGGGCTGGAAGGTTGCCGAGGACGAACCCTTCCTGATGAACGTTAAGAGGCAGGACCCGAGGGCTCAGGGGGAGCTCGAGAGCAAGCTCTGGGAGCTGATCGGGAAGTTCTATGAGATGGGTTTTCAGGCGAATCGCTTCGACCGGGTGGCGGACTTCACGAGGGAGCTCGCCATCGTTCCGGTCTCGGCCAAGTACGGCATAGGCATCCCGGAGCTCCTCGTTCTGATAGCGGGACTCAGCCAGAAGTACCTCGAGGAGAAGCTTAAGATAGAGGTCGAGGGACCGGCAAGGGGCACCATTTTGGAAGTCAGGGAGGAAACGGGCCTCGGAACGACCATCGACGTTATAATCTACGATGGAACCCTCCGCAGGGACGACACGATAGTGGTCGGGGGCAAGGATAGGGCCATAGTCACGAAGATCAGGGCCCTTTTAAAACCCAGACCCCTCGATGAGATACGCGATCCAAGGTTCCGCTTCGAGCAGGTCGAGGAGGTCGTCGCGGCCGCGGGTATCAAAATAGCCGCCCCGGGCCTTGAGGAAGCCCTCGCAGGTTCGCCGGTCATAGCGGCCAGAAACGAGGAGGAAGTTGAGAGGGCCAAGGAGGAGATCCTCGAGCAGATAGAGAGCGTTGTCCTGAACACGGGGAAGGTCGGCGTCATCGTTAAGGCCGATACCCTCGGAAGTCTCGAGGCCCTGAGCAAGGAGCTTCAGGAGAAGAGGATTCCGATAAGAAAGGCCGACGTGGGCAACATCAGCAAGACGGACGTCATGGAGGCCCTGAGCGTCCGCGAGGATGAACCGAAGTACGGCGTTGTGATGGGCTTCAACGTGAAGGTAAACGAGGACGCCATGGAGGTTGCCAAGGCCAAGGGGGTGCCCCTCTTCACGGGCAACATCATCTACAGGCTGATAGAGGACTACGAGGAATGGATAAAGGCGGAGGAGGAGAGGAAAAAGCGCGAGCTCCTCAGCAGGGTGACCTTCCCCGGGGTTATACGGCTCTACCCGGACGAGCGCTACGTCTTCAGGCGGAGCCACCCGGCGATAGTCGGCGTCGAGGTGATCGAGGGCAGGATAAAACCCGGGGTTAGCCTCATTAAGCAGAACGGCCAGAAGGTTGGGGTCATAAAGTCCATAAAGAACCGCAACGATTTCGTTCAGGAGGCGAAGAAGGGAGACGCCGTTGCCGTGGCCATCGAGGGGGCGATGGTCGGCAGGCACATCCACCCCGGTGAGACGCTCTACGTTGATCTGGACAGGAACGACGTTGTTATCCTCGCCAGAGAGCTGAAGAACGAGCTTGACGAGACGGACTTGAAGGCCCTGAAGATGACCGCAAAGGTGAAGGCGCAGAGAGATCCCTTCTGGAAGTCGATCTGAAGTTTTTATCCTTCTTTCCATTGATTAACCGCGTTCTGATCAGTTGCAGGGAACGTACTCGAGGGAACTTTCTCCGGCGGGCTTCGAGGACGGGTCGCCAGCTGGGGGAGTGCAGCTTCCTCCCCTTCCAAAAGCCTAAATACCCCCGCGGTTATCTCCACCCATGGAGCGACCCCGAAGAATCCTCCTCGTCACGGGAAGGCTTGCGGAACCCCTCGTGAGAAAGTACGGTGAGGGCTGTGACGTCTTCGTTGCACCCGTGAGCGTTGCCGCGTTCCTGACCCCCGAGCTGATACTTCGCCACCTCAAACGGGCCGGGGTCAGAGGCGAGGACTACGACCTCATCCTCATCCCGGGCCTTGTGAGGGGCTCGAGCAGGGTCATTGAGGAGGGACTTGGGATACCAACTTTTAAGGGGCCGAGGAACGCGATGGACATTCCCGCGACGCTGAGGGCCCTTAAGAAGGGGTTCAAGCTCAGCAGGGAGGTTCCGGCGGACGATCTTTTCTCCATGGATTCCCTGAAGCGCGTTGAAGACATAAGGAACAGGACCCGGAACAGGAGGTACATCGAGGAGGCCCTTAAAAAACCGTGGAACCTTCTAATCGGCAATCTACCAGCTGGAAGGGATTTTCCCGTGAGGATACTCGCCGAGGTCGTCGACGCCCCGAAACTCGGGCCCGAAAGGACGGTTGAGCGGGCCATTTACTACCTCCGCGAGGGAGCGGACGTGATCGACATCGGGATGGTCGCAGGGGAGACGAACCTCGATTTCGTGGAGCTGATCCCTGAAATAAGGGAAAGCCTCCGGGAGAGGGGCTTTGAAGTCCCCCTGAGCTTCGACTCCCTCAACACCTCCGAGATAGCCGCTGCGCTCGATCACGCCGATCTTTTCCTCAGCGTCGACGGGGGCAACGTTGAGGAGCTCGTGACGGACAGACCGGTTGTTCTCATCCCCACGAACCAGAAGGAGGGATACTTCCCCTCAAAGCCCACCGAGAGGGTGGAATTCCTCGAGCGATTGAAGGAGATGGCCCTCGACCTCGGCTATAGGAGGATCATCCCCGACCTGATCCTCGAGCACGTTCCCCATCTGGCCCGTTCCGTAGTTGCGTTCCATACCTACCGCGAGAGGAATCCCGGGGACGTCCTCTTAGCTGGAGTCGGGAACGTGGTGGAGCTATACGATGCCGACAGCGTCGGAATGAACGCCCTCCTTGCGGGAATTGGCCGGGAGCTCTCGATAAACCTTCTCCTTACCACGGAGGTGAGCGCCAAGGCCCGGGGTTCGGTGAGGGAGCTCCGGCGGGCGATCGATATGAACCTCTTCGAGATGCCCAAGGATCTGGGCTTCGATCTCCTTATCCTGAAGGAGAAGAGAACCGCCCACTGGCGCTTCGAGAAAGCCGGGGAAGTGGTAGAAGCCCGGGAGAAACCCGTGGAGCTCGAGAACCTTTACTTCCGGATCTGGCTCGAGGGGGGAAGGATATGGGTCAACGCCTACAGGGGAACCCGGGCAGTTCTCACCGTAGTCGGGGACGATCCGAACGGGATAATCGACACGATCCTCGAACGCTTCCCTCTTTCCCCGAGGCATGCCTTCTACCTCGGTAGGGAGCTCGAGAGGGCCCACACGGCGCTGAAGCTCGGGAGGAGCTACGTTCAGGAAAGTCCTCTCTTTCCGGATTTCTACTCCCACCGTAACCTTTAACTCCTCCGGGTGTAACCTCCCACGATGCCTATGCTTGAGGGGATCTTCGTTCCGCACGTTACGCCTTTCGATGAAAAGGGGGATCTGGATGAGGAAGCACTTCTTCAGCTCGTCCAAATCTTCGAGGAGGCGGGCCTAAACGGCCTCGTGACACTGGGTAGCAACGGGGAGTTTCCCTACCTGAACTTCGAGGAGAAGCTCAGGGTCGTGGAACTCGTTCTCTCCGGGACGCACCTTCCGGTCATAGCCGGAGCAACGGAAAACTCCACGAGGGAGACGATACGCCTCGGAAGGGCCCTCTCGGATATGGGCGTGGATGCGATTCTCGTCGGCCCGCCCTACTACTTCAGGCCTTCTCCGGAGGAGCTCTACGTCCATTACTCAACGCTGGCGGGAGCCCTTGACGTTGACCTGATACTCTACAACGTCCCGAAGTTCACCGGGATCAACCTTCCGCTGGAGGTCATCGATAGGCTCAGGGAGGAGCATTCGAACGTGGTGGGCATTAAGGACTCCGGTGCGAACATGGGGAGGATAGCCGAGCTCCTGAGACGTTCAGGGGGTGAATTCAGGGTGCTGGCGGGAACGGCCGACGTTATGTACCCGTCGTGGCTCCTTGGGGCTCAGGGGGCGGTTGTTGCCGTTGCAAACGTCGTGCCAGAACTCTGTGCGGAACTCTACGGGGCCTTCCGGAAGGGAAACCACGAAAGGGCGAGGGAACTCCAGCTCAGGGTGAACCTCGTTAACGAGGTCGTCGTGAAGAGGTACAACCAGATAAGCGCCATAAAAGCAGCCATGGGACTGAGGGGCTGGAGGGCGGGAAGGCCGAGGCTTCCCTCCCTTCCGCTGGAGGGGGATGCCCTCGAGGATGTGAGGAGAACCCTCGCCGAACTCAACCTTCTCTGATTAAGGTTCATCGTCCAGAACGGGCACCCTCGGCCTTCTGAAAAGCGCGTCCAGTTCCCTTCTTCTTTCGCTTATCTTCTCGTAGAGCCGGCCCACCCTTTCGTCCGAGGGGTACCTCGATCTCAGGATGAGGAGCATGCCCTCGAGGAACCCGAGCAGGGAAACCTCTACGAACTCCTTCCCCTTTTTGCTTTCGAGGCCTTCGTTGAGCCTCACAAAGTGGTCGAGCCTCTCCATGAGCTTCCCTTCCTTCAGGTCCTCGAGGAGCTTTCTGGCCTCCACGACCTCCGGGAGTTCCATTCTATCACCCCTTAAGATCCACTCCAAAGAACTCCATCGCGTTCTTTTCCGTTATTCCGGCAACTTCCTCGAAGTCGAGACCTTTAAGCTTTGCCACCGCATCGACGACCATCCGGACGTTGCAGGGGGTGTTCCGCTCTCCCCTCACGGGGCTCATGTAGGGTGAATCCGTCTCGGTTGTGATGTTCTCGACCTCGAGGGCTTCAACAACCTCCCTTACCCCCGGTATGAAGGCTATCCCCGTGCTTATCCCGATGAGGTGTCCGTTCCCGGCTATCTCCCTCGCCAGCTCGGGACTTCCGGTGAAGGAGTGGAAGTAGGCCCTGACGCCGGCCCTCTGGACGAGTTCGAAGGCCTCCCTTTCAGCATCTCTCGCGTGTATGACAACGGGCATCCCGAGTTCAACCGCGAGCTCTAAAAAACGCCGGAAGATCGTCCTCTGTTTCTCCCTCTCCCCTTCGCTCCGGGCGTAGTGGTAATCGAGACCCACCTCCCCGATGGCGACGATCTCATGCCTGTGCTCGAGTATGAACTCCTCGACCCTTTTCACCTTTTCAAGGTTACCCCTCCGGGCCTCGTTGGGATGGTAGCCGAGGGTCGGAATAACGAAGCCGAAGTAGGGCCTCAGGAGTTCCCAGCTCCTGTGGACATGGGCCTTGCGGTACTCCGTTATGGAATCAACAACCGCCTTAACCTTTCCCCTGCACTCCTCTATGACGCGCGGTGCATCCTTCCTGTAAAGCTCGAAGTGGGCGTGGGCGTCTATCATGTTCCCCCCTTTTCCCCGGATAGAAAAGCTTTTTATGGTTTGCGGGAAGTTCAATTGATACGAATGGAATCCGATGCCCATCTCAGGAAGATAATGGAGGAGATCGTGGAGAAGCTCAGGGACAGGTCCCCAAAGGAGCTCCTGAGCTACGCAATCTTCAACGAGCGGGATGAGGTTAATTACTACAGGAAACTGGCCGAAAAAGCCAGAAAGGCCAGCATCAAGGCCCTGTTCATAAAAATGAGCGAGGAGAGTAAGAACCACCACGACTGGCTCTACGACCTGTTCAAAAAGCTGTACCCCTCGGAAGAGCCCGTGAAAGTGGACGCTCCCCCCGTGGAGGTTGAACCCTTCTATCCGGAGTTTGAGACCGTTGAGGACTACATCTCGGCCCTCGAGTACTGCATGGAGAGTGAGCTGTTTGCGAAGAAAACCTACGAGCTTCTCGCGGAGGTATCCATGGATGAAGAAACCCGTGCCTTTGCGCTGAGCCTTGCGATCATGGAAGAGGAACATTACCGCGAGATACGGAGGATGTACGAGCTCATGCTGTCCCTCCGCGAGGAAAATATCCAGCCCTCCAGCCTCGAGCCGGGTGGGTACCTCTTCACGGACGAAACCAAGGCAAGGTACTTCCTCATCGATCTCGCAAGCGCTGGAGTGAAGCTTTACGCCCTGATAAGGGAGGATCCGGAAAGGTTCCTGAAACCCTTTAAGGGAAGCGAGGTCCGCGTTCTCTGGTTGACGAATATAAAAGCTCCCGGAGCCGTGCCTCCCGAGGGGCTACCGGTGCTCAAAAAAGATCTCTGCAGGTTCATTGCTGAAAGCGGAGGGGCGGTTTTCATCCAGAACCTCGGGTACGTTGCTTCTGAGCTCGGCTTCAGGGATACGATGGACCTCGTTATATATCTCAAGGACTGCGCGATCCTCCACAGGGGCTACCTGATCGCCACGGCCCTGGAGGAGGCCTTTGAGCGGAGGGAGTGGGCGCTCATCACCTCGGAGCTCCGGCGGATTTCATGAGCCCAGCTTCCTCGTCCTCCACACCACTTCCCCGTCGGACCTAACGACCATCAGGATGCGGTGGTAGGGTATCTGGGTTTCCCCAACGAAGAAGTAGCCGTGACCGAGCTCGATCGTCTCCACGGGGATCCTCTTGACGTTCCCGTAGGCTCCACGGTGCTCGATTACCACGTAGTAATCACTTTCCTTCTCCCGCGGATCGTACTTTATCCGGGCCAGCACCTCCTTAACCGACCCCTTCCTCATCTGAGCCACCCCAGTATTCTCTCGAGGTTCCCCCTCCAGTCGTCTATAACCCACCCGTGGCCCGGCAGGCCGAAGTCGACTTCATAGTCATTAAGCCGTTCAAGGCTCTCCCTGAGTTCCCCCTCATCCCCGGTGGGGAGGTCCGTTCTGCCGGCGGTTCCTCTGAAGATGGTGTCCCCCGTGAACATGAGCCTGACTTCCCCTTTCAGGTAGAGGCAGGCGCTTCCGGCCGTGTGGCCCGGCGTGTGGATCACCTCAAGCTTCAGCGAGCCAACCCGGAGGCTCTCTCCGTCCTTCAGGTGGAGGTCAACCTTCTGAGGTTCGAACCTCCTCCCGTAGGCGTAGGAGAGGATCACGTAATCGTCCCCCCTCTCGAGGGTCCTTGCAGTGCTTTCGTGGGCCGCGAAGGTTACCCCGATGCCTTTACCCTCGAGCCAGCGCTTCAGGGTGGGGTTTCCGCCGGTGTGGTCGAAGTGCTCGTGGGTGTTGAAGACTGTTAGCCTTTCCACGTTCCTCAGGTAGCCCTCCAGTATACCTGCGTACCTGTGCCAGTTGACGCCGGTTCCGGTGTCGATTATCAGCGCCTCCCCCTCGTCTCTCACGAGGTAAACGTTGGAGTCCGGCCTTAAACCCCTTATCATCACCGTATGCGGGGGAATCTCAACGGGGAACGCTTTCCCGGGGGCTTCCATAGGATCACCGTATGAAATCCTTCGGTGTGTTATTGTCCGGCGGCTTTATAAGGAGTTTGCCGAACTCCGGTGGGTGAGTAGGTTGAAGACGGAACACGCGAAGGACATACTCCTTCAGCTTTTGAGGATTCCCTCCCCCTCGGGAAGAGAGGACAGGATAATGCTCCACATCATGGAGTTCCTCAACAGGTTTGACTACGACGTTCACATCGAGAGCGACGGCAGTATAATAGACCTCGTAGTGAATCCCGACGCGGAGCTCTTTTACGAGGTTCACGTCGACACCATCCCCGTCAGGGTGGAGCCCTTCGTGAGGGGCAACATCGTCTACGGCACCGGTGCGAGCGATATCAAGGGAGGGGTGGCCGCGATACTCCTCATGCTCGAGAGCCTCCGCATGGAGGGTAAAGACCTTAACGTCGGGATAGTCTTCGTTAGCGACGAGGAGCTGGGCGGACGGGGTTCGGCGCTGTTCATGGAGCGCTACAAACCCCGCATGGCGGTGGTTCTGGAACCCACGGACCTTGAGGTGCACATCGCCCACGCCGGCAACATCGAGGCCAACTTTGAGGTGGATGGCAAGGAGGCCCACGGGGCCTGTCCCGAAAGCGGTGTTAACGCAATAGACGAAACCTACAGAATGCTGGAGAAGATTAAAAACCTCGAACCCTTCAGGGCCAAGGGCAAGTACTTCGATCCCCACGTGGGGATTCAGGAGCTCGTCTGCGAGAACCCCGTTTACCTGATTCCCGCCCTCTGCAAAGGCCGTCTCGAGGTAAGGCTTCTGCCCGAGCAGGAGGTGGAGGACGTACTCGATCTCCTCGATCCGATACTGGATGAGTACACCCTGAAGTACGAATACACGGAGGTGTGGGACGGCTACGAGCTCGATCCGGAGGAGGAGATCGTTCAGCTCTCAAAGAAGGCGATGGAGGTTACGGGTATAGACGAGTTCGGTGGGATGCGTAGCTGGACCGACGCGATAAACTTCATGTACAACGGAACGAGGACGATAGTCTTTGGACCGGGGAGTCTCGATATCTCCCACACCCGGAACGAGCACATAGACGTGAGGGACGTCGTTAAGGCGAGCGAGTTCCTCAGAGCCCTCAACGACATATATGGAAAGGTTTGAGGGTTACTCCTCTATGAACTCCCCCTCTTCACTCCTCTCGTTGCAGAGCTCCCTCAAACGCTCGATGCCCGAGCCGACCGCTATGAGGATATCCCCCTCCTCTATCCTCTCGTCCTTGCTGGGATTGTAGATGTACCTGCCCCCCCTCTTTATGGCTATCAGCCTTACCCCGATCTTCGTCGGAAGTTTAAGCTCTTTCAGGGTTTTTCCAGCGAGTATCGATTTTTTGTTTACCTTTATCCTGCCGATCTCCTCGTCCACGTCGTGCATGATCTTCCTTATTATCGGGTGGGGTTCCACATCCCTCAGGACGAGGTCCGCGATCTCGTAGGCTGAATCCGATATCTGCTCGTTGATGCTGGCCATCTCGATTACGCTCAGCAGACTCTCGGGGTTCTCCTCCTTCTTCGCGGCCCTCAGGGCCAGCCTCTTGACCTTCAGCGTGAGCTCGTCCATCTTCTCCTCGAGGGTGTAAACCTCATCCGCTATGTCCTCGCTGTCGTACATAACCGACGAGAAGGCGAGGTCCATCATTAGGGAGGAAAGGTTTTTCATCTCCACAAGGCATTCTTTGATCTCTTCAAGCTCTTTCATTGCCGATCACCCGGATAACACCCCTTGCTATCTCCTTGAGGTGCTCCACGGAGGTGTGGGTCCCCCTTCCGATAAGGATGTCGTTTGGCTTTATCTTAAACTCCTTGTCGGGGGCGAATATCCACCTCTTCCCCCTTCTCACGGCGATTATCCAGACCCCGGTGTTGCTTGCCAGTCTCATCTCTCCGAGGGTCTTTCCGACCAGTACGGAATTCGGCGCAACCTGAATCCTGCTTATAACTTCTTCGCTCTCCATTATCGCCTCCCTGATGAGGGGATGCAGGGCGATGCCCTCAAGCACCATCTTTGCCAGATCCCCGGCCGCGTTGGATATGTCCTCCACGGAGTTCGCCATCTGGAGCACGGAGGTTATCTGCTCTGCCTCCCGGGGGTTCCGCGCTGCCAGAACGGCGTGGGTCATCAGGTGGTAGCTCAGCAGGTCCATCCTCTCCTCGAGGTCGAGAACCTCCTCGGCTATATCCCTGTCACCGAAAAGTATCGCCGTGTAGGCGAGGTCGACCATGAGCTCGGCGATGTCCTTCATCTCTATGAAGATCTCCCTAACGCTCTTGGGCTTGTACTCAAATTCCTCGAATTCTTCCATTCCCTCTCCTCCCCTCCTACCTTACCCTTCGTTTTTTAAGATTTTTCCGTTCAAACGATCAGGTGGGCGACTCCAACCGTAAAGAGGGTTGAAAAGATGTCCGCGAGGGTCGTTATCGTGGGGACCGTGGCGTTGTCCGGATCGAGACCGAGCCTGTCGAAGGCTATCGCAAGGAAGTAGGCAACGAACATGTTAACCAGAACGAGCAACGGGTAGAGGAGCAGGAAGGGAACCACCATCCCCACATCCTTTCCGAGGCTTACCCTCACAACCCCGATGGCAAAGAGGTTCATCAGGGGGGCCACTATAAAGGCCGTTAAAAAGTACGAGAGGATGTCCAGAAGGGAATCCACGTTGAGGAGCTCGTTTATCTCCCCGAGGTGTATCTTAGTTGAGGTTTTTGCACCGATGATTGAACCGTAGTTCCCGGCCGTGTCGAGTATCGCCGGATACATAACGCTGAATATGACCGACGCATATATCACATCGCTGTAGGACTCGAGCAGACCACCCGACACGCTCGAGAGAAGGGCCAGTGCACCGACGACGCCGAGGATCTCCCTGACGGTGCGCTTTTCCTCCCTCCCCATCTTCACCTTCAGGGACATGATCAGGGTGAGGAGAAACGCCAGCACCGTCAGGCCGTCGAAAACCCCGTTAAACTCCTCGTAGAGCACTATGAAGAGAACGAGGAAGGGTATCGTTACCAGATCCCCGGCTGAGGTTACCAGGGGAGCGGCAATCGTGTCGGGATCGATGCCCCTCTTGAAGGGAAGCACGGTGGCCAAAACGGTCGCGTAGCCCATGATCAGGCCAACGAAAACCATGGAGGTGAAAACTATCAGGAAAACCACGAACCCCGAGCGAAGGTCCCCGACCTTTAAGACCCCCACCAGCCAGAGAACGGTCACGGGGACCAGCGAAAGGAAGATGCTCAGGATTACGTTTTTCGTAACGTTTCTGTCCTTCAAACTCGGCTCCATCTCACCCAGATGAAGCATCGTGGTTAAACGCGACGCCATCGCTCCGTAGATGTTGCCCCTCAAACCCATGAGGCCGGGGAGGATCACGAGCATGACCGGATAGCTCACCATGATCTTTTCAAAGAACCTGCCGAGGAAGGCCCCCGCGAAGAAGTCCAGAAGGAGACATACCACTAACGCAGGGAGGGCGCCCGTTAAAGCTTCTCCGAGCCTCTCCCGGAGCTCCCGCCAGAGGATTATCCGAAGGTCCGTCAAGTTCCTTCCCTCCCATCGGCCTTTCCCCCTTCTCCACCATCCCGGCGGTTTTACACGTCCGGGTATAAAAGGTTTTGGTGGACCCTGAAGAACCGGAAGGAAAAGCCCAACTCCGTCCCTGCCATGGACTGGAGCTTCACCCTTCCCCTTCCCCGGTGTCCTCCCTTTTCTCCTTCCCGTTCACCCAGAACTTCCGGGTCCTTATGAACTGCCTCTCCCTTTCCATCAGGGCCACGAGGAGGGAATCACCCCTGTATTGAGATAGAAGCCTCGCCGCCGTGTCCGGCCCGGTGCCGTAGCTCGCGAGGGCCAGAACCGCCCGAAATCCGTAGCTATCCACGAGGTCCGCCGCCTTCAGGAATTTTCTGTAGATCCTCTCCTCCTTTTTATCCAGGGGCTTTCCGTGGCGGACTTTCCTGAGGACGGGGAGGAACTCATCAACGTCCAGCGGATGGGCCACCGCGAGCATCTTCGATCCGCATTTCGGGCACCGGCGGAGTTCTACGTTCTCGAGCCTCGCGACCCTGCTCCTCGAGTGCCAGCCGCAGCTGGTGCAGACCAGAACCACCTCCTTTTCGAGTAGCTTTCTTTTGAAGAGCCTCAGAACCTCGTCCCTCTCGAGGGCACCCGAGAGGAGGAACTCCGGACCGACCGTGGTGTTGAGCCTGGCCAGGAGGGAGGGCTCCTTTCTGAGCTCGGTTTTCACCCTTATCGAACCCCTCTTCAGCATCCCGAGGACGAGCTCAGCGTTTCTCAGGTCGATCCTGTCGTGGTACAGTTCGTTCAGCGTTTCCCTCTCGATTACCGTGTCCTCGAAGAGCCTCTCCACCCTTCTTATCCTCGCCCCCCTTCTCAGCGCGCCGAAGCGCCGGGCAACGTTCAGCATCCTCCATCTGTAGGGATGAGAACCCCTCACGGAAGAAAAAACGCCCGCCCTAAGGTCCCCCGGTTCTCTGTAAAGGTAGCCCTTCACCTCCTCCGGGTTCAGCTGGAAGGGTGTCATGAGTACGACCGCATGGGCCATGGATCTTACCGAGAAAACCCGTCCGTATCTTTCAGCGAGGAGCGAGTGAAGGAACCTCCCGATGGCCTCGTTGGTCCTGTTTCCGAAGTCCGCGTGGATTATAAGCGCCTTAGGGGTGCTTTCAATCACAACGTCCCTGTCCGTTGAGAAGGGCTCGTTTTTTATCTCCTCAAGGGCCCTCTTCAGGTCCTCCTCCCTGAACTCCACCCCCTTCAGGGTCTCTCTGGCTTTCTCGAGGTCGAAGGCTAGCTCCCTCTTCAGCCTGCCGGTCTCGAAGGCCACCCCGAAGGGGACCGGTATCATCTCCCCCTCCCAGCTCGGTATCGCGCTCTCCATGCTCCCGCTCTCCCGAACTTTGATCAGGCGGTTTTCGTCGTCTATCTCGAGGACCATCCAGCTCCTTCCGCCCATGACGAAGTCCATGCCCTCCTCGAGGTCCATGGCGAATCTCTCGTCGAGCCTTCCCACCACCCGTCCGCTCCTCGCCTCAAAAACGCGCCACGGGACCTCATCGGGGATGGTTGAGAGGTTCTCGTAATAGTACTTAAACGCCCTCCTCCGGGGGTAGAGTACCCTTTTCTCCTCGTCGTAGCCCACGAGCCTCGCATCGGTCAGAACCTTCAGGACGTCGAGGTAATCCCTCCAGCTGAGGTCCCTGTAGACGTAGGATCTTCTCGCAATCTCGTAGGGCCTCTCGAGTGGCAGGCGTCTGTACTCGAGGAGCAGGCCGACGATGAAGTGCGCCAGAACGTCGAGTCCGCCGATGGGCTCAACGGCCTCAAAACGGCCTTCAAGGGCCCTCTTGGCTATGATGAGGCTCTGAAGGTAGTCCTCAACGTTGGAGGTTATGATGTAGCCCTCGCTCACCTCGTTTATCCTGTGTCTCGCCCTTCCCACGCGCTGGACGAGGCGGTTGACCTGTCTGGGGCTCATGTACTGTACAACGACGTCAACGTCCCCTATGTCTATCCCGAGTTCCATCGACGATGTGCAGATGAGGGCCCTGATTTTGCCCTCTTTCAGCCCCTGCTCCGCTTTAACGCGTGCTTCCTTTGACAGGGACCCGTGATGAACCTCGACCGGCTTCCCCCATGCCTTCAGGCGGTGGGCGAGGATCTCCGCGAACTGTCTCGTGTTGGTGAATACCAAAGCCCTTCCGTGGCTTTCCACTATCTCCCACAGGAGCCTCAAACGGGCGGCTATCTCCGGGGAAAGGTTAAGCTCCTCCGCGAGTTCCCCGTCTTTCTCCTTCGGGGAGGGGTAAAGCACGTGGAAGCGGTAGCGTTTTTTCCAGCCCGGTTTGACGATCGCTTCGGCCTTTAGCCACTCCATTACCTCCTCCTCGTTGCCCACGGTGGCCGTCATCCCTATTCTCCTGAACTCCGCTATCTCCTCAAGCCGTTCGAGGTTGAGGAGGAGCTGTGATCCGCGTTTGTTGTCCACGAGTTCGGCTATCTCGTCTACTATCACGAACCTGACGTTTGAGAGGGCCCCGCGGAGGGACTTCATGGTCAAAATGACCCCGAGGGTCTCGGGGGTGATGATGAGCACATGGGGCGGGTTTCTTACCTGCCTCGCTTTCCTGTAGGCGGACGTGTCCCCGTGCCTCACCTCGAACCTTATCCCCAGCTCCCGGCCCCACCATTCGAGTCTTCCGAGGAGGTCCCTGTTGAGAGCCTTCAGGGGGGCTATGTAGAGCCCGGACACGGGCTTTAGGTCCTCCTTCAGGATCTCGTTTAATACCGGCAGGAGGGCAGCTTCCGTTTTACCGGAACCGGTGGGCGCTACGATCAGAACGCTCTTTCCAGAGCTGACTTCCCTAAAAGCCTTCATCTGAACATCGTTGAGCTTTCCGAAGCGTTTTCTAATGGCCTTTCTGAGGAGGGGGTGCATGTTACCCGCTCGGAGTGAAGGTTTATAAGCCCAACCTCCGTTAAGTTTATAAACGATATATCTGACGATATATGGTGATCAACATGACCGTGGAAAAGAACGTGGAATACGACCTCACCTACGCCAAACGGGCCATGCTCGTGGTGGTTATCCTTCCCCTGCTGATCATGTACACCGAAGCAATGCTGACGCCGGCCTTGCCGACGATCCAGAAGGAGTTCGCGGTGAACCCCAACGACATCAGCTGGGTACTCACGATATACCTCCTCGTTGGAACGGTGAGCGTTGCCATCTTCGGTAAGCTTGGCGACATGTACGGCAAGAAAAAGATGTTTCTCATCGCATTGAGCTTCTACACCCTCGGCGTGATTCTGAACGGCTTTGCACCGAGCTTCAAGTGGCTCCTCATCACCCGTGCCATTCAGGGCTTTGGTATGGCCATATTCCCCCTCGCCTTCAGTCTCGTCCGTGAGGAGTTCCCGACGGACATGGTCCCGCAGGTTCAGGGGATGATAAGCGCGATGTTTGGTGTGGGTATGGTGATAGCCCTTCCGCTCGGAGCCTACGTTACCGAAAACTGGGGCTGGCGCTGGACCTACCATTCCGCCGCCCCCCTCGCGGTGATCATGCTCATCCTCGCCTGGAAGGTTCTCAGGGAGAGCAGGTACATCAACCCCGGAAAACTCGACTGGCCCGGAGTGATCCTCCTCACATGGGCCGTTGTTCCGGCCCTGATTGCCGTAACCCGCGCCCCTGACGTCGGCTGGACGGCCGGGCAAACGATTACTCTCTTCGGGGCCTCCATCGTTGGAATCGTCCTTCTCTACCTCTGGGAAAAACGGGCCGAAAACCCGCTGCTTCCCATCGAGTTAATAACCTCCAGAAACCCGGCCATAGTGAACGTTGGAATAATGTTCGCCGCCTTCGGCATCGCCATGATGAATCAGGCAAACGTCTACATCTTCCAGATGAAACCGCCCTACGGCTTCGGTAAGACCATACTCCAGAGCGGACTTCTAATGACCCCGATGGCCCTCGTCATGTTGTTCGTGGCCCCACTGGCGGGAAAACTTATGCCCCGGGTGGTGCAAAACCGACCGCCATAAGCGGAGCCCTCATAGCCAGCTCGGGTCTTGCGGTGCTCGCAAAGTACGCCCCCCAGCTTCCGCCCGACCACCTCTGGACCTTCATCGGTCTCATAGCCTACGTTGGAGCGGGAATAACCCTGATGAACGTATCCCTCATAAACGTGCTCGTCTTTAGCGTCCCGCCGAGGAGCATGGGTATCGCCACGGGATCCAACAGCCTCTTCAGGAACTTCGGCTCAACGTGGGGGCCGGCAATAGCCGGAACGGTCATGAGCACCTACTACGTCCTCTTCCACCCGCCCGGAGCGCCCGCCTCTGTTCAGATAAAGATACCCACCGCCAGAGCCTACGAGGTGCTCTTCGGAACATCGGCGGGGATCTTCCTTCTGCTCGCTTTCCTCGTCCTCGCGGTGAGGGAAGTGATGAAGGGTGGAAGAATACACGAGGTCGAGAACGGGGAAGCGGAGGGGTGAGTCCCCCTCATTCCCCTCTGTACGCCTTCATGTACAGCTCCCTTATCTCCTCTGGAGTTGGTTCGACCGGGTTGAAGGCAACGAGTCCGTCGCGATAGGCCTTCTCGGCCATCTCCTCTACCTTTTCCGCGAAGGTTTCTTCATCCACCAGATCCCTCAGTTTCGGAACCCCGAGCATCTCGTTGAGCTCTCTCACAAGCTCCACCAGATCCTTTGCCGTCTGGAAGCCCAGTTCTCTGGCTATCTCTGCGTAGCGCCTCCTCGCGTATTCGCTCCTCATGTTGAACTCCATAACGTAGGGAAGGAATATGGCGTTGAGAAGACCGTGTGGGCCGATCCATGCGGCCTTATGGCTCATGGCGTGGCACAGACCGAGACGGGCGTTGAGGAAGGCTATACCCGCCATCGTTGCGGCGTAATGCATCCTCTCCCTCGCCTCTTCGTCGCCCTTAATGGAGAGGGGAAGCCATTTATAGACGGTCTTTATGGCCTTTATCGCCATGGCATCGCTGAAGGGAGTTGCCGCTCTGGTGGTATAAGCTTCAATTCCATGGACCAGAACGTCCAGCCCTGAATTCCTCGCCACCTCAGCCGGCATCGTCACCGGCAACCTTGGATCGAGGATCGCCACGTCGGGGGCTATCTCCGGCGTGACTATGTTGTATTTTACGTCCCCCTTCTTCAGCACGCTGGCCCCGGAGACCTCACTCCCTGCTCCGCTCGTGGAGGGTATCGCTATCAACCCCGTCCTGAGCTTCGGAACCGGTTCCGGCTTCGAAAACCTGTCTATGAAGGCTATCCTCTCAAATTCCAGCCCGGGGGAATCGTAGAAGACCTTGAGGGCCTTGGTCGTGTCAATGACGCTCCCGCCACCGAGGGCCACCATAAGGTCCGGCTGGAAGGACCTCACCTTGGGCAGGAACTCATTTATTACTTCAACGCTTGGCTCCGCCGGGAGGCCAGTTATCGACAGAACCTCCGCCCCGGCATCCCCGGCATGATCTTCCGCCTCACGAAGGAAGCCGTGCCTCTTCATGGACCTGCTCGCGAGTATGAGGACGCGTTCGCTCCCCCTGACCTCTTCGGAAAGCCGGGCGAGGCTTCCGCTACCGGTGATTATCCTCGTCTTCAGCCAGAACATCGAAATCACCGTCTGAATTTACCCTCCCCGACTTTTAAACATTGTTCACCTCGACGGGAAGGGCTCACGAACCAAATCCCCGGCATAGAAAAGAAGGTGTCAGGGTTGGGATGGTTTGCCCCCCTGAAAGGCCCCTTCGGACGGGAAAATGCTGGGTAAAGGAAAGGAAGCTCATTCCCCTTCCCTGAAAAGCTTCTTCAGGTTCCTCTCGAAGGGTGGATAGACGACACCCCTGTCCGTTATTATGCCCGTCAGGTATTTGTGCGGTGTTACATCAAAGGCCGGGTTGTAGACGTCAACGTCCGGGGCTATTTTACATCCACCGCAGGTCAAAACTTCTTCTCCGGGTCTCTCCTCGATGGGTATCTCCTTCCCGCTCTTGAGCTCCATGTCGATCGTTGAAAGCGGTGCGGCCGTAAAGAACGGTATCCCGTGTTCCTTCGCGAGGACCGCCAGCGAGTAGGTGCCGATCTTGTTGGCGAAGTCGCCGTTCGCCACTATCCTGTCGGCTCCGACTATTATCCCGTCAACCTTTCCCTGAGCCATGACGAAACCAGCTGCGTCGTCGCTTATGAGCTTGAGGGGGATCCCGTCGTAACTGTACTCCCACGCCGACAGTCTCGCCCCCTGAAGGACCGGCCTCGTCTCGTCCACCCAGAGGAGCTTTAGTGTTCCATCCCTGTGCATGACCCTGAGCACGGCCCCCACCGTTCCGAGCTGGACCGTCGCTAGGCTTCCGGCGTTGCAGTGGGTCAGCAGGTTCCCCTCCGGGAGAGCCCCGGCACCGTAGTGCCCTATCCTCAGGTTGGCCTCAACGTCCTCGTCGGCTATCCTGTGGGCTTCCTCCACCACGAGCCTCCTGATCTCCTCCAGAGGGCTCTCGAGGTTCTCCTCCACAAGTTTTCTGATTCTGTTGAGGGCCCAGAACAGGTTCACGGCCGTTGGGCGGGTGTTCTTCAGCTTTTCGTAAGCGGAGTAGAACCCTTCCATAAAGCCGTCCCTGTCCTTCGCCTTGGCGGTGTCCGCGTACAGTGCAAGCCCGAAGGCGGCAGCCGCACCTATGGCGGGGGCCCCGCGAACCTTCATGGTCACTATGGCGCTGGCGACCTCATCGACGGTTCTCAGTTCTATCGTCCTGAACTCCGCAGGAAGCAGGGTCTGGTCTATCATAACGACCCTTCCTTTTTCATAGGCAACGCTCCTCGGGAGCCTCGTGAGTTCCTCCGGTCTGTACCTTGTCTCCATGCTCTCCACCCCAAAGGGTTTAAAGAATGGACTTAAATCTCCTTCGGTGATTGAGATGGCGTTGAGGATATTCGTTACAGGCCCTCCGGGAGCGGGCAAAACGACACTGGTAGAGCGCGTCGCCCGGGAGGTCGACCGCTGGGGCTACCTCGTGGGAGGGATGATAACCCGGGAAATCCGGCGGGCTGGAAGGCGCGTTGGTTTCAGGATCGTAGCCCTCGATACGGGCGAAGAAGGGACTCTGGCGAGCGTAAGGGGAACCTCCCACTTTCCGGGCGTTCCCTTCGGCAGGTACGTCGTTCATCCCGACGAGATCGAGAGGGTTGGGGTCTCCGCCATAAGGAGGGCGCTGGTTGAAGCCGATCTGGTGGTCGTGGATGAGATAGGCCCCATGGAGTACATGAGCGATGAGTTCGTAAGGGTTACTGGGGAGCTCCTGAAGTCCGGCAAACCCCTTCTGGCCGTGGTTCACAGAAAGTTCGTCGACAGGTTCCGGCCCCTCGGAAGCGTCCACGGGTTGAGCATCGAGAACAGAAACGCGGAATTCGGAATAATCCTTGACGAGATAATGAGGGAATTAAAGGGCCTCAGAGGTTGAGGCTGTCCTTACAGCTCTCGCATACCCACTTCTCTCCGCCCTCTATGTAGACCCTGTAGAGCGGTCCGTACTGTCCGCAGAGCTCGCATATTCCATAGACCTCCGTTTCCTCCATCTCCCCGGTCTCCTCTTCCTCCTCGTTGCCGTAGGTGTTTAAAGCCGTGAGAAGGTCCGCGGCGGTAACGAAGCCTATCGGCTTTCCGAGTCTGGTGACGAGGAGCCTTCTGATGCCCTTTTCCGTCATCCTTTCTATCGCGTCCTGGACATCGTAGTCATCCTCAATGGTTACGGGGTCCCCCGTCATTACGTCCTCGACTTTAACCTTCTTCGGGTCACGCTCTCTCGCGACGACCTTGTCGAGTATATCCCTGTCGGTAATTATACCAACCACCTCGTCGCCCTTAACGACTACCGCGCTCCCCACCTTGTTCTTTGAGAGAATCCTTGCGACCCTGTGAACCGTATCGCCCGGTCTGATGATAACTGCCCTCCGCTTAACCGCTTGTCCCACGGTCATCCTTGGTGCCATCTCATCACCCCTGCAATGGGGGTTGGTGAAAAAACTTAAAAAACTTTCTTCAGGTGCGGCGCCTCAGAATGTACGAGGCGAGGAGAAACGTTAAAACGAACGTCACAATCGCGAGAACCACAGCTAAGTCCGGTCCCCCGCTTAAGGAAGCCCGCGCCGTTGTGCTGGTCTCCCCCGATCCGGGCACAGGCACTCTCTTGGGTGTGGACATCACGCTCAGGTTCCCTCCGGAGGAGGAAACCGAAACCAGCAGTCTCCTCGATACCGCATACACCCCAGCGGATATCAGTCCCGCCACGCTTAGACTTATGAGATGGAGTCTCTCAAAGCCCAGAGCGCTCTTCCTGATTTTAGAGACGCTTTTCCTTGGAACGAGAAGGATGGGCCTGTTGGATGCCCTGTAGAGCCTGACCTCCTGGAGCCTCTTCCCGTACTTCTTCCCCGCGACCTCTACGAGTCCGACCCTTAGCATCTTATCTATATGATAGGAAACCGTGGAGATGGGGATATCCAGCTGTCTCGATATCTCGCTTATGGATAAGGGCCGGTCCTCCACGAGATGAAGGATTTCTATCGCCTTCTCGTTCGTCAGGATCTGGGCGAGCTCTCTGGCCCTATCATCATGGATGTCTATGGTCTCATAATCCAAGGGATGCCACCGGAAGAATTAGGGGGCCCGGGTATTAAAACTTTCCACAGCTTCAACTCCGCCTGAAGCCATCAAAAGGGCATGAGAGTAAAAGGAAAGGGAATTTAATTCACGGCCTCTCAAGGGTTATCTCGATGGTCGAGGTGTTGGTGGTCCTGCCATCGGCAGTCGGAAGCTCCTCGGTGCCGATCTTAATCTCCTTAACCCTGACCTCCGGGAGGAACCTGTTCCTGACGATCTCGGCAACGTCAACGGCCCTGCTGATGGCCCTACCGCGAGCTTTAACGCTAACTTCCTTGGCGCCCTCGTTGAACTGGGTTATTACGGCGAGGACGTAGTTCATAACCGGCTTCTTTCCAATGTAGACAACGTGCTCCTCAGCCATTCCTGGCACCTCCGGAATTTTGTCGTTAGGCTATCGTGGGATTCCAGTTAAATACTTTTCGGTGCCCTCGCTCTTTTTTTACGGGTGCTCCTCCCGCGGATTTGCCCGACATCTCTCCGCAGATTTATGTCAAGCAAAAGATTTTAAGATTTAAAAATTGACATGGAGCTGGTGATGAAATGGCAGTTCACCCGATCGATTACCGGTATGGAAGCGAGGAGATGAGGCGCATCTGGGACGAGGAGAACAAGCTTCAGAAGCTTCTTGACGTCGAGGCCGCGCTCGCAAGGGCGCACGCAAGGGTCGGCAACATACCCGAGGAGAGTGCCAGAGTCATAAGCGAGAGGGCAAACACAAGGTGGGTCAGGCTTGAGAGGGTCAAGGAGATAGAGGCCGAGATACACCACGACATAATGGCCGTCGTTAAGGCCCTGAGCGAGGTCTGCGGCGAACACGGGAAGTACGTTCATCTGGGTGCCACATCCAACGATATAATCGATACAGCAAACGCCCTTCTCATAAGGGAGAGCCTGGAGCTTATAAAGAGAGATCTCAGGGATATAAGATCGATACTGAAGAAACTCGCTAAGGAGCACAAGGATACCGTCTGCATAGGAAGGACGCACGGTCAGCACGCGGTTCCGACCACCTACGGCATGAAGTTCGCTGTGTGGCTCGATGAGATTCAAAGGCATATTGACAGGATTAAAGAAGCAAAGGATAGGGTTTTAGTTGGGCAGATAAGCGGGGCCGTTGGAACCATGGCATCTCTGGGTGAAAAGGGGCTGGAGATACAGCGCTTCGTAATGGAAGACCTCGGCCTGAAGCCCGTGAGGATAAGCACCCAGATAATCCAGCGCGATGTTTACGCGGAGCTTGTGATGCTCCTTGCCCTCATAGCCTCGACCCTTGACAAGATTGCCCTCGAGATAAGAAACCTTCAGAGGACGGAGATACTCGAAGTAAGTGAACCCTTCGGAAAAAAACAGGTTGGCTCCTCAACGATGCCCCACAAGAGGAACCCGATAAGGAGTGAAAAAATATGCGGGCTTGCAAGGGTTATATACTCCAATGTAATACCCGCACTTTTGAACAATCCCCTCTGGCACGAGAGGGACCTGACGAACTCCTCCGTCGAAAGGATAATTCTCCCGGAAACATTCGTTCTTCTCGACGAGATGCTTAAGAACATGAAGAAAGTGCTTGAAGGCCTGGAGTTCTTCCCCGAAAACATCAGAAGGAACCTTTACATGACCAACAACCTCATCATGGCCGAGCCTTTGATGCTCAAACTCACGGAAAGGGGCATGGGAAGGCAGGAAGCACACGAACTCGTCAGGGAGCTGGCGATGAAAGCATTTGAGGAGAAAAAAGACCTGTTGGATGTTGCAAGAGAGGATAGGACTGTAAACAGTTATCTAACGGAGGAAGACCTAAAATCCCTAAAACCCGAAAATTACAGGGGGCTTGCACCGAAGATAGTTGAGAACGTGATTGAGTACGTAGAAATGAGAGAAGCCGAGGAAAAGCTTTAATCTTCCCGATTTCTGGCCTTTTTCCGTTTTTACATTTTAATTACATTTTGTTAGTTATCGTTTACGGCTTCAATGTTATAACTGAGACTTGATTTTTTAACTATGTATAAAAGTAATAAAATTATATTTTATAAGCATTAATATATTTTTATATAAAATCTTAATAAACTAATATTTAAAATTAAAAATTTAACACTATGTAAAATATTCAAAATCTGGAACTTTTTAATATTTAATAAAGTGGTAATTTAAATATCCAAATGTCGTAAAGTAATATGGGGTACAATGCCACTTACGTATTATTATGGGTTGTTTACAACCTAATTAGCATATTTTTACAGGAGAAGCTAACAAATAGTACCGAAGGCTTGACGGGAACTTCGGCATGGTTTAGGACGGCAGAAATGTAACTTTTGGTACTTCCGAATGTTCTTTACCCAGAAACATTTTTAATTTAAAATGAGAAAGTCCCGTGGTGATGTGCATGAACGCTCTGGGGTTCCTGAAGGAAAGACTTGAACCAGAACAGTTTGAAAAAATCAAAGAGATTGATAATCCCGAGCTTTATGAATTCTTGGCAAAGTACATCGAACTTCTGAACCCTGCAAAGGTTTTCGTTTGTACGGATTCGAAAGAAGATGAGGACTATGTAAGAAGAAAGGCCATTGAGTACGGCGAGGAGAAGCCCCTCGCAATTGAAGGCCACACCGTTCATTACGACGGCTATTACGATCAGGCAAGGGACAAAGCCAGAACAAAGATACTTGTACCTGAGGGGGTGGAGATACCCTTCATTAATACGATGGATAGGGAAGAGGGCCTCAGGGAGATACATGAGATAATGAAGGACATAGCGAAGGGGAAAGAACTCTTCGTGTGCTTCTTCGTGCTCGGTCCGAAGAATTCTGTTTTCACGATTCCGGCCGTTCAACTTACAGATTCCGCTTACGTTGCTCACAGCGAATTCATACTTTATAGAAAAGGCTATGAAGAGTTTAAACGCCTTGGAAGGGAAGCAAGGTTCCTGAAGTTCGTCCACTCGGCCGGGGAGCTTGACGAGAGAAAGACCAGCAAAAACATCGATAAGAGGAGGATTTACATCGATCTTGAAGGTGAGACCGTTTATTCTGCAAATACGCAATATGGAGGGAATACAATAGGATTAAAGAAGCTTGCCTTCAGACTCACGATCAAAAGGGCCGTTGAAGAGGGCTGGTTGAGCGAGCACATGTTCCTCATGCGCGTCAACGGTCCCAACGGCAGGAAAACCTACTTTACGGGAGCCTACCCGAGCATGTGTGGAAAAACTTCAACCGCCATGATAAGCTGGGAGAATATAGTGGGGGACGATTTAACGTTCATAGTGGACATGAAGGGTGAAGCAAGGGGTGCAAACGTCGAGAAGGGTGTTTTTGGGATAATTCAGGGAGTAAACCCGAAGGACGACCCGATAATCTGGCAGGTTCTCCACTCCCCGGTTGAGATAATCTTCTCCAACGTTCTGGTTAAGGACGGGAAGCCCTACTGGAACGACATGGGCGTGGAGATACCCGAAGAGGGGGAGAATCACAGCGGGAAGTGGTGGAAGGGCAAGAAAGATGCTGAAGGCAACGAGATCCCGCCAAGCCACAAAAACGCCCGCTTTACGGTCAGCCTTGAGCACTTCCCAAACGTTGACATGGAAGCCCTCGAAGCTCCCTGCGGCGTTGAAATAGGCGGGATGATCTTCGGTGGGCGGGATGCCGACACCTGGCCACCCGTAAGGGAGGCCTTCGACTGGGTCCACGGCGTAATAACGATGGGTGCCTCCCTTGAGAGCGAGACCACTGCTGCGACGCTCGGAAAGGAAGGCGTCAGGGCCTTCAACCCGATGGCGATCCTCGATTTCATGAGCGTTCACCTTGGGAGCTATATCCAGAACTACCTTGAGTTTGGAAAGAAGCTCAGGAAGGTCCCAAAGATATTCGCGGTGAACTACTTCCTCCGCGATGAGAAGGGTAACTGGCTGAACCACAAGCTCGATAAAGCTGTATGGCTCAAGTGGATGGAACTGAGGGTGCACGGGGATGTGGATGCAATAGAAACGCCTGTAGGGTATATTCCGAGGTACGAGGACTTAAGAAGGCTCTTCAAGGAGGTACTCGACAAAGAATACAGCCGGGAGGACTACGAGAAGCAGTTCACCATAAGAATTCCGGAGTTTTTGGCAAAAATAGATAGAATTGAAAAGACCTACCGGGACATTGGCAATATTCCGGAAGAATTGTTCAAAACGCTTGAAGAGGAGAGGGAGAGGTTATTGAAGGCAAGGGAAAGATATGGAGACTACGTTTCGCCTTTCCAATTTTAATAACGTTCTTTTCCATTTCTCAAAAGCTCTGTGTAGCTTTACAGAATCACTTCTGTTGAAGGCATGCCTCTACGATTGTTCCCCAATTTTAGATATAATGTACCTTATATCTAAAATCGGGGGTGTGCTTTTAATAGACGTGGGTCTGTTAACTCAATACACTTAAAGGTAAAAGAGTACCTTTTAATAAATAGGACAAGTGGTGAGGGTGATACAAATGCTTGGATGGGTTATGGCCGGAGTTTTGCTCATTCTGGTAGTGATACTGTGGCATAGATACTCTGAGTTAAAAGGGGAAATTGAGAGGAGGGCAAGGGACATTTTCGAAGAGTGGAGGAGTACCGAATTGGAAGCTCAAAAGCAACATCTGGAAGAGGCCCTTAGGAGAGAATATAAGGCAAAATTGAAGGAATGGATATCCCGAGAAGAAAAGAGAATTAGAAAAGATGCGGTTAACAAAAGCAAAGCAGTTATAA
This sequence comes from Thermococcus sp. P6, assembly GCF_002214525.1. Taxonomy (NCBI): domain Archaea; kingdom Methanobacteriati; phylum Methanobacteriota; class Thermococci; order Thermococcales; family Thermococcaceae; genus Thermococcus; species Thermococcus sp. P6. The sequence continues at coordinate 1,341,236 of NZ_CP015104.1, forward strand.
TGGGTCAGGTCACGGAGCACTTAATACCCTACTTCCCGGATTTTAAGTATGACCCCAAGGATGTAAGGTTTATTGGAACTCCGATTGATTTTGTGGTGTTCGACGGGATGAATAGCAGAGAAATTGAGAGGATTGTCTTTGTTGAAGTGAAAACCGGGAAATCCGGAGCTTTAACTAAAAGGGAAAAGCAGGTGAAAGATGCCGCGGAGAAAGGGGAATTATTGGGATAAAATCCATCGCAAACCGGAGCAAGGAGCCTCTGACAGGAGTAAAGGCTAAAGGGGATAATACCAAACGACAGGCTTTTAATTAATATTTTAAGTTGTAAATTTTGGCAAGTTTTTTAATGTTTTAAATAGTATTTGTTTAGAATTTATAGAAATAATTTTTTGTTAAAATGTATATCGTCCTAAATTTAACTGTTATACATATTGATTTCTAGAATATTTTAAAACAACAAAAAATACACTTATGAAACACGTAAAAATTCACAGAAAATTCTGAGAGATAACGGTGAAGGGAATTAGGGAAGTCTAAAATTTAAAAAGGGTAGGAGATGGCTTTAAACTGTCTGATTGCAGCGGAGTTGGCTTAAACAGTTAAAACCAGACTTTCCCCTCATGTAATTGAACAGTTCACGAAGGCTGGGGTTGTAGATTTAAGCTGGCAGTTCTAAGGCTTTTGTTTTTTCATCTGCTCTCTCTCCTGCTCCTCAGCAAGTGGGCCACAATTTCATCGAGGGGTTTTAGGGCCCTCTCTTTCAGGCTTGGAACAAATATTCTTACCTCCTTTCTAAGCTCTTTTCTCAAAAGTTGCTCCGCATGGTACAGGTCACCGAGGTGGAGTGCAGCCGCCCAGTTATGCACAACAACCCAGATCTCTTTAATCTCTTCAACACCTTTATACTTTCTCACGCTATTGAATATCTTGAGAATTGGTGCAGGTCCCGTGCCGAAGAGGGTTTCAGCTTCAATCGCCAGCCCACGATCCTCCACATAGAGATCCGCGATGACCCTATTAGGGAACGAGCGGTTGCACGTGATTGTCTCCAGCTTAACCCCCTCCTCCACCAGATGCTTAACCGACAACACCTTCAAGGCAACATGGTCCTCGCTCTCCTTTGGAGATACGTCTCTCTCGACATTCGCAATATACGGGCTTTGGAGCATCTCTTCAACGAAGTCCCTGTAAGCACGGTCGGCCCTTGACATAATGAGGTCACCGGCTGCAACGTTTTCCATATTAAGTGAACCCTCAAAACTCTCAGCGGGAAGTCCAAAAATGGCTTGAAGCGCCTTACCCAGTCTAATCGCGAATTCTCTCGCATCCTCATCCGATAAGTTCAGTTCAACCATTCGCGGTGAATACGGTCTGCAGAGGTCTCTGATCTTCTTTGATGCACTCTCAACATCTTCGGCAGTCACTATAATGAAGCCCAGTCCACGTGAGAACGCCTCACGAAATCTCCTCTTCAACACTCCTTCAAGGTTTTCAAGATGTTCCTGTTCCAGCACTAAGATTTTGCCGGAGCCCCCGCCACGATGTTCCAGCCTCTCCAGTCTCCTATGGGCTTCATCCTCACTGGCTCCCGAGAGATCGATAGGTTCTGGATATTCTCCACGGGCTTCCCTGTAAATTTCCTTGCACACCACCCAAATTGGATACCAGAGGATTTCTGCAGGACTCTTCCTCGCAACAATAAATATAGGCTCTTCAACGATGCCCCCTGAACCGCCCACAAGTCTCCTGATGCTGGAATCCTCCAGTACCAACTCAAAGAGGCTAACCCCCCTCAGATGGTGGGCCTCTAAGACCTCTCTGGTAGTTACCTCTCTGGTAGTTATTAGACCGTGAGACGGCACTGCTTTAACACCCTCCTCCACAGGTAAATTAAGCGGTTCGAGTTCGGGTATTTTAACATGTGCAGAAGCTCCCTCCAATCTGGGGAGTTGGACCTCTGCTTCCGGGGTTATCAAATCCTCTGGAGTCTCAGCATGTACGTAAGGATGGATAGGAAGCCCGATAGAAGTCGGCTTTTCAATCCAGGCCTTAAACTGAGCCTTTGCTTTTGGTTGGAGGGTTAATTGGACAGGTGACGGCCCTTTGAGAGGGGTCAGTGTTGCGGGGATATGACCGGTAAGTGGTAGCTTTAGGGACGGGGGGCTAACTTTCTCCACCTCGTACTCTCCGCCTTTGGGTCCCTTTACCCTGATTAGTAATACATCCCCCCGATCTATTACCTCGGCTTCGTGATCGGGTTCTTTCGACAACATCCACTCAGTGAAGTCCTCGACGTATCGTAGCTCGTATTGGGGTTTACGTTGCATGGGCTAACTCACCTTAGGTCTCTCTTTTTCTTTTTAACAACATCATTAATCGCCCGTCAGCGGTCATCACCAGTTCCAAGGTCCCGAGAACTAAGGAGGGAGCTATTTTACGCATCAGGGTCAGCAGGTTAGTTTCATGTTCAACAGTATATATGGTTCCATCACTGTAAAGGGAGTCTGCTATCTTGACCCCAAAACCCTCAATAAGGTAGACGTAATCTGAGCTTAGTCTGACGGGCTCCGTGAGATGTTTCCAGTGTAAAGACCAAGTATCTAGGGGTATAGGCGCTATACTCTTGCACATTTTTAAGTACTCCTCCACTGGGTCTTCAACTGAGAGCTCTATCCCCGATAGAATTCCGGGTCTACGTAGTAGGCTGACGATCGAGTCTACAAACCTGCATATGGCGCCTCCCAGGGTTTTCTCGCGTGCAGGTATCAGGGAGATCGTTATCTTATTACCATACTCCTCCACTTTACCGAGTGATAGGTAATCCGGGTATCCGAGGAGGGTAAGCCTGTCCGCTAACGCTGACCTGACCCGGGGTTTAAACAGCTCCTTAACTCCCAATATCTGAAACACCGCCTGCTTGGCTTCCTCATCCTGATCAAGCTCCCGGTATATCTCGCCAAAGTACTCCCTCGTAATCTTCCTGAGGGTCCACGCGAACAGTGTATACTTACCTCCTTCATCAACCCCAAGGAACGTGTTTGCGGATTTTTCTACAAGCTGTCTTGCAGCCTCTATGGGGTCATTGGGCGCTTCAAATCCCTCCTCCACCGGTCCAAGAACCCGGTTTGAAACTTCCAAGACGCGTTTTGCCTCTCTCGAGACAATCCTTGCAACCTCAACTGAGGGGTCCCCTTCAAAATTCCCTGCGACGGCCTCAGCCAGCACCTGAATGGGATGCACGTGTTCCTCAACGAACCTCCTCCATCGCTCCGGATCCTGAGGCTTAACACTTCTAAGAAGCTCTTCAGGAGATATTGTTTCGGCAAACGCCATGTACGACACCTCTCTCAGACGTGTATCCTTATCGGCCTTAATCAAACGTAGGCCACGTATATAACGGTATGGAGTGGATAAATAAAAATTTTTTACTTGGAGCACAGTTATATGTCAGGAGGGTAAAAATGTATCGAATTGTGCCGGGGATTTTAATCATTCTTCATCCGAAACTCGAGGGATCTCGTTCTCGCCGGGAAGTATTATTAACTCTCTCCCCTCAACCAGCATCTCCGCAACCTTCTTTCTGGCCGAATTCAGGGCCCTCCACACGGTGCCCCTCGAAACGCCCATCCTTTCCCCGGCCTCTTCCTGAGTTAGACCCTCGTAATCCACCAGCCTGAGGGCTTCGAACTCCTCGTAACTCATGAATATGGGCTGTTTGGGTTGGACCATCGGGGGAAGGTCCGGATAGAAGTGTTTAACCTGAGGAATGAACCCGATCATCCTCATCTTCCTTCGTCTTCCTCGTCCCCATCCCATTCCCGATCGCATTCCCCTTGGCATGGGTATCGTGAAACGGTCGAATTCGGGGTTTATATATCTTTTTGACAAAGATTATAACCTCCGCAGGGAACTTAAGGTGGTGGGGGATATGGGGTTCCTCGTGAAGGAAAGAAAGATAGGGTGGCACAAGGACTTTGACAGCTCCCATTTTCTGATATTGCCTTATGAGAGCAAGTGCCTCCGCATTCACGGGCACACCTACAATGTGGATGTTGAGGTGTGGGGAGAGCTCAACGAGAACGGCATGATATTCGACTTCAACCATCTCAGTGGCCTCGTAAAGCTTCTCGACCATAGAATCCTCGTGAGCAGGGAGTGGGTCGCTGGGAAGGATCGGGAAAAACTCGTCATCGAGCGGAACGGCAAGAGGCTTGAACTTCCCGGAAGCGAAGCGGTCGTTCTCGACAAGCCCAACGTGACGGCCGAGTACATAGCCGAGTGGTTTGCCGAGAGGATAGCCGAAAAGGCCGGGGACAACGTGGGGAGAATCCGGGTGAGGATCTGGGAAGATCCGAGGAGTTACGCCGAGATAACCCTCGAGAGGCGTTAGGGTTCCTTATCCACACTTCTCCTTTAAAGCTCTCAGGTTCTCACTCGCCCTTTCTTCGAGCATGACGTAGTAGCTCTCTGTGAACCCCCTTCTGGCTTCAAGGGTAAGGTTGTGGATCAGTTCCAGGTAGGCAAGGGCAACGTCGCATTCCTCCTTTTCCGATATTGCCTCCATCATGTCCACAGTGTAGCCCACGAAGCTGTGAAGCACTTTGAGCCAGTCCCTTTCGTAGCCGTTCTCGTTGAGCCATCCTTTGAGGGTGACGAGCACCTTTATGGCTGGCTTCACCGTCGAGTACTCACCGTAACGGCGGTACCTTATGAGAAGGTACTGAAGCAGGGAAAGCAAGAACCTTCCAACGACGGCCTTATCGCCCTTCTCCTCGGCGAACCTCTGGAACTCCACGAGGCCCCTTCTACCGCTCCCCGCGAACTCCGAGAGGAGACCCTGATAGACTGAGTACTTCGAGAAGTCCACTTCCTCGAGCTCGGCCATCTCCGGGAGCACCGCCAGAATCGCTTCCTTTACCTTCATTCTATCCACCCAAAGGGTTAAATCGGGGGGTGTTTTATTAAGTTTGAGGTGAGGACGGTGAGGTTTTCAAAGGGACGGAACTTCCTCTTCCGGATCCCCGAGGGGGAAGAAATTGGCGGGTTCATCAACAGGTTCGCAAAGGAGAACAACATCCTCATGGGCACGGTGCGCGGGATAGGCAGCCTGAGGAACCCCAAGATCGGTTACTTCGATGAAAAAGCCGGGAAGTACAGGGTTATCCCGCTCGAGGGGACCTACGAGCTGGTTTCACTCTCAGGGAACATAAGCGTGAAGGACGGCCAGCCCTTCGCACACATCCACGTTGCCCTCGGCGGACCGGATGGGAGAGTTCACGGGGGGCACCTGGTAGAAGGAGAAGTCTTCGTGGCCGAGGTTCTGGTGGAAGAACTCCTCGGAGAGGTTCTGGAGAGGAAACCCCGGGAGAACGGGCTGGCCCTGTGGGACGAGGCGGAGCTCTAATCGCTTTATTCCTTTTTTCGGAGAAACAGGTTCCAGAGCAGGGCGTAGTGCCACGTTACGATCGCAAAGATTCCTATGAACTCCGGAATCGCGACGCCTTTGAATTCTCCGAAGGCCCATCTCGCCAGTGTAACCTCCCCCGTGAAGAGCAGAACCGTGAAGATCCCGAAGCCCTTCATGTTTGCGAGCCAGAGGGCAACGCCGGTGATCAGGAAGCCCAAACTTCCCGCGAGGAAGAACCCCCAGCTGACCGGATAGTGGAGTCTCGTTCCCTCTGGGAAGAGGGATATTCCAGCGAGAAACACGAGGCCGAGGGCGAAGAGACCGATTCCTATCCGTGTGATCGAGTTTTTAAACTCTCTGAAAAGGCCAAGGGCGTAGTAAAGCCCCATGATGGCTGAGATCAACAGGGGAACGTTTATCACCCAGTTGTACGGGAGACCGACCTTTCCCATGTCGCTTATGGCGTTGTCAGTGAGCCGCCACCATGAGCGATTTATGATCATGGCCGCCCCTATTCCGGAGAGGGCCACGAGGGGACTCAGAAAGCCCGCGAGGAGCTGATCCTTCCTCATGTTATTACCTCCGCCGGGAAAATATATAAAGATACCTCAAAAGACGGAGTTCAGCCTTCCGCCGTCTACCGGGATCATGGCGCCGTTGATGTAGGATCCAAGGTCGCTCGCGAGAAACGCCACCAGATAACCTATTTCCTCGGGCTCCCCGAGTCTCCCGAGGGGTATCGGCTTCGCGTACTCCTGAAGGGCCTCTTCAACGGTTTTTCCTTCCCTGCCAGCCCTGTCCCTTGCGAGCTGGATCATTCTGTCGGTTCTGATGATGCCGGGCATTATTCCGTTCACCGTTATGCCCTTCGGTCCGAGCTCTTTAGCCAGGGTTCTCACGAGGCCCGCCATCGAGATCCTGACCACGTTGCTGAGGGCTATGTTCGGGATGGGCTCCCTTATGGCAACGCTTGTTGAATAGATTATCCTTCCGAATCCCTTCCGCTCCATGGCCGGCACGAGGGCCCTTGTCAGGTAGACTGCCGGGTAGAGGAGAAGGTCCACGGCCTTTTCCCAGTCTTTCATGTCCATCTCCATGAAGTAGCCCGGCTTTGGGCCACCGGTTGAGAAGAAGAACGTATCGGGCTCGCCGATGTTTTCGAGCTCCTCAACGGTCTTTTTGAGGTCCCCCCTTTTGGTCAGGTCTGCAACGATGTAGTGAACCTCGACGTTGCTTTCCGACAATATCCTTTCCCGGGCCTTCCTCAGGTTCTCCTCGCTCCTCGACAGGATTATAACGTCGGCCCCGGCCTTCGCCAGAACCCTCGCAACCCCGAAGCCGATCCCCTTGCTCGATGCGGTTGTGAAGGCGAGTCGCCCGGACATGTCTATGCTTAACATGGGTACCACCGTTCCGGTATTGGGCCTCTGGATTAAATAATCTTCCGATGGTGTGTTTGGCGATCCTTGCCCCGCTCACCTCTCGTAGAAAATCCTGTAATGCTGGACGTACTTCTCCTTCTCCAGCAAGAAATCATCGTCCTCCGGGTAGTACTTGGCTATCTCCGGGTTCTCCCCCGCGAACTTCTTGATGGACTCCATGGAATCCCATATCGTCACGAGAAGAAAGTGGGCAACGTTTCCCCCGTCCTCATCTTCACAAACGCTGGTTCATAAAAATGGAGAGGAAGTCACCAGTTGCCGGGGCCGTAACCGCCACCCCGGCCCATTCCTCTCCCTCTACCGCGTCCCATACCTCTGCCCATACCCCTGCCCGGGCCATAGCCGTAGCCTCCACCCTCGGGGCCGAAAACTGGCCCGCTAAGTTCGCCCCTCAGGAAGGCTTCGATGGCTTCCCTGACGGTCATCGTTGCTGGAGCTGAGACCATTCTTATACCCGCCGCCTGAAGGACGCCCGATGAGTTGGGCCCGAACTGGCTGGAGATAACGACGCTGGCTCCCTGATCTATGACGAACTGGGCAGCCGTAACGCCCGCCCCCCGGGGCTGGCTGTAACCGGGGTTGGGAAGGACCTGAACGTTAACGATGCTCCCGTTCTCGACGTCAACCACCGTGAAGGTTGGAGTCCTGCCGAAGGCCGGATTAACGCGATCTTCCAATCCTCCGTTTGCCGTTGATACGATTATTCTCATTCAAATCACCTCTGCGTTGTTTGAATAACATGAACTTAAAAACTTATGTAACCTCAAAAGAACCCCCGGAACCCCGGGCCCCTCAGGAAGGACCTCAGCATGAGGAGTATTATCAATCCGAGGGCGTAAGGTAGGGCCACTAAGAGCAGCTTGACCAAGAAGTAGAGAATCCCGATAAGGATCAGCAGGTCCAGAAGACCGTAGAACCCTCCGGGGGTCCAGTACCTCCCGCCGTAACCCCGTCCCATACCCCGTGGCATCTTAATTCCTCCCTTCTTTGATTAAAAGGATTGAAAAAGGAAAAGGTGCTCACCACCAGCCGAAGAACCGGGCGAACCAGCTTCTCCTGCTCGGCTGACCCGTCCATGGACAGTATCCTAAACGGGCTCCCCAGCCTCTTCCTCCTCTGCCCCAGCCTCTTCCGAAGCCTCTTCCTCTTCTCCAGCCCCTGCCCGGGCCAAAGCCGTAGGCCGGATAAGCCGGATACGCGGGTGCCGGCGGGTACTGGTTGTAAGCGGGTGCTTGGGCCGGCGGGACTGGTGCCGTAAAGGTGGCCTTTCCGCTCAGGGCGGTCTTTATGGCCTCCTCAACGGGTGTTCCCGGGGCGACCTGATGGACCCTTATCCCTGCCGCCTGGAGCGCTCCAAGGGCGTTGGGCCCGACCTGCGGTGCCACTACCGCCTCAACTCCCTCGTTTACGAGGGTCTGCACGGCCATGGGCCCCGCGCCTCCTCCGACCATGGCGGCACCGTTCTGGAGGACCTTGCTGTTGATGATCTCGCCGTTCTCGTCAACGTCCGCTATGAGGAAGGCCGGCGCCCTCGCAAAAACCGGGGCGACGGTATCGTTCACCCCTCCACCGTTCGTGGGTATCGCGATCTTCATCATCACCACCCCCTGGGTTTCTATTATTATGTGCATATGCACAGTATTTAAAGTTTTCGGTCGTCCTAACTGGAGGTTATCCGTTACGATGGAACCATACTGAATGGACCTATGGATGCCATCGTTGGGAGGTTTTAGGTTCTTTTCTTTTCCTGAACCTCTGCCCACAGGCTATCAAAGTTCTCAACGAGCCTCTGAAGTGCCACGCTCAACTCTCGCGTCCGCGTGAAGAAGACCGCCTTATTCGTATTGTCCCTTATCCTCAGGAAGTTTGGACCCATTCTGAAGGCCGCTAAAACGTCCACGTCCATGAGCTGACCTACCACCGCTTTGAACTTCCTCGGGTCGCCGTGTCCATCGTCCTCTTCCTCAAAATCCTTCGCTTTGTTGACCCTCTTCTCGAGCAGTTTAACGCTTCCGTCTTCGCAGACCTCGTAGATTGCGAAGAACTCCGAGTCCCCGTAGTGAGCATCCACAAGTGTCTCATCGTTCTCCATCCCGAAGGCTACCTTGAGGCACCGCATGATTACCACCCTTTGAGCCTATGCACAAAGCTTAAAAACTTTTAGGCTTGCCTAATCCCGGGGGTGAGAACTTGCAGATAGCCGTGAGTGGTGGAAAAGGGGGAACTGGAAAGTCAACCGTTGCCATTAACCTGTCCATAGCCCTAGCGGAAAGATACGACCTCGCTCTGGCGGACCTCGACGTCGAGGCCCCAAACGATCATCTTCTCCTCGGCGTGGAACTGGCGGGTGAGGAACCGGTCGAGCTTTTCATGCCGCGCTTTGACTACCAGAAGTGCACCCGCTGCAGAAAGTGCGCGGAGGTTTGCGCGGAGCACGCGATAATAACCATGCGTGACGGGACGCCCTTCCTGATGCCCACACTGTGTTCCGGGTGTGCCGCCTGCGAGATAGTCTGTCCGGTCCCGGGGGCCATTCTGAAGGGTAGCAGGCTGGTGGGACACACCTACCTTACCGAGACGCCCTACGGCTTCTCCCTCGTGACCGGGAAACTCCGGGAGGGTGAGGAGAGGGCAATGCCCGTCGTGGTCCGTGCCAAGAACAGGGCAAAAGCTCTGGGGAAGAAGCTCTTGCTCGTGGACACTGCCGCGGGAACGAGCAACACCGTCTCAAAGGCCCTTGAAGATTCACAGCTTATTATAGCCGTCACCGAGCCAACGCCGCTCGGCATTCACGACGGTGAGCTGATCCTCAGGCTGGCCGATCTGATGGACGTTCCGGCGATGGTGGTTGTTAACCGCTCCGACCTCGGAGATCCGGAGAGGGTCCGGGAAGTGGCGGAGAAGTACGGTGCCGAGGTGATAGCGGAGATACCCTACAGCGAGAACATAGTGAGGAGCTACGTCAGGGGAGAACCTATAGTCCTTACGGATCATCCCGAGGCTAAAACCTTCAGGGAGATCGCTTCCAGAGTGATTGAGTTTCTGGGGTGATGATGATGCAGGTGGTAATAGCGAGCGGTAAGGGTGGCGTTGGGAAGAGCACGGTAACGGCCTCACTCCTCTATCTGCTCAGGAACGAGTACAGATTGATAGCTGTCGATGCCGATGCCGACGCACCGAACCTCGGCCTGCTCCTCGGGGTGGAAAACTGGGAGGAGGAGAGGGAACTTATAGGTGCAAAGGTGGCGAGGATAAACACCGAGAGCTGCGTGAGGTGCGGTATCTGCGCGGAGAGATGTCCCTACGACTGTATTAAGTTCGTCGATGGAGATTACCTTGTCAATGACCTGATATGTGAGGGCTGTAACGTCTGCGGCCTCGTCTGCCCCATCCCGGGCACTGTAACCATCGAGGAAGTGCGTTCGGGCGTGGTCAGAAAAACGACTACAAAATACGGCTTCCCCCTGATCTCGGCTCAACTCGACGTTGGAAGGCCGAACAGCGGAAAACTCGTCACGGAAGAGAAGGAGTGGGCCGGCAGACTTATGAAGGAACTCGGTCTGGAGCACATGATAGTCGATAGCGCCGCTGGCATAGGCTGTCAGGTCATAGCGAGCATAGGTGGAGCGGATCTGACGATACTGATTGCAGAGCCAACCCCGGCTTCACTGAGCGACGTCCAGCGTGCTTACAGGGTCGTTCAGCACTTCAGACAGCCGGCTTACCTGATAATCAACAAGGCCGACCTCAACCCCGGCTTCACGGCTCTCGAGGAGTGGGCCGAGGCCGAGGGAATCCCGATACTCGGCGAGATTCCCTACGACAGGGCAATCCCGAGGAGCATGAGCATGCTAAAGCCCTTCGTTGAGGCGTTCCCCGGGTCGAAGGCTTCAAAGGCCATTGAAGATATCGCAGAGGCCGTTAAGGAAAAGATCCTAAGGTAGTTCCCTGCTCTTTAATTTTCTCATGTAGAATTTCTTCCCGTTGTACTCAAGTTCCATGAGTTTCCCCTCCTCGATCAGCCTCTCAACTACCTCCCACCCTCTGTTTGCCTTTCTCAGGAGCTCCTTTACGGCCTCCTCGCGCATCGGGTGAACGGCCGTGATGCTCAGTATGTCCCTCTCCACGTTTCCGGTGAAGGCGAAGCTGTTGCCCTCGTATCCAATGAGGTACTCCACCCTATCCTCACCGAGCGCACCGGCGAAGAGCTGGAAGGCTTCGTTGATGACCTCCTCTCTGGCCGGCTTCACCCACTTCTCCCACGGTGGTCTCGTGGGGATCGCTATGTAGGCCACGTCCGGCTTCAGCTCCCTCAGGAAGCCGGCGATCCTTTCAAGCTCTCTCCCGTAGTCCACCCCATCCACGAGCATCGTCTCGGTCACGAGTTTGTTCCCGAATTCTTTCCTGAATTCCAGCATGGCATCGAGGATCATGTCGAGCCTCAGGGTCTTATGGGGGCGGTCTATCCTCCTCCACAGGTCCTCACTTACGGCGTCCAGCTTCAGGGAAACGAAGTCGAACTTCAGGAGGTCGTTCTGCACGTCCTCCCTCCAGATGAGGGACGAGTTCGTTAGAATCGCCAGCGGTATCCCCAGCGTCCTCAGGGTATCAACCTCCTTTCCGAGGTTCGCGTCGAGGGTTGGTTCACCGTCCGGCACGAAGGTCAGGTAGTCTATACGTTCTCCCTTTTCCCGGCTCTCCTGAACCTTCCTTTTGACCTCCTTAAATACCATCTCCGGCGGGTAAAAGGGCCTTCTCTCGAGTTCCATCCTGAGGGTTCGCCCTATCTGGCAGTAGACGCATGCGTATGAGCACACCTTATCCGGGATGTTGTTTATCCCGAGGCTTTTGCCCAGTCTTCTCGAAGGTACGGGTCCGAAGGCTATCATGGAAATCCCCCTAACGGATCATCAGAGGGGCGTATAAACCTTTCACCGGAGAAAAGAGCAACCTTCCATCAACCGGGGGCTTCCAAAATGTAGAAAGGGAAAGTTCATGGATGGAATTTGAAGCCTCAGACGTTAACCTTTCCGAGCCATTCCTCGGCCAGGTCCCCCACTATGGGGAACTTGTAGCGTTCACCGCTGTAGGCCTTGAGCATTCCAAGTATCCAAAGTATCAGGCCGAGTAGCCATAGGAGATCGGCGAGGATCCATCCTATGATGGGTATGATCGCGAAGATGTAGCTCAGCACGGTTATCCCGAGGAAGGTTATCGTTGACTGCATGGCGTGGAAACGGGCGAAATCGCTCTCCTTTTCAAGCACGAGCAAGATTATCCCCGTGAGCCATCCCAGAAGGTAGGCCAGCAATCCTTCAACGTTCTCCTCCATTCCGAGGGAGGTCTTCTTTGGTTCGGCAGGTGGACTTTCTTCCATACGCATCACCTCAGGGTGTTTCAAATCCGTTTGGTTTGGTTTCCTTAAATAGTTTTCTCAGGACTTTACTAAAATCATCCTGAGTTGCCACTTCACCGGGGTGATTTCGAACTTTTTTCGGCCCCATTCATCCGGTGGTGGATATCCCGGATGATACCGATCGAGGGTTGCGGGGGGTTGCCTCACGTGGCCGGCCTAAACCTTAAAAGCCCCGAGATGTAGTCCTTCCGGTGGTGTGAAATGGCCGGAACCAACGAGCAACTTGAAAGGCTCGCTTACGAGTACCAGCTCCTTCAGGCGCAGGCTCAGGTCCTGTCCCAGAACCTCGAGCTGCTCACCCTTGGAAGGAACGAGTTTATGGCAGTTAGGGAAACGCTGGAAAAGCTCAGGGATATGGAGGAGGAAAAACCGGAGGTTTTGCTCCCCCTGGGGGCCGGCTCCTTCCTGAAGGCCCGTGTGGAGGACAGGGAGCACGCGATAGTAAGCGTCGGTGCGGGTTACGCGGTTGAGAAGGGCATCGACGATGCGATAGTCTACCTCGAGGAGCGCATCAAAGAACACGACGAAACCATAGCACGGACGCAGGAAGCCCTCAAGAGGCTTGAGGGACAGCTCGGAGAGCTGGCGAAGAAGGCCCAGGAACTCCAGCAAAAGCAGGCCGTGGGGTCCAGCCCGAAGCGCTGACCCCTCTAACAGAGATTTCACTCAGCGTTGGTGGGCCCTGGCGTACCACTTCACCGTCTCCTTCAGCCCCTCCTCCAGCGAAAACTCCGGCTCGAAGCCGAGCTTTCTTATCTCCCTTATGTCCGCAAGGCTGTGCCTCACGTCCCCGGGTCTCGGTTTGTCAAAGAGTATCGGACTCCTCGCCCCTGTGATTTCGATAACCTTCGTGGCGAGCTCCAGCACGCTTGTGTCCCTTCCGGTCGCGACGTTGAAGACCCTCCCGTTGCTCCTCCCGCTCTCGGCCGCGAGGACGTTGGCCCTGACGACGTCCTTCACGTAGATGAAATCCCTCGTCTGCTTTCCATCGCCGAAGATCACGAGGGGCTCGTTCTTCAGGGCGCGGTTGATGAAGATGCTTATGACCCCCGCGTACTGGTTTGTGCCCTGCCGCGGGCCGAAGACGTTGAAGTAGCGGAGCGCCACCACCGGCAGGCCGTACAACTCGTGGAAGACCCGGAGGTACATCTCGGCGGCAGCTTTCGTGACGCCGTAGGGGGACAGGGGGTCCGGTTTTTCCGTTTCCCTGAGCGGCAGGTTCGGGTTGTTCCCGTAGACCGCAGCCGATGAAGCGAATACGAGCTTCCCGTGTCCCTCGAGGAGCGCCCTGAGGACGTTGAGCGTTCCGAGGACGTTCACCTCCTCAGTGAAAAGGGGATCCCGGATGCTCTCAACGACGCTAACCTGAGCCGCTTCGTGGAAGACGTAATCGGACTCGCCGATGACTTCCCTTACCGCCCCGTAGTCCCTGATGTCGGCCTTAAGGAGTTTAGCCCCCGGTGGAACGTTCTCCTCCTTTCCCGTGTGGAGGTTGTCTATAACGACCACCTCGTTGTCCTTCACCAGCTCCCATGCGATGTGGGACCCTATGAAGCCCGCTCCCCCGGTTACGACGATCAGTTTGTTTTTCATGGCCATCCCACTGCACCTCTCTTCGCCTGGGGTTTTAACCTTTCGGGCGGATTTTTAACAATTTTATGTTAAATTCAAAACCGTTATAAACACCATGTTAACTTAAATTCGGGTAAGAGCCATGCCGGGTTACATCGTTGTTGGGGGTCAATGGGGAGACGAGGGCAAGGGTTCCGTCGTTGCCTACCTTGCCATGAGGGACGAGCCCGAGATCATAGCCCGTGGCGGTGTGGGAACGAATGCCGGTCACAGCGTCTTCATCGGAGGCAAAAAGTACGCCGTGAGACAGCTCCCGACGGCTTTCATGCAGAGGAAGGCAAGACTTCTCGTCGGTGCCGGGGTTCTCGTCGATCCGGAGGTTTTCTTCCACGAGCTCGAGCACCTGAAGGACTTCAACGTTTCCGAAAGGGTGGGGATCGACTACCGCTGTTCCATAATCGAGGAGAAGCACAGGATCCTCGACAGGACCAACGGCCACCTCCACGGCGAGATAGGCACGACCGGGAGCGGTTGCGGGCCCGCGAACGCCGACAGGGTCATGAGGAGGGCTAAGCTGGCAAGAGACGTTCCGGAACTCGAGCCCTACCTCACGGACGTCGCCGCGGAGGTGAACGAGGCCCTTGACGAAGGGAAACTGGTTCTCGTCGAGGGGACGCAGGGGTTCGGCCTGAGCCTCTACTACGGAACCTACCCCTACGTTACCTCGAAGGACACCACCGCCTCTGCCGTGGCGAGCGACGTCGGGATAGGACCGACAAGGGTCGATGAGGTGATCCTCGTCCTCAGGAGTTTTCCAACGAGGGTTGGGGCCGGCCCGTTTCCGACGGAGATGGAAGAGGCGGAAGCGGAAAGGCTTGGCCTGATAGAGTACGGGACCGTTACCGGCAGGAAGAGGAGGGGGGGGGGGTTTGACTTCGAATTCGCCCGCTATTCGGCCCGGGTGAACGGGGCCACGATGGTCGCCCTGACGATGCTCGACCTGTATGACAGGGGGGCCTTCGGAGTAACGGACTACGATAAACTGCCGGCTAAGGCGAGGGAGTTCGTTGAGGAGGTTGAAGAGCGCGTTGGCGTTCCGGTGGGGCTGATAAGGACGGGGCCGGAGCTGGAGCATACGATAGACAGGCGGGAGGTCATTTAAGGCCCCTTTTCACGGCCCACTCCACCACTGCCTTGTGGAACTCATCGGCCCATTCTGGGTCCTCGAATATCTCGTGGTAGGCCCCCTCGAACTCCCTGAGGGTTTTATCTTTAACCCTCAGTTTCTCGAAGAGCCTGCGTGAACCCTCCGGGGGAGTTATCACGTCCGCCGTTCCGACCAGCAGGAGAACCGGAATCCTTATCCTCTCGGCTTCCAGCATTGCCCTCTCCATGTTGAGGAAGATGCTCCTTCCGAGCTTTGCCGATATCCTGTCGTGAACGAGGGGATCCTCGATGTACCTTTTAACCGCCCCGGGATTCCGGGAGAGCAGGTTCGGGTCGATGCCGTTGGACATGGTCACTCCCGGGGCGACCCTTCCGAGGAACTTCGCAAGGGCCACCACAAAGCCGGGCGTCTTTGGGCTTCTGGCGAGTGCCGGGGAGGAAGCTATCAGGCCCCTTATAGCATCGGGCCTCGTCTGGGCGTATCTGATGACCGTCAGACCGCCGAGGCTGTGGCCGAAGAGGAAGGGCTTTTCTCCGATCTCCTCGATGATGCCGTCCATTATCTCCATGGCCTCTTCGATGCTCGCGTGTCCTCTCTTGCCCCCGCTTTTCCCGTGTCCCGGCCAGTCAAAGGCGTAGACCGCGAAACCTGCATCGTTAAGCTCCCTGATAAGCCTTCCGTACCTTCCGCTGTGTTCTCCAAGACCGTGGACGAGGAGGATCCAGCCGAGCTTTGCCTCACCGTATCTTTTCCTGTAAACCTCCATACCCATCGCCATGGTATTTTACGTTCCCATGTACATGAAGGTATATAAATGTCTTTCGGCGAAAAATCGAAGCATCTTCGTCTTTCAACTTAAAGTTTCAAACTTTTTCCGCTGTATCAAAGGGCCATCTCGTATCGGGGTGTGGAGAAAAGTGGAGAAAAGGCGAAGGAGGGTTTTCACCCTATTTCTATTAGTGGTTGGCCGGGGTTTACGGTGTCCCCTTCCTTCACGAGGATTCTCTTAATCTTCCCGTCCCTCGGCGCTGGAATCTCGTTTTCCATTTTCATGGCCTCGAGGACCAACAACCCCTGGCCAGTCTTAACACTCTCCCCCTCCTTCACCAGAATCCTCAGTATCTTACCCGGCATTGGAGCGGTAACAACACCCTCTCCCGCCGGGGAAGGAGCCTGAACCGGCTCCGGAACCGAAAGAGACTCCCGAACCGGAGAAGGAATTTGAACCGGAGTGAGTTCCCGTTTTCCGGGGCTCTTACCTTGGATGGCCGGCAGGTACTTCAACCCGCTGAGGTCCACGCCTTCAACCCCAACCTCAAACTCGAGCCCGTTGACGTGGATCCTGAACTTCTGAACCGACGGGGGCATCTCCGGGGCTTTCCTTCCGGTCTTTCTCGCCTCGAAGAACTCCTTCGCCACCTGTGGGAAGAGACAGTAGGTCAGGATATCCTCTTCCTTCTCAAGGTAACCGAGTTCCTCGAGCTCCTTCCTGCATTTCTCCAGCATGGGTTCAAGTAGCTCGCCGGGTCTGACCTCTATCGCCTCCTCCTCCCCGAGGACCTTCCTTCTTAGTTCCGGGTTTATCTCCCCGGGCGGTTTTCCGTAGAGTCCTCTGATGTAATCCCGGACCTCCCGGGTTATCCTCTCGTACCTTCCGAAGAGGACGTTGAAGACCGCCTGAGTGCCGACTATCTGGCTTGTGGGCGTAACGAGTGGCGGCCAGCCAAGGTCCTCCCTGACGCGGGGTATCTCCCTGAGGACTTCGTCGAGTTTATTCAGGACCTTCATCTCCTTAAGCTGGGATATCAGATTGGAGTACATTCCGCCGGGAACCTGATACCTGAGGATGTAGGGGTTCACCATCAGGGCTTCCTTTGAGAGCATCCCGGAGTACTTCTCATCGAGGAGCTTCTTCAGGTAGCGTGAGATCTCGTGGATCGTTTCCCGGTTCAGAGAAGCATCCTTCACCTCTGGAATCGCGTGCCACAGGGTCTGCACGCCCGGCTGGGCTGTTCCGAAGGCGAGAGGGCTTATTGCGGTATCTATGTAGTCCGCCCCGGCCTCCACGGCCTTCAGGTAGGTGGCCACGGCCATCCCTGTGGTCGAGTGCGTGTGAACGTCAACCGGAACCCCGTAGGTTTCCTTTATCTCGCTAACGAGTTCGTAGGCCTTTGGAGGGGTCAGCAGGCCCGCCATGTCCTTTATCGTTATAACGTCAACGTCCAGATCCAGAAGCTCCTCGACCTTCTTCATGTAGTAATCGAGGGTGAAGAGCTCTCCCGTCGTGTAGGTTACCGCCCCCTGCACCTCGGCGCCTACCTCCCGGGCCTTCCGTATTGCCACCTCCATGTTCCTGACGTCGTTCAGGGCATCGAAGACCCGGAAGATGTCTATACCGTTCCTGTGGGCCAGTTCCACGAACTTTTCCACAACATCGTCCGGATAGTGCCTGTAGCCGACGACGTTCTGCCCGCGGAGGAGCATCTGCAGTTTCGTCCTTTTGATGTGCTCCCTCAGAAGCCTGAGCCTCTCCCACGGGTCCTCTTTGAGGTAGCGGATGCAGACGTCGAAGGTAGCCCCTCCCCAGACCTCCATGGAGTAGAAGCCGGCCCTGTCCATCTTCTCCGCTATGGGGAGCATGTCCTCCGTTCGAAGGCGCGTCGCTATCAGGGACTGATGGGCGTCCCTAAAGGTGGTGTCTATGATCTTCACCATACAGCATCATCCCGCTTTTTGTTTAACCTGATGAAGGGAGAGCTTAAAAGTATTTCGACTTTAGTTGGTATTATTATCGACAAAAAACGAAATAAAGATCAGAGGAGCCCTTCGGCCTTCGCGGCTTCCTCCGGGTCCTCGTTCCTGTGGATTACCCTTATGAGGGCCTTTATGAAGGGTTCGGGGTTCTCGCGCTGGAAGATGTTTCTCCCGACCACCGCCCCGGAACCGCCGGCTTCAACGACCTCATGGACCACTCTCAGGAAGTCAACCGGGTTCTCGGTCTTCGCACCTCCGCTCAGGAGCACGGGCACTCCGGCGGCGGCATCCACGACCTTTGAAAAGGTCTCCCTCGAGCCCGTCCAGTAGGTCTTTATCATGTCCGCACCGCTCTCCGCCGCGGCCCTCGCACCGTACATAACGACGCGGTAGTCCTCCTTCCTTCCGTACTTCTCAGTTATGTAGGGTCCCCTCGGATAGGCGAACTGCACGACCGGGAAGCCGAGGTCGTGGGCGTAGCTCGCTATCTCTGCAAACTGGCGCATCATTGCATCCTCGTTCGGCGAACCCCAGTAGACGGTCGCCGCTATGGCGTCTGCCCCGAGCTTTATGGCATCCTCAACGAAGCCGAGCTGACTCTGGAGGAGCTGGGTATCCTTCGGGCGGAGGTTCGTTTTGCTGGTCAGTTTGACCATGAGCCCGACGTTGGGCTTGAGCTCCTTCCCGGCTATCCTCGCGATTCCCGGAAGGACCATCACACCGTCCACACCGGCCCTCACGACCTTCCTTATGATCGTCCCCGGGTTGACGTGTTCCCAGTGACCCTCGAAGTCGGTCGGACCGTGCTCGAAACCGTGGTCCATGGCGAATATGAGGGCCCTCCCGTCCCTGCGGAAGAACCGGGCCAACCTGCGCCTTATACCAACGTTCTGGTATGCGTCCATCTTAATCACCTGTGGTGATATAGCCTCTGGGGATTTAAGGTTTTTGGAGGAAGCCCTTTAAGTCCAGCGTTGAGTTACGGGCGGTGAAGGGTATGAAGATCGGGAGCAAAATTATCCGGCTCGAGGAGGTCGATTCCACGAACGAATACTCCATGCGTATCGCCCCCGAAGTTCCTGAAGGAACGGTGGTGGTTGCGGGGAGGCAGACGGCCGGGAAGGGCAGAAAAAACCGTTCGTGGGCATCTCCGGAAGGTGGCCTCTGGATGAGCGTTATCCTCAGGCCCCGCAGGGTTGATCCCAGACTGGTGTTCGTGGGGGCCCTCGCCGTCGTGGATACCCTCTCGGACTTCGGGGTGGCTTCGGCCATCAAGTGGCCAAACGACGTATGGGCCGGCGGTAAAAAGATCGCCGGGGTGCTGACGGAAGGGAAGGCCGGTCAATACGCCGTTCTGGGCATCGGTCTGAACGTCAACAACACCGTTCCCGAGGAACCTGAAGCTATTTCCATGATGGAGCTCGTGGGCGCAAAGGTTCCTCTTGAGAAGGTCCTTGAGAGGCTTCTTTTCCACCTCGACGGATGGTACAGGGTCTTTACGGAGAGGCCGGAGCTGATGATGGCGAAGGTCCGCGAGAGGACCTTTATCCTCGGGAGGATGGTTCGCGTTATTCAGGACGATAATGAGCTTATCGGTCGTGCACTGGACGTTCTTGATGACGGTTCCCTGCTGGTCGACGTTTCCGGACAGTTAAAGCGCGTTGTGTACGGTGATGTTTCGCTGAGGTTGTTTTAATTTTTTTGACACTTTGCCAGCATATTTTCCCAAAGTTTTATATATTATCAAGCACTTAACTTTCCCGCTGATACGTTTGAACCCAACGGTAGGAGGGATGATCGATGAAAAAAGGCCTGCTCAGGGCGTATCTGGAGGTGCCCGTGCTTCAAAAGATTCTGGCGGCGCTGGTTCTCGGAATTATCGCCGGAATAGTGCTGCCGGGATACGCTGAGACCCTCAAGCCCCTCGGCGATCTCTTCGTGCGTCTGCTGAAGATGCTTGTGATGCCGGTTGTGCTGTTTTCTCTGATAGTAGGATCCGCCAGCATTAACCCGGCAAAGCTCGGAAGGGTGGGCGTTAAGATAATCCTCTACTACCTGTTAACCTCGGCCTTTGCGGTGTTCTTCGGTCTTTTGATGGGCAACCTGTTTAAGCCGGGGACCGGAATAGAGCTTGGAACCGGTGCTGGAAAGGCAATAGAAGCCAAGGCGCCTTCCCTCGTCCAGACGCTCCTCAACGTAGTCCCGACCAATCCCTTTGCCGCCATATCGAGCGGTCAGGTGCTTCCAACGATCTTCTTTGCCATAATCTTTGGAATAGCCGTAAGCTACCTCATGAACAGCCGGGACGAAAGGCTCAGAACCTCGTCCGAAACCCTTTACCGGGTCCTCGATGCCAGTGCCGAGGCGATGTACAAAATCGTCGGAGGGGTTATGCAGTACGCCCCCATAGGTGTCTTCGCCCTCATCTACTACGTCGTCGGCAAGTTCGGGCCCAACGTGGCTGGTCCGCTGGTTAAGGTCGTGGTTGCCGTCTACATCGGTCTGACGCTCCAGATACTCCTTGTTTACTTAGTTCTCCTTAAGATCTACGGCCTCGATCCCGTAAAGTTCCTCAAGAAGGCCAAGGATGCCATGATAACGGCCTTCGTTACAAGGAGTTCCAGTGGGACGCTGCCGGTTACGATGCGCGTTGCCGAGGAGGAGATGGGTGTCGACAGGGGGATATTCTCCTTCACGCTTCCCCTCGGTGCGACGATAAACATGGACGGTACGGCCCTCTATCAGGGTGTCACGGTGCTCTTCGTGGCCTACGCCATCGGCCACCCCCTTACCCTCGGACAGCAGCTGGTAGTTGTACTCACGGCCGTGCTGGCATCCATTGGAACGGCCGGCGTCCCCGGGGCCGGGGCCATAATGCTCGCAATGGTGCTGCAGAGTGTCGGTCTTGACCTGACCCCCGGGAGCCCCGTGGCCCTTGCCTACGCCATGATACTCGGGATAGACGCGATCCTCGACATGGGGAGGACGATGGTCAACGTCACCGGCGACCTCACGGGAACGACGATCGTGGCCAAGACCGAGGGTGAACTGGACCTCTCCAAGTGGGAGAAGTGATCCCCCTCTTTTCTCCCCCTTTATTCCGGGTTTGGGATAAAGTTAAATACTCCGGCGTGGCCCTATCCACGGTACAGTTTAAACGGAGGTAGCTTTATGAAGAGAGCGCTTGTGATGATTTTAGTTGCGATCCTCGTACTCCCGCTCATCTCAACTCAGGGGCTCGCGGAGGATCGGCCGAAGACCTACAAACAGGACTTCGTTTTCACAATAGTGGTTATGCCCGACGGAAACGCCAACATAACCCTCAAAACCGTCTGGCTCGAGCCAGAGGATGAGATTCAGAAGCAGATTGAGGGCATCCTTAACTGGACAAAGAACGGCAGCATGACCGTCGAGGAGGCCGTGGACAGGTTCGAAAAGGACCAGCTCAAGATGTACGTCTACAGCCTGACCCAGTCGGGGATGAGTCTCGCCAACGAGAGCGTGAAGGCCTACGGAATCACGGAAGGCAAGAACATAACCCTCGTTTTCAACGCCATAGCCCTGAACTTCTCAAAGTACTACTCCTACGACGACCACTGGGAGGTTCCCATAGACCCGACGAGGGGCTATTCCCAGATGAACGTTCCGGACACGGGGTTTCCCTTTGCGGTGGACATCAACAGCACATTCATAGTGAAGCTCCCTGAGAACGCCACTCCGATCGATTATCCAAGGGCCTTCGCCCGGCAGTACAACTCGAGCAGCTTCTTTGTAAAGTCGAAGGTGGAGGGCGATACCGTCATCGTGAGCTCCTACATCTACCTCGAGCCGTTTCTGCCTCCCGAAGGCTACAAAGCCCTCTTTGGGGACTACGATGGCTACTACGTAAGCTATAGGGCCCCGTACAAAGGTGAGGAGCACTACCAGAGCAGTGTTATGAACGAGTACGTTACGCTGGACGTCTACGCCAACGGTAGCGTCAGGCTTCGTATGAGGGACGAGTACGTCGAGCCAGCATCTGAGGTCGAGGCAAGGAAGAAGGAGATACTCTCCTACGGCGTTGAGAACGCAACTGAATACATAGAAAGGACCTACTCGATAGCCCTCTCCTACAGGGGAGCCCTCGTGGATAGTGGGAAGGTCAGGATACTCGGCCTAAACGAAACGGGCGCACCGCTGGTCGTCGATGCCGAGTACATGCTCAGGAACTTCACGAAATTCGAGAACGGCTCCTACGTTTACAGCTTCGATCCGACCCTCGGCCTTACGAACGGACTTCAGGGCAGGCTCAACTACGCCGTCAACCACACCTTCTACCTCACGATAAACCTCCCTGAGGGCGGAGAGTTCATCGAGGTTCCGGGGAACGAAAGCGAGGAACTCAACGGCAACAGCTTCAGGATGACCGTCTTGGAGAATGGGAACTCCCTGCAGGTTGTTTCGAGGATCTTCGTCCGCTACGGTGCCCCGGCGGAGGACGTTACGAAGATGCTCTCCAACCACACCTCGGCAACGGTTAAATACACCCTTCCCGCGGAGAAAACCGGGATGAGCGGTACCGGACAGGTTGTTGGGGGGATCATCGCCCTCCTTCTACTGCTCGGTGCGATAGTCATCTGGAGGGGGCGCTGAGCCCCTTTCAGGATAGGGAGGTGATGTAGATGACGCGCAAGCTCTACTACGAGGATGCCTACCTGAAGGAGGCAAAGGCAAAGGTCCTTGACGTGAGGGAGAACGCCCTACTCCTCGACAGGACGGTGTTCTACCCCACAGGCGGCGGCCAGCCTCACGACAGGGGATGGATAAACGGGGTGGAGGTTATCGACGTTTACAAAGACGGGGACGACGTGTGGCATGTCCTTGCGGAGCCCGGAGGGTTCAGGAAGGGC
Source organism: Thermococcus sp. P6 (assembly GCF_002214525.1). Taxonomy (NCBI): domain Archaea; kingdom Methanobacteriati; phylum Methanobacteriota; class Thermococci; order Thermococcales; family Thermococcaceae; genus Thermococcus; species Thermococcus sp. P6. Next base: position 1,363,884 of record NZ_CP015104.1, read on the forward strand.
GACGAGGTGGAGCTGAGGATAGACTGGGATTACCGCTACAGGCTCATGAGGATGCACTCCGCCCTGCACCTGCTCGATCACGTCCTGAACGTCGTCCTTCCCGGCGAATGGGAGCCCTACGGGAGTGGGATGAGTGCCGAGAAAGGAAGATACGACATCGTCTACCCGGAGAACGTAAACCGCTGGAAGGAGGAGATAGTGGAGACCTTCAACCGCCTCGTGGATGAAGGGGGCGAGATGAAGATATGGTGGGAAGGAGAGACCAGATACACCCAGATAAGGGACTTCGAGGTGATACCCTGCGGCGGAACGCACGTGAAGGACATAAGGGAGATAGGCCACCTGAAGAAGTTCAAGCGTTCCAGTCTCGGGAAGGGCAAGCAGAGGCTGGAGATCTGGCTCAGCGATTGAAGCCCTTCCGATGTCCTTTTTACCTTTCGAAAACGTAGAAGTACCTCTCAAGGCTCTTGTGGACCCGCTGGTAATAGCGGGCGATGGGCTTTAAGTCCACCTCTCCCGCCTCTTCCATTGCCCGGAAGTCGGCCGGAAAGGCTATGGCAACCCTGCCCTCGGGCTTCAGGACGTCGTGGATGCTCCGGAGGACCTCCCTGTAGAGCTCGTTCCTCCTCCTTCCGGCCAGCGTTGCGGAGGTGCCGTAGGGCGGGTCCGTTGCCACCGCTTCAAAGCTCCTTCCGAAGAGCTCCTTAAGTTCCGTCGCATCTCCAAGTCTCAGCTCGTAGTCCTTTACGCCGTAGTGCCTCAGGTTCCTTTCGGCCCCTTCCACCATCTCCGGCCTTATGTCAACGCCATACACCTTCAGGCCGAGCAACGCTGCCTCGATCAGTATCCCGCCGGCGCCCATCATGGGATCGAGGAGCTCCCTCCTCGCTTTAGTCAGGTTCACCATGGCCCGGGAGATCCTCGGATGGAGGGATATCGGCCTGAAAAAGGGCCTCCTGTGGGCCTTTCTATTCTCGAAGTCAGCTGGATCAAAGAAGCGGAGCATTACCCCGGCGTGGAGCCTTTCCCCGCAGTGGACCCTCACGACGGTGTCCGGCTTCGAGAGGTTCACGGGGAAGCCCATTGAGTGGATAACCGCGCCGAGCTTCCGCGGGAGGTCGAGTGTTCTATGCCTGCAGTTCGCCATGGTTTCCGTATCGACCTTGAAGGTCCCCCTGATCGGCCAGTCCACTTCTCTGGCCTTTTGGAGGAGCTCCTCAACGGAATCCGCCTCGATCAAGAGCCTTCCGTACTCGTGGGAAAGACCGAGCCTGTCGAGGAAGGGGAAGGCCTTCTCGTCCGCCTCTATCCTGAGCAGTAGGTAGTCCCTTCCGGTTATCCTTCCGCCCCCGAGCTCGAGCATTGCCCTTACTTCGTCCACCGCCATCTCCGGGAGGCTGCCGAGAATCCTGACGTAGAGCATGATCCGGGCTCTCCGGCGGGGTTTTTAAGGGTTTGGCCAAGGTTAGGACCTTCGAAAACCTTAATATTCAAAACTGAACTTTACCCATTTGACGACCTGCAGTCTTCAAAAACCTTGAGGAATCCCCCTTCTGCGGGAGGAGGGGCGTGAGGCAAAGAAAGGGGAATCAAACCCCATATCGTTGCCGGGAGACTCTTGTGCGAGTCCAAAAATCAATTATTGAAAGCACGAGATTTTCTTTAAAATTACTTAAGACATTTAATTCCATCCTTGGGCCTTTTTGATATTCATCCTCAAAATCTTTTTGAAGGATCTGTTTCATCTTCAAAACCTTTATTCTCATATTTACCCCCCAAGGGAGGTGTATATCGCTTTAACCCATGGATGCAGTTTTATAAGCTGGAGGTTCTCATTAAGTTTTTTGTCCTTTTCAAGAGCATCAAACACCTTTTTTATATTTAGGAGTAGTTCTTCTCGTTCTTTTTCAGAAGTTTCAAGTAAGTTGTCTGGAAGATCTATGTCCTCAAGTTTATCCTCTACAAACTGTCTAATCGGGATTTTTATTACATCTCCAAGGTATAACTCATAAACAAGACAGTCTATCAGGTTGTCAAAATAATCAATGATGTATTGGAGGTGCTTATCTTTTTTGGCAAAGTAATTCTGGTACTGTTTGAGGAAGAGCATGTATTTGGCAATAATCACAAGCGAATTTAGGTTAGGATTATTTAAATCAATAATGGGTAGTTCCTCTAATTCATAAGGTTTTATATTATAAGTCAAGGAATATTTTTGGAATCTCCAGTCAAGTAAAGAGCTATTAAATAATGATAGTAGTATGGCATAATATTTAAATTTGTGATAATCATTTTTGAGTATAATAACTCTTACACCATTGGTCAATATGTAATCACCAAATAAAATGGAAAAATGAAGTTTTCTTTTTTCTCCTCTATTTGCCATTTGTCTCCCAACAAGCTTAGGTGATATTTTCATTAATTCTCCAACTGTTTTTGCCGAAAGTATCTGCTTGTTTAATTTTCTTTTTCTAAATTCATCGCCGTTTTTTATCCATCTTTTTTCTTCCTCTCTCGGCTCTAAATCTACAAACCAATCTTTAATATGGTTACTTGCAACAGCAAGTTCCCCTGTAGGTTTTGAAGATAGGTACTTTTTGTCATTAGTTTCATGCAATTTCCCATCAAAAATCCACCCTAAAGGCTCACCTTTAATGTAATTTCCAAAGGTTTTATACTTTTTAAGATATTCAATAATCTCTTTTTCCTTTTCATTCCTTAAAAGAGGCAATCGTAGTAATTTGGAATTTTCATAAATGTAATTTTTATCTATTCTTTGGCCTACGATAGAATTTAAGTTTTCTACTTGCTCAGTAGTTATAAACGGAAAGACATAAATTGTGTAGTTGGTTTTCTCCATATTTGCTTTTTTTAGTATGAATATTGAGACCTCATAGTTAATACCTTTTTTAAATAAATAAGTGGTCGTTTCTAAAGGAAAGTGTAAAATTGCTTTAATATGATAATTCAGGTATAGTTTTCTTAACTCAAAACTTTCCTTATCGCCCCAAAACATTATGGGGACTAAAAATGAATAATACCCAGATTTAGATACATAACTTATTGATCGCTCCAAAAACATTTTATAAAGATCAATATTTGCACCTATTTTAGTGTAAAAATGCTTGTAAATTTTAGAAAAAATGGCTTTCTCATGTTTTGGAATATCCATATTTTTTATTTTCCCATACGGCGGATTCCCCACCACAACATCAAACCCCGGATTCTCCCTCAACATAACCTCAGGAAATTCAAAAGCCCAGTGGAAGGTTTTTATCTTCTTTAACTCATCTAAATCAATTCCATGCTCCCCAGCAAACTTCTCATCCAGTTTACCGTTAAACAGGTGGGTTATGTAATTAAGAAGACCGTTCAGCTTAACCGCATACTTCGAATTTAAGGATGCCACGAGAATCCTTGTGAGCTTCTCCTTCGTCTTTAAAACCCTCTCAAAGTCCCTCCAGTCGATCTCCTTTTTCGCAAGGATCCTGTTCATCTCTTCAACTTCTCTGAGAATGTTTCCCTTAATTCCAAGGGCCTTTGCGATTGATGGCAGGTATTCCTTCAGCTCTTCATCAACCTTAATCCTTTTTTCAATGTCCTGGATCTCCTGCTCCTTTAAAATAAAACTAAGCAGTGATTTTTGTTTTTCCCTGGGTTCCTCCCCATCTTTCGTTTCCTTCCTCGGTAAATTCACGTAGCCAATAAGAGAATTGCCCTCCCTCAGATTGAAATGAACGTTCGGAAACCTGATGAAAACCCCCGCATCGGCGTTGAAATGCCTCGCGAGAGTAAGGAAAAGCCTCGCCTTCGCTACCTTCAGTGCCGAGGGCTTTATATCGACGCCGTAAACGTTCCTCGACAGAATTATGAAGAATTTGACGTAAATCTCGAACATCCCCTCCTTTTCTGGAATTTCAAGCAAGTTAAATGGCTCTATCCTTCCTTCATCATTCGCAACGAGAATTTCAAGTTTCTCAATTCCAGCCGTCTTTACCCTATCCTTTAAGTTTTGATAGATATCAACGAGAACCTTAATGGCACTCTCGAGGAAGTGACCGGAACCAACAGCTGGATCGAGGATTTTAATATCCTTCAATAGATCAAAAAGGGCAAGCAGCTCATCCTTCCCTCCGGAATTGATCAGCTCGTCTATACTCTTATATCCCTTGTTGAATTTCTTGTTTATTCTATCGATTAGATATGGCTCGATAGTGTTCTTTCAGATATATTCTGTAATCTTCCCCGGGGTGTAATACGAGCCGGTCTTCTTTTTTTCTTCTTCTGTCATTAACTTTTCATAAAGGGAGCCAAGGACGTACTCGTCGATGTCCCCATCGACCCAGTCCCTGCTCTCAAAAAGGTTTAGCAGGGGAACGTCAAAATCAATGTCCCTTTCAGAAATCATTCTTCTTCTGCCCTTTGGTGTTAAATTTACCAGCTTCTCAGTGACCCCCTTCTGATAAAAGCACTTATCCGGAATCGTTATGGCTTCGTTGTTCCCCCGTTCACCATCCAGAAATACCGCCGGGCCGATGACAACACACTTCCCTATGTGCTCGTCCTCAACGTACGGACCATCGGAGTACCCGCTTATCTTATTGAAGAAATGCCTTAAGAAATCGTGATAGCTCTCAAATCCGCCCAGAAGCTTTCTCTGTTTTAGCTCTTCGAATTTCGTTATGAAGTATCTCTTATCTTTGTTGAAAAATCCTTTTTCCTGCAGATACCAGAGTGTGAGCATCTGCATCATGAAGTTATCCACGAATTCCCTTCTTTCCCTATCTCCGGAAAGCCCCTTGATATTTTCGAGCAAAAACTCTTTACATTTCTTGTAAAGGACGTAGAACTCTTCAATTACGTCGGACCTGTTAAATAGCTCCTCAAAATTCTTAGGGCTTGGCTCTTCCAAAGCCTTGTACAGCTTTTTGAGGAAGAGTTTGTTTATCTTGGCTATCGTTTTTCTGATATACTTGTCCTTAGCCCTGTAGTCCTTAATAATAACCTCCTCTCCCCTGTAAACTATGATTCCAAGTCTTGCGGCATAGCCACTCACTGGTGGCTTGTAATTTAAAAGGCTGGAAAGTTCCCTCTTATCGTCGGTTTCGGCAAAAAGTATGCCATCGAAGAGGTTTATATCCTCATCTTTCTCGAAGATGTAAACGGGATAATTTTTCCCTGAAATCTCGATTTCTTTTCTCTCAAACTTTTCAATCCTCCTGAGGATGTCTTTCTTTAATTTTTCAACCGTTATAGGCATAGAACCACCCCAGCGGTTTCTTTTCCACCTTTAACGATTCGATGTCATCCAGCCTCTTCATTCTAAAGTATTTATAGAGGGCATCAACGACACCTTTAACGTCGTTGATTTTCACATTATTGTTCCTTTCAACCTGAATTAAATTATTCTTAACCAGCAGAGATTTTATCTCCCTCGAATACTGGTGATAGTCCAGTAGCTGAAGTTTATTAACAATGTTGTTATATTTCTTTCTATACTCTTCAGAGTCTCTTACCTCCTCCCTTTTTAAAATTAACGCGTTTAATAAGTTATAGAGAAATCCCTTTTGTTTGGGTTTAAATTCTCTCCTTAATTTTTCAACTTCTTCTTCAGCCTTTTCTTCAATCTTCTTCAGCTTTTCAGCCGCAACATCGAGTTTCACCGGATTCATAGCCCCGCCCTTCACAAGCTCGAGCAGGACAAGGGGAGACTCTTCCTTCAATCCATCTTCACCCATGCTGATAATCTTCTTATCTATCCTGTAACCCCCGCGATAAAACTCGTAAATGCTGTAGATCCTGTTGGATCCGGATTTTACGTAGGTGTAATAGGGCCCATCTTCAAGATTCACGACCTCCTCAAAATCCTCTTTCGTTAATCCCAGCTCGTACTGTATGATGTTCAGAAGCCTGTACTCATCGATCTGCTCCTGCGGAATTCCACCTTTAAACCACTGCTTGAACTCCTCAGAAATACCGAGCTCTTCAAGGTCGGTCATTGATAATTCGGAGATCCTCTTGATCCTCTCACCAAATGTCTCAACGCTTATTTTCTCCTCGGGACTGAGTATTCTGGATTCTTTACCAACAACAAGCGTTATGTCCTCGATTTTCTGTTTGAGCTTGTTCAGAATTCCTACAAGAACCTCTATCTCCTCCGAGGGAATGAAGTTCAGGACATAAACATCCTTCTCGTTTCCTATTCTATTCACCCTTCCAACCCTCTGGACGATTATCATGGGATTCCACGGCAGGTCAAAGTTAACAACAGCATCCGCATCCTGCAGATTAACGCCTTCACTAAGGGCGTCGGTTGATATGAGAATATCAATTTCTCCATACCTTTCTACTTCTTTCTCTCCACCATTGGCCTCTGGAGCAAACCTCTTTATGTAGTTGATCTTTGTAGTTGTGTCGGTATCCCCGGTAACAAGTGCAATCTTTAACCTGCCTTTATCATCCTTAAGCCATGGATGGAGATCAACTTCTCTTTCAATCCACTCCCTAAGATTGTGATAAATGTAATAGGCAGTGTCCTTGTACTGGGTGAAGATGAGGATCTTCTTACCATTCAATGTTGGAATATGTGAAAGTCTCTCAGATTTGTATTTTGGAATTGCAATGAGATTTTTCAGGGCTTCGAGCTTGGGATCGTTCTTATAACAGAAAATTCTTGATTTAACGATCTCGTCTTCATCCCTCGGAACCACCCCAAGTACCTTGAAATCGCCATTCTCTTCAACTTTAAGCCCGTCAAGTGCTTCAAATATATCATCCATCAGCTTTAAATCCTGTTCAAGCTTGTCTAAGGCTACCCTTAACCCTATCCTGATTTTTTCAATCGACGAACCCAGGGGATTGTACTCTTCAGCATATTCGTTCAACAATTTGATGACCTTATCAAACCGTGTTTCCTCATCTTCAGCCTCCGCGTTGAACTCCTCTGAGACCTCTTCAAGGTCTTTTTTGATCTTAGCCTTTTCCAAAGCCTCCCGAATCAGCTCCTTCAATTCCTCCTCGCTCATTATTTTGTCGACATCTTTCTTAAACCGGGAGTAGAAGATTCTCTCCTTCTCATAGATCTTCCTGAGGGTTGTTTCAAAGGCGAATATATCGCTCTCCAGCCTCTTACCGAGCAAGAGTCTGAACAGGTCAGAGACCTCTATTATTCTATATTTTCCTTCCTCTTCGTCTTCCTCAAACACAATATACCTCACGCCGTATAGCTTCGTGTGTTCAAAGTTAATTTTATCCATGTTTTTTGATATGAGTTTTATTAAGGCGTTAAACCTGTCTGTGTAGAACGGGGAGTAATCAAGGCTGTAGGGTTTTGGATCCTTGAAGACAAGTTTCTTGCCATTCATCTCCAGATCTTTGAACTGCTCCAGAATGTACTTTCTTGTCCTTAAAACCATTATCTCATCAAGCACATTTCTTTTAATCTCAATGGCCACTTTTTTTAGCTCGTTTTTGGCATTGTCGTCCTTATTTTCCTCATATCTCCTTTTGAGCTTTTTGTATTCCCTTATTAATTCGTCAATCGCGATATTTTTGTTTTTAAAGGGCTTGAAGGTATCATCCGTGAATATTCTTATCAGGTTGTAAATGTCATCTATCGTATTGTTCAGAGGGGTGGCCGTAAGGAGCATGAATTTATTTGAAACGTTATTGGATTTTCTCCGTAAAAACCTCGCAGCTTTCCACCGGTTTGTGCTTTTGTTCCGGTATTTGTGGGCCTCATCAATAACAAAAAGGTCGTATTCATCGGCCATTTTTTTCAGTCTTTCATCAACATTTCCTTTGCTTAAATCTGCCTTGTAGTTCTGGAAAAGACCAAGCGATAGAAATGCAATCTTACCCAGAAGTTTTTCTCCGCTTTCATCATAGATCTCGTATATTTTGTGATTATAATCATCCTTTAAATCATCCTCACGTTTTAAATCATCCTTTATAATTCTCTTAAAGTTTTTCTTAAAGAAGAATTCCGAGTTCACTCTAACTTTTTCTCCCCTCTTAAGCTTTGCCAAAGTTCTATCATCAGCTCTCCCAACAAGCAAATCTTCCCACTGGGATATCAGAGATGGTGGAAGGATCAGCATGACTGCTGGAACCTTACCCTTCGGTATCCAGTGGGGGAAATTCCCGGTTATAAAATCCTGAATTATCGCTGCTGCCATGAAACTCTTTCCCAATCCAACAGAGTCCGCAAGAATCACCCCATTATAATAGTTCAGAATCCTTATAGCGTTAATTACGCCCACAAGCTGAAACTCCATTAAAATATCTTTTTCGCTCAGATTTAGGATCCTGCCTTCCGTCCATTTATATACAAGGTATTTGAATAGGGTTTCAGGATCAATAAATTTACCAAGCTTTGGATATTTTGCCCCCGGGATAGCACCTGAAATCTCAATAACTTTGATTAGATCCTCATTAAAATCAACGGACTCATTCCACAATTCATCGAACCATTTGTTGAGATAGAGAACATCGTCCCTCTCAGTTAAAATTACATTCAGCTCTTTATTCCTCGCCAATCCTTCAGCTGTAAAATTTGAAGAACCCACGATTGCCACTCCGGGAGACCCATGCCTATCCCCAAGATCCTTTAAAAACAGGTAAAGCTTGGCATGAAGTCTCGCTTTGTCGTAAAGTTTTATATCTATCAACCCTTTTGCGATGTAATCCCTAAGTTTCTTTAATCGGTCTATCTGCCGGTCTGTTAATTCCCTGGACTGAAGCTCCTCAATCATTCTCTGCTTAAATAATTCCCTTAGATTGTATCCCTCAATTATCTCCTCTTTTGTAGGTAGGGTGGTCTCATTCCCCATCACAAGTTTCAAAAAGGGTTTTTTACTCGCATTTTTGGGAAAATCCTCCTCAACCAAGTCAAACCCACTTAAAAAGAAATACCCCACAGCAAACTTTGCCTCTATGCTGTCTCTCAGCATATCCCTTATGGCATCTTTGAGAAACCTACCGGAAGTATTATCTATAATTTTTGTTGAGTCGACCCCCAACATACATAGTACTAACTATCCTGCCTTTAAAAAAGCTTTCTAAATTGAGTTTGGACCTGTCCGGGTTATCAATAACAAATAAACCTGAAAAATAATGATAAAATATGCAGTTGGTAAAGGATATTGTTAAGGCTTAATTTTGAGAGGAATAAAGTACCTTTGGAAATCAAAATAATTGATAAAGCTCTGCCTTATTGGAGCCCTTAAAGTTGGAGTGGAATTTGAACACCAGTGAAGAGGATTTCATAAAACAGAAAATACAAAACACCCCAGAAGGCCCGTAAAACCCTGAAAACACGTCAAAAGCTAAAGCTGCATTATCAAAGATATCAAAAATGGTGCCAGTGCCGTGAGTATGAAGCCGTGTATAAAGGCCAGTACGGTTATCTCCCTTCCTCCAAATTTCACGAGTACCGGAAGGGTGGAGTCCATAGTGGTTGCACCGCCCATCGAAACGGCGAGCTCCTTTGGAATCTTTTTTATTGCCAGTGGATAGAAGATTATCGTGAAGATCTCCCTCGTCAGGTTTGCCAAAAAACCTATAATCCCGTAAAGGGGGGAATACTGTGCCAGCAGGGGGCCGGTTAGGGAGTACCATCCAAAACCCGCGGAGATTGCGAGTCCAAGCTTTAGGGGAGTCCCCACGAGGAAGGAGGCTATGATTCCTCCTGAAAGGGAGCCAAGGGTCGTGCTTATGGGGAGTATGAGTGAGATCCTGCCCGCTTTTCTGATCTCCGCTCCAAGGGCGTTGCTCCTCCCTATGTCAACTCCAATTATAAAAATCAGGAGGTAGAGCGTCAGAACGGAAAGATCTCCGAAGTCCGCGCCGGTGTATCTTCCCACCAGGATGCCCGAGAAGAGGGCTCCAAGAACGAGGTACAGGAATTTCATCTTCTCCCCCCCACTAAGAGCGAGAATGCAAGGCTGCCCAGTATGGTCAGTGCCGCAAAGGTTACGGAAACTATCAAAAGGCTTAGGGCATCGATTTCAACCTTCCCCGCTTCAACGCCCATAAAGAAGATTAAAAGGAGAAGGGTAGCACTCAGAGGCTTATCCAGATCCATCCGAAGCTTCTGCCTGAAGATGCGGCCGATCAGGACCCCCAAGAGGAGGGGTATGAAGATGTTCATGAATTCCACTCAACCCTTTAAATAATAAACTTAACGCTTTAATGCTATTCAAGGGGAGTATGATACACACTCCTCCGGCGACGTTATCCTTCTTTGACTTTTTAATCGCCCGTAAGTTGTGGACATCGTTTCATTGCTGTAAGTTGCCACAGAATGCGTTGAATGTCCTCGCCTTTACACACCCTTCCTTTAGTAGGTCATCGGTAAGTCCCCCGTGGATACCCACTTTGAAAAACTTCAGGCCCAATGTTCTATTCCCAAAACATTTGAAAGGATAAATCGTTAATCTCCGAAAATGTTAATAACCCTGATGATAACATAACCATGGTGATTCTAAATGGAGGTAACCGACAGGGAAGTTTTTGAGATTGCCGTGAATGCGGAGATAAGGGCAAAGGAAGCCTACGAAAAGCTCGCCTCACTTGTAAAAAGCGACATCATAAGGGACGAGCTTCTCTTTCTGGCCGGCGAAGAGGAGAAGCACAGGAAGGCCGTTGAGAAGATGGCCGAGAGGCTTGAGGGAGGCGAAGCAAAGCCCCGGAAGATCGAGATCGATGTGATGGGAGAGTTCAAGGTGATAGCGGAAAAGATGAGCGAGGCCATCAAAAAGCCCGACATCAACATCGACGAGATCTACGAGATAGCCATGGAAGCTGAACTCGTCAGCGAGAAGCTCTACAAAGAGCTCGCGGGCTACGCCGCCACCGAAAACACGAAAATCCTTCTTGAAATGCTCGCCGACATGGAGCGGAACCACTACAACATCCTCCGGAAGCAGTACGACTACATAACCCGTTATCCCGAGTTATATAAGGAGGAGTTCTACGACCAGCTCATGAAGGACATAAACTTCAACTTCTGAGCCTTTCCATCTTTTTCTCGATGGGTTCGTCCGGAATCTTCAGAACAACGAACTCCCCGTGGTCCATAACCTTAACGAAGCCCTTCCTCAGGTAGTAGGAATAGGCCTCGAGCCACGGGAAGGTTATAACGTGGGGGACTTTTCCGAGTTCCTTCAGCCTGTTGATAGCGAATCCAAGCAGTTTTGAGCCGTAACCTTTGCCCTTAACGGCCGGATCGACCATGAAGAACTCTATCAGTCCCGTTTTTTCGTCCTTTATCTCCTCCGGCACCCACCAGAGGGATTTGCCCTCGAGGTTGTAAACCAGGGCCACCGTTCCGGCTATCTTCTCCCCGTCCCTCAGGATGTAGAGCTCATCGAACTCCTTCCCGAGCCGGAACTCCAGAAAGGGAGCGTAAACTTTCCTGAACCCCTCGAAGTCATCCGGGGAAGGCTTCTCCTCCACCCATTCCAGAGCCGGATAGGCCCCGCCGGTTCCCCTGTAAACCCTGAAGACGAAGCGGAGCAGTTCCTCCTTGAGCTTTAAAGGTTCATCCACCCTTTCTATCCTCATCTTCCTCCGGAAAGGTTATTAGGGAGGGAACTTAAAACCTTTTGGTGATGTTATGAACGAGCTTGAGGCACTCGCTCTGGCACTCGAGGTCGAGAAGGCCGAGCTTAACTTCTACATAAGGCTCGCAAGGAAGGCGGGCAACGAAAGGGCAAGGAAAATGTTCCTCTTTTTGGCGGGAGAGGAGGCGGAGCACTGGAGCATTTTCGAGGAGAAGTTCGTCGAGAAGCTCGTGAAGGAGTGCGAACTCCCGGCCGTTGATAGGGAGATGCTTAAAAAGCTCCTCGTTAGCGCGGAAGAAGAGAACCTGAGCGAGGTGGATGCGGTTAAGATAGGCATGGAGCAGGAGAAACTCACGTGGGAGTTCTACGAAAAAGCCGCGGAAGAGGCGGAACACGAGGCCGTTAGGCGGGTCTTCAAAGAGCTGGCTAAGGTGGAAAAGGCCCATTACGAACTCCTGAAGGCCCAGTACGATTCGCTGATGAAGACGGGTATATGGATGGATTATCAGGATTTCAGTCTTGAGGTGGATTGAAGTAGGTGATGTAACCATGCTGGCGAAATATCCCTTTGAGATCCCGAAGGATAGGCCCCTTTCGAAGAGGGAGGTGGCTCAGGCTTTACGCTGGGCCATAGAGGCCGAGCTCGACGCCATAAACCTCTACGAACAGCTGGCCGAGCACATAGAGGATGAGAGGATAAAGCACATCTTTTACGACGTTGCCAACGAGGAGAAGGAGCACTTTGGGGAGTTCCTCGCGGCGCTCTTCGAGATCGATGAAGAGCTCGCAAAGTACATGAAGGAGGGCTTTGAAGAGGTTGAGGAGGAGACGGGCATAAAGGTTGAACTGTGACCTTTTCTTTTTCCGAACCTTTTCTTTGATTACCCTCCCTGAGCGGTCCGTTGATGAACCGTTATGACCAACGAAAAACGTTATTAAGGTTCGACGTCCATATAATTTCGGTGATGTCTATGGTTGAACCCCTTGTTAAGCATGCCTACGAGACCGAAAAGAAGGCGGCCGCAAGTTACACCGATGGGCTGGGAAAGCTCAGGGGACAGGGCTTGAGGTACACGAAGGTTGAAGAGGCCGTCGGCAGGATAGCCATAGATACGATAATCCACAAGCACCTGATGAACGCCATCCTTGAGGCCCAGAAGGAGCTGGAAAAGCTCGCCGGCGAGGGGCCGGTGTCCGAGCTGAAGGAGGTCGAGCTTTCCCCGGAGCAGAAGGCTCTGGTCAAGCGCTTCGCAGAGATGCACCTCGAGATAGAGAAGGACATGATAGAAACCTACCAGAAGATGGCTGAGAAGATGACCCACCCACTCTTCAAGGGCCTTGCGGAGGCCATCGTCGAAAACGAGAGGGAGCACCACAGAATCCTCGCGGAGCTGATAGCGAAGTATAAAGAATGAAAGGTTGCACTTTTTCCTTTTAATTTCTGATGGTCAGGGACCGACGTGCATCATCTGGCCGTACATCTCCCAGTCCAGAAGGAGCTCGTACTCGGCCCTCAGGGTGTAGTAGTGCCCCTTCTCCATGTCGCTGAGGTAACGCATGAGCCTCTTCCTTTCCTCCGTCTCGACGATCTTCTCGAGCTCCTCGTAAAAGTGGGCGGCTATCTCCTCGGCTTTCATTGCCCAGCGGATGAGCTCTATAAGGTCCTGAGCTTCCTTGAGTTCCTCGGCAACGGGTTTGAGTTCGGGGCCTATATGCTCCTTCGGAAAAACGACCTCCTTTCCGGGGAACATGTTCTCGTATATCCTCCTGAGAAGTGCCTCATGTTTTCCTTCTTCTCCGGCAAGCCATTGGATCTTTTTCTTAAGTTCTTCGATCTCCACCCTTTCGGCGAGGCTCCTGTAGAACTCTCTGGCTCCGATCTCGGCCTTTATGGCCATTCCAAGGAGTTCCTCAAGAGAGAAGTCCCTTATCCTTTCGAGGGGAAGCCCCTCCTCAATCTCAACCATGGTCAACCCTCCTCCAGTAACAGTCCGAGTTCATTGTAAACCCTCACCTTATTAAACCCTTTCTCTTTCAAAATCTGAATCGTGTCTTTAACGATCTTCTTCTGGACGTTGATCGCCATCACCTGACAGAAGTGGCACTCGGGCGTTGAGCGGGCCAGAAGGAGAAAAACATCCACGTTCTTCCCCTCCACCGTCAGCCCGTAGAGGAGCCCCTCATCCACTATGTCCAGCTCTGTTTCGGGGTCCTTTACGTTCCGGAGGAGTTGAACCACGGCCGAGACTTCAAGAGGCAGGTCTTTTTTTGGCCCCTTTTTGGGCTTCCTTTTGAGGATCTCGAAGAGCCCCATGCGTTATACCTCGCTTATGTCCTCAGCGGTGTAGCCCTTCCGGTTTTCAAAAACCCCGACGGGGTTGTTGCTGAGGTCGTAAACGTAGACGTTCTGAAACCTCACGAGGGCAAAGCGTTCGATTATGTCGCCGATTATCTTCGAGTAGGCCATCGCACTCGAGCCGGTTATGTTGTACTCCGCGTGGCTTTCGAACCTGAGCCAGACCTTTAGGGTGTCGTCCTTCACCTCGAGACCCGCCACGACACCGGAGTCGAGTATGTCGCCACCGGTAACCGGGTCGGTTATTTTCGAGAGCTCCTCCAAAACGGCCCTGTAGTGCTCGGGCCAGTCCCTGTCGGGCGTGTAAACCTTCATCTTATCACCGTTTTAGAAGCCCTTATCTTCTCCTAAGTCCAGTTATCGTTATGATGAGGGATCTCAGATACTCCGGGATAGCGGGTGTTGTAGCTTACTGGCTCTTCGTCGCCTGGAGCATAGGAGAGAATCCATGGTTCAGCTTTACCAAAAATGCTCTCAGCGACCTGGGTTCACCCGAGAAGGCCAGCGCTCCCTGGATTTATAACTACGGTCTCATAGTTACGTCCCTCTTCGTACTGGCGTTCTCCCTCTATTTGATGCTCTCGGCGGAGAACAGGCTTCAGACGGTTGGCGGAGCCTACGTCAGCGTATCCTCACTCTTTTTAGCTCTCATCGGGGTCTTTCATGCAGGCACGAGGCCCCATACCTTCGTCTCGACGTACTTTTTCGTCCAGTTTTTCCTGGGGATGCTGCTCTACGGGGTGGGTTCGAAGGATAAGGCCATTCGCTACGGTTCCGTTAGCCTCTTCCTACTCGCGGTGCTGGGAACTCTCGTAAGCTGGTCCTCGGCAGCACTGATAGAGACTTACGAAATAGGGTTGATAGCGATCTTCACCCTGCTGGTTGCGGTTAAGCACTGAAAGCGTTTCTGTTTAATCTTTTTCATTTTGAAAACAAAACAGTTATAAACAATGCCGGCTAACTTCATCCATAAGTCACTTGACGTTTCTTTGAATTTTAGGGTTTCGTGACTAAAAGGTGTGTTCGAAATGAAAGGAAAAAGAATAGCAGGCTTTGCCCTGCTTCTGGGAATTGTAATGGTAGGGGCCTTTATCTCGGGCTGTATTGACCAAGGAACCGCTACAAAAACCGTTACAAAAACCGTGAGTTCTTCATCGTCAGAAACTTCCACCGTAGAAACTTCCACTGTGAGTTCAACGCAGGTGGAATGGGAGTCCACGGAAAGGGAACTAAAGACACTCGTAGATGATTACGACAGATCTATATCCGATGCGGGTGAAAAGTTCGTCAAAACGGGCTTTGAACTCCAGAGCGAGGAAATCCTGAACTGGGATGGATCTTCAAGGGAACTGCTCGAGATGGCCAAAGAGGAGAATGACCCCGAGAGCAGAGCTCTGATCCTCAACGATCTGGCCATGCTAAGATACCACGAGCTAACCAACATGAGAACCCTTGCAGGAATCGGGGCACTTGAGCGCTCCTACTGGGAAAACGCCACAACCGGCGAACCAATAGAGCCCTTTTACAGCATGAGGGGGACTTTCTTCTACGTCTCCGGGAAGGGCGTTGAGAAACTGGACAGAGCCGGAATCGTGGAGAGGATGAAAACGGTTAGAGGCTACGAGATGGAGAGCATCGAGATATACCATTTCGGAACAGGAAGCTGGCTGAGGGCCATCCGCGAGGGCGGGAGGACCGTGAGCCATGTGGTTTCTATCAGGACTGGTACCAAAAACGGCTTCAGGATGAAAGCGGTAAACGGCACGGGTTCCTCACTCAGGCTGATCGATCCCGAGACGGGAAAAACCGTCATGAAGATTGCCCCGGATAAGGAGGGCGTTTACTTCGTTCCCCCTGTCGACACGACCCTTATCGGTATGGCGGATGACGAAGGATTTTGTTACAAAAAGCTCCCAATGGATACGCATACCCTCACTACCATTCCCGAGGGGCCGGACGAGCCTCTGGTATGCCCCTCTCCACAGGTGGCGCCGTTCATATTCGATCCCACCGGAGACGAACCCGGTCCGGTACCACTTGAGGACGCTTACCTCCTTCCGGGCAAGTACCGGGTAACCACCCTCGTTATGAAGGCCGACCTCAAGGAACTCGCCGAACAGCTCGTTAACTTAAACATGAGAGTGGGTGACGATGTGCTCGCGGTTGAGACCCCGACAAGGGCAAAGAAGGCCCTCGATGCCTTTCAGGATGCCATAACCAAGTCTTACCCGGTAAAGATGACCACCCCCGCAGAACCCTGCTCCTGCACGGTTAGTCCCCTCCTAAAAGATGTCTTTGGGAGAACCTTCGGCGGACCTTTTGATGAGGTTCCCAAACCGAAGGTCCTTAACATAACCCTCGGAAACGGCCCCTATATCCCCGTCAACTGGGAGAAGCTTGAGAACCAGAGCTCTACCATTGTGGTTTATACCATCACCGACTCCAGCGGGGACACGTTGATAGCCATAGGGGATGAGGGCGTTAAGCAGGGGACGAAAAAGCCGACTCCCAACAGGCTCGCTGCAAACTACCTCGACAGGGTTTACCTCGAGGTCTTCACCGGCAGGAATGCGGCCGGGGAAGAAATAAGGGTAATTGCCTTCAAGGTGCTCAATCCTGATGGAACGGTCGGCTTTAGAACCACAACCATAACCAAAAATGATGTGAGGGTGAGCATCATGGAATCCCCGGTGGGAGAGATCCAGCGTTAAAGCCTCTCCTTCTTTTCCATCAGGTTTCTTCTTACCTCTTCTCTTATCTGTTTTAGGGCCTTTGCGTACTTTTCGAGCGTCCTGAAAAGCCTCTCGACCCTTTCCACGTATCTCTCATCACCGGGTTCTTCGTCCTTAAAGAGGTCCTCCACGTTGTAAAAGAGCACGTGAGCTACGGGAAGCATGCGATAGTTGACTGAGGCCAGTCTGAGCTCCTGCAGGAGCCTCGTTCCTCCGGTAACCACAGATACCGTGATGATTCCGACGGGTAACCCCTCGTACTCGTCGTATATCGTGTCGAGGAGTATCTTCAGCTCGCCCGGGTAACTTCCATTGTACTCTGGGGCAACTATGACGAGGGCATCTGCCTCGAGTATCTTTCCCCTGTACCTCTCCATCTCGGGGGTTATCCTCCAGCGGTGGGTATGGCAGAGAAGGTAATCCCTCACGTCTATCAGCTCGGCATCCCAGCCAAGCTCCACTGCTTTTTTAAGGACGTATCTTGCTATTTTTTCACTTTTCCGACCTTCCCTTGCGGTTCCGAAGATTATCTTAACCTTCATATCATCACCTGCAACAGTTTCATCCTCGAACTTTTAAGTTTGTCCTTTCAAAATACAAACCAGTGGATCTTTCCCCTTTTCAATTCGTTAGGAAAACCTTTTTAAATTAGGGCAACCTAACAACATTGAGGTGAACACAATGCTGAAGGTTGGAGAAACTGTTCCGGACTTTGAGGCAGATGCCTACCTTCCGGAGAAGGACGAAATTGGAAAGGTCAAACTTTCGGACTACGGAGGGAAATGGGTGGTTCTGGCATTTTACCCGGCCGATTTTACCTTCGTCTGTCCAACGGAGCTTGAGGAACTGGCTGACCATTACGAAAAATTCAAAGGAGAGGGTGCTGAAATCCTGAGCGTTTCCACGGATACAGCCTACGTTCACAAGGCATGGCACGACGCTTCTCCCGGAATAAGGAAGATAAGGTACCCGATGCTCGCGGATCCGGACGGAAAGATCTCCAGACTGTTCGGGACCTACAAGGAGGATGAGGGACTCTCATGGAGGGCCACTTTCATAATTGACCCGGACGGAAAGATCGTCCACATGGAGATGCACGATCTGAGCATAGGCAGGAGCGCGAAGGGTCTGTCCCGCGAGCTGGGAACCCGGTAAGGAAACCATTGAGGTCAGCCTTCGATCTGATAGGGAAACTCTGATTTCTCCTGTTTAGGGCCGATTCTTCACCCGGAGGGTTGAACCTTTTTGGCATTTTTTACTTTTTAAGCTCAGGTAAGCCGTTTTTACTTTAGTATTTTGACTCATGGTTGTTAGATTTTAGCATTTTTTTGTTCAAAATGTTTTTATACTGTATTAAGTATTAAATATTGGTGATCCAAGTGGCAAGATTTGGATTATGGTGGATTAGATGGGATGGCTCTAAATACACATCGAGGATGAGCGGGAGCCTGGAAGAGTTTAGGGAGCTTGGTTTTGACTACGCTGTTGTTTTGGGGTCGAGTGGTGTGAACATCCAGTACACCGGAAACGCGGAAACTGACGCGTTTAATCTTTCTGAGTACTTGAGTGATACTATGGACATGCCATATTACGTTACGATACCTTTCTCCACCCCTTCCAAAGAGCCCAGAGGAAATATAACGGGAAGTTTTGAAGGGTCTTACTGGGAAAAATGGATTGATGTCTTTACTAAATCCTCGGATCCCAATTTGAAGGGGTTCTACTGGAGTCTTGAGAACGCTTGGATGTTTAAGGATGACCAAATAAACCGTAATAGGGGCATATCTCATGGATTAATACAGGCAATGTCCGAGAAGATACACAATGCGGGATTTGAATTCATATGGATCCCATCAGCGTGTACTCTAAAGCTGGATGGAACCAACATCTTTCCACTCAATAATTCCGAGTGTAAGAACTGCCCAGGTGCTTACGAGTTCTTTGACTACATCTTCGTGCAGCCGAACTACTATTTAGGTAAGGGAGAAAATGTATTTTCAGATTATAGTGACCTCGAGAATTATCTGAGAGAATTACAGAGATTAAAGTCAACTTATCATGCTTGGAATGTTTATTTGGAAATGGAAGCTGATGAATGTGTCATCGGAGGAGGTGGAAACTGCAGGACCTGTTACGATCCTGAAAATTGTACAAGGCTGGCGGGTGATTACATAAGGGGGCAACTCAATGTTTTTGGCAGAAAGTACTCTCAGAGAGCTTACTACTTCAGAGTAACCTTTGATGTTCTCAGGCACGTTGATTCCTACTGCAGAAGCAATCTGGGGGTTCCCTATGTATAAAAAGGCGCTTGTTCTTTTCATCTTTCTATCACTCTCCGGTAACGTACTGGTGAGTGCCGGTGAATACATCTGCGGTCCTCACTCAAATGTTGCTCCCTACGAGTACTGCAACTTTTATACCGGCATCAAAACCGGGGAAGATGATGCTATAATATACGTCTCTTGGGACGCTCTCGGGCCCGGGATGAGCGGGCTACCCACCCCGAGTATGGTCGGTGACTACTACTTCTACTTCAGGGACGGGAAGCTCTACTACCTCGGGAGCACCCTTGGAGCCGAGGAGCTTTTTTACGAGTTCCACGAAGGGCTCTGGTACCTGAGCGACTGGAGGGCCATCAACCCAGAGGGGCCGTGCATACTGAAGAACGTCACCCCTCCCGAGAAAATCAAGGAAAAACTTTGCTCCTGCGGTGAAAACATTTCAATAAAGTCGCCCGCCTATCCGGTAACCCTGAACGGCTCAAAACTCTATGTCTCGAACGGGAACGTTTCCTACGTTATCGAGGTTCCGGACAATATAACCATTCCCGTTTTCGAAAATGTGAGCTTTTGGGCAACTTTCCTCGAAAAAGGTGTTCTGATAGTTAACGAACCCGATAGCTTCCTCGTCCCCTTCGACTGGAGCAACATCACCCTGCTGTACTATGATGGGAAGTCACTTTATCCCCTGAACCTCACGGAGGCCCTTGGAAACTGCCTGCCCGAGTGCCGGGAAGAATCAAACACCTTATCGGAGCGTCAAAATAGGACCTCGAGCATCCAGCGTCCGGAGCGTCAGAAAGGATCCTCAAATTTCCAGTGGGCCCTCCTCGCGGCATTTATTGTGCTCCTGCTCGCCTTCTGGAGGACGAGGAGGAAGTAGTAAGCTGCCTGCTTTCCTATCTTTTCTGTGAATTGGGTTGCCGCCTGATTCCAATGCAATTTTCGGGTCAATGGATTGGGAAGGGACAGATGAGAGATAAGTTTTCCATACCTTCAGAGATATTAAACCCAGAGTTAGCAATAGAGAGCATATTATCCATTTTACGTGGAGTTTCCCTAGGGACAAAAACAATGGGAGGAGCACAACACCCACGGCAGAATTCATCAGAGAGATCAGGGAGATTGCAGATGCCCGTATCTCCGATGGGATTATCGAGTTTCTGATATAACCCATGAAGACGTAGTATAGACCGATAAGAACCTCAAGCACGTATAGAAGTCCCAGCACCATTATATAGCCAGTATTCCACTTTACCATCAACCCTATGGCAGCCGTAATGATTGCCCCGGATATCAGGAAAAAGCTCACTCCCTGAAGAGGCTTTGAAACCCTTCTCGCAATGTAGCTACCGAGGGACATGGAGAGCATCAGGGAAAAATATACCGGGCCAAGTATACTTTCGGGTGCTCCCAAGGTCTTTAGCGTTACGGGCCACACTACAAAGAATACTGAAAGCATTGAAGATACAATCAAACTCAAAAATACGAGCATTGAAAAATCGATGTTCCTGAAGAGTCTCAAGTTTTTCCTCAAAAGGGTCTCATCCCCGGAATATCCTCTATTATCTGGAAGGAAAAGCAATACTACCGGGGAAAACACTCCCACGAGACCGGATAGAAACAGCGGCCATTCTAGTCCCCAATATTTGACGAGGATACCTGACAGTATTGAGGCAACAACACCTGAAATATTTTTTAATGTCCCCATGTCAGAAAATAGTCGCTTCACATAGTTTTTCCCGAATTCATCCACTGCCCATGCTTCCAAAGATCCGGAAATAAACGCCATTCCGGCTCCTCCGAGGAATGCTGAAAGTAGTACAATGTGAATCTGAAGTCTCCTAAATGCTGTCAGCAATATCATGCTCATCCCAAACAAAAACGTGCCCACCATTGTGGACTTGAGTCTTCCGAATTCATCGGCAAATATTCCAGATGGGTACTCAAACAGCAGGTTGGAGAGCCTATTTAATGAGTATGAAAGGCCGATCCATGATAAGGCGATATGAGTGTTAAGGTACAGTACAAAATAGGGCCCCGGAAGGTACATGGAAGCGGAGAGTGCAAAATAAAACAAAAGGAATATCAATCGTTCATTTGAAGCTTTTCTATATGAGGGCATAATGGATCCTCTCGTTCTATTGTAAGTCAGATTTTTAAAATTTTCTTAAACTTATATTTAATAACTCAAAGTTGGGAAATTTCTATAAAAATACTTTTATAAGAAGAGAATAATTTGTAACTGATAGGATGTCTGCAGATATCATAGACGATTGAGATAGTTCTGGAATAAGAATCAGAAAAAAGAAAACATTGATCTGGTTAAGCTCTGTAATAGGCGGGTTTCTCCACGCTTTTCTTCACGTTTGTATCCTTGATGACGAATTCATCGTACTCCTTCCCCTTTTCAACGATCTCAACGGCTTTTCCACCAAGTTCTTTTCTCATACTTAGTTTTATCCCATAAAAGACCCTCCCGCCGATGAACTGCCCGTCTCTGAACCTTAACTCCAGAATGCCATTGCTTGGCTTCAATGATGAACCAGATAAGGCATACAAAAAAGAAAACACCAAAGAAAGACCATGGGGAGGAAAACAGCTCAACGCCAAGTTTGTGGAGGAGGTGACATATCCCAATCCAAAAGACAAACCATCCAATCGATGTGGCGGCGTTAACCCAGAGATGCCTTCCCTTTGTATGCCCTGTTTCGTGGACTAGGGCGGCTTTAATCCCATCGTAAGAGTTGTGCATGTAGACGCTGGAAAATGGAGCGATCTCGTAAACCGCTTTGGCGTCCTCAACGTTCCGACGCTCGTATACCTGAAGAACGGAAAGGAAGTGGAGAGACAGAACCTGATAAGGAGAAAGGAGGATGTCGAAGAAAAATTAAAGAAACTGATGAAGTAGCACTCCGGGGGTGCGGCACGATACTCCGGCAGGCTGTTTCTGAAATCTCTCGCTTGGTTAATGATGATGTTTAACTCTAATATTTTTGCAATGATGTTTATTTTCGACAAAATTTATTAGGCTTAAATGTCCATACATACTCGGCGATGTCCATGTATGGCAACTGGGGAAAGTTTCTACGTGTTAACCTCTCCACGGGAGAGGTGAAGGTCGAGGAGTACGATGAGGAGCTTGCCAAAAAGTGGCTTGGGAGCAGGGGACTGGCCATATACCTCCTCCTTAAGGAGATGGACCCGAAGGTCGACCCCCTTAGCCCGGAGAACAAGCTGATAATATCTCCCGGCCCGCTGAGCGGGACGAGCGCCCCGACAGGTGGAAGGTACAACGTTGTTACGAAGAGCCCGGCCACAGGTTTCATAACCATGTCCAACTCCGGAGGATACTTCGGCGCCGAACTCAAGTTCGCTGGCTACGATGCGATAGTGATCGAGGGCAAAGCAGAGAATCCCGTTTACATCTACATAAAGGACGAGAACGTCGAAATCCGTGATGCGAGTCACCTCTGGGGCAAGCTCGTGAGCGAGACTGAGGAGACCCTGAGAAAGGAGATAGGAGGCAAGAAGCTCAGGATAGCCTCCATAGGCCCGGCGGGAGAGAACCTCGTTAAGTTCGCTGCCGTTATGAACGATGGGCACAGGGCCGCGGCAAGGGCCGGTGTTGGAGCCGTAATGGGAAGCAAGAACCTCAAGGCTATAGCCGTTGAGGGAAGCAAGACCGTACCAATAGCGGACAGGCATAAGTTCATGCTAACGATCAGAGAGAAGATAAACAAGCTCAGAAACGATCCCGTGGCCGGGGGAGGGCTGCCGAAATACGGTACCGCCGTTCTGGTCAACATAATCAACGAAAACGGTCTTTATCCAACGAGGAACTTCCAGACGGGAGTTTACGAGTACGCCGAAGAACAGAGCGGTGAGGCGATGGCGGCAAAGTATCTGATCAGGAACCAGCCGTGCTACGCCTGTCCGATAGGCTGTGGCAGGGTGAACAAACTCCCAACGGGTGGCGTTACGGAAGGACCCGAGTACGAGAGCACATGGGCCTTTGGAGCGAACCTCGGCATAAACGACCTCGCAAGCATAATAGAGGCAAACCACATGTGCGACGAGCTCGGGCTCGACACCATCTCAACAGGTGGAACCCTCGCAACGGCCATGGAGCTCTATGAGAAGGGAATCCTAAAGGATGAGGACCTCGGGGACGCTCCGCCCTTCAGATGGGGCAACACGGAGGTTCTCCACTACTACATCGAGAAGATCGCAAGGAGAGAGGGCTTCGGTGACAAGCTCGCTGAGGGCGGATACCGCCTTGCAGAGAGCTACGGCCATCCGGAGTACTCCATGAGCGTCAAGAAGCTTGAACTTCCAGCTTACGATCCGAGGGGAGCCGAGGGACACGGCCTTGGTTATGCAACGAACAACCGCGGTGGCTGCCACATAAAGAACTACATGATAAGCCCGGAGATACTCGGCTATCCCTACAAGATGGATCCGCACGATGTAAGCGACGATAAGATCAGGATGTTACTCCTCTTCCAGGATCTCACCGCCATAATTGACGCGGCCGGTCTGTGCGTCTTCACGACCTTCGGTCTCGGACCCGATGATTACCGCGACATGCTCAACGCGGCCCTCGGTTGGGACTTCTCAACGGAGGAGTACCTCAAGATAGGAGAGCGTATCTGGAACGCCGAGCGCATCTTTAACCTCAAGGCCGGCCTTGACCCTGCTAAGGACGATACACTGCCAAAGCGCTTCCTCGAGGAGCCCATGCCCGAGGGACCGAACAAGGGATACGTGGTCAGGCTCAAGGAGATGCTGCCCCGCTACTACAGGATGCGCGGCTGGACGGAGGACGGAAGGGTTACAAAGGAGAAGGCCGAGGAGCTCGGGATCGCTGAGTTCCTTTGATTTTCTTTCCCATCTTTGTCCAGCAACGTTTTTATACTGCTATCCCCGTATTATCCTAATCGCCGGAACTGAAACGTTCGGGTCCCCTAACGGGTGGTGGATGAGGTGGAAAAAGAGGTCGATAGGGAGTACACCTTCACGCTCTGGGACGGCAAGGTCATCGTGAGACCCAAACTCGACATGAAGTACCTCTACATAGAGACAACGAGCAGGTGTAACCTTCACTGTGAGATGTGCTTCAAGCAGTACTGGGAAGATACCGAGGGAGATATGGATTACGAACTTTTCCTCAAGATACTCGACGATGCTGAGGAGTTTCCGAACCTTGAGATGATATACTTCGGTGGGATCGGCGAGCCTTCGGTCCATCCCCGCTTCATGGACATGGTTCGTGAGGTGAAGAGGCGCGGTTTCGCCCTCGGGATGAGCACCAACGGGACCCTTCTAACGGACAGCATGTTGAGGGAGTTCTCGGAGCTTGGCGTTGAGCTGGTGTACTTCTCAATGGACACCGTTCCAACCGCTCAGAACGCTCTAACCCTCGGGCACATAGCGGCTGCGGTAACCGCGGAGAAGATAAGGAAGCTCGTGAAGTACCGGGAGGAGACAGGAACCCACAAACCGAGCATAGGGGTTGAGGTGGTTGTAACGAAGGAAAATTACAGGGAACTCCCGGAACTCGCAAGATACCTCAGGGATTTGAAGGTTGATGCAATGCTCGTCTCCAACCTCCTTCCCATGACGGAGGAACAGGTGAAGGATATCGTTTACGATGGAAGCGTTGACATGAGGCCCATAGTTGACGAGCTCTACAAGATAGCCAACTCCGGGCTCTACATCAAGCTCCCCAACTTCGAGCTCAAAACCGAGAGGCAGTGTGACTTCGACGAGAACAACGTCGCGGTCGTGAGGTGGGACGGGGAGGTCTCACCGTGCTACCGCTTCCTCCACTCCTACCACGAATACATCTTCGGCAGAAAGAAGAGGGTAAACGCCTACTCCTTCGGCAACGTTCGTGAAAAGAGCCTTGCGGAGATATGGACGGGTGAAAAATACACATGGTTCCGCTTTACGATGAAGAACTACATGTATCCATCCTGCACCGACTGCGAACTCAGGGATGCGTGCGATTTCGTTAAGACGAGTGACATAGACTGCTGGGGCAACGAGCCGAGCTGTGCCGACTGCCTCTGGGCGAGGAGATTAGTCCTCTGTCCCATTCCGCAGCACATGTTTGGAAAGTTCTTCTGACCCCCTCTCCAAAGAATCAAATACGTGCCGCTGTTTTGATGGGAAGGGAGACTATTATTGTGGGTAAAAAAT
The DNA here is from genome assembly GCF_002214525.1 of Thermococcus sp. P6. Taxonomy (NCBI): domain Archaea; kingdom Methanobacteriati; phylum Methanobacteriota; class Thermococci; order Thermococcales; family Thermococcaceae; genus Thermococcus; species Thermococcus sp. P6. The sequence continues at coordinate 1,389,019 of NZ_CP015104.1, forward strand.
TGGAAAACCTCACTAAATACTGAGATCAAAAAGCTCCAGTGCTTATGCCACAGATCTTTGCAAAGGGACAGATCGAACAATCTTCAGTGTAGGGCTCCAGAGAGGGCTCACCCTTGACCGCTTTGGTTATTTCCTTCGCCTTTTTCATATCCTCATCCTCCCCCTCAAGGACGAGCGTCACGCTTCCTTCCGCTCCTCCAGCACCGCCGGCCGCTATTGGAAGAGCTTCCACGTTCGCCAGTATTTCGTAAGCCTCAATCTCGGTTATGGGTACTGCGTGGGGAATCGGAACCAGTGCCGCATACAACCCGGTGCCCCAGTCAAAAGAGATGATGCGGCCGGGATAATAGCGAAAGTGCCCGGAGTTGTATCGGTTTCTCCGACGAGGGTGATGGAGTATGAGAACGTCCCTTCCTATCTTGGAGAAGCTCTTAGGGGACAAATTCATCATCGGGATCGAGATAATAAATGGAAAGGCGTATGTGTTCTTTGAAAAGATTGAGGGATGTTGGAGGCTTACCGGTGGGAACCCGGGGTAAAGTTGTGGTTCTCCCAAGCGGGGGCATAGATTCCCGGTAGCCATATTGCGACTGCCCCTTCGGGCGGGGAGGGTGGTTACGCAGGGCGAACTGGAGGAGTTCGAGCGGATAAGGGAGGAGCTGGAGAAGGAGGGGGTAATCTAATATTAGCAGTTCTTATGAACCTCTAACTCGGGCCTTCAAAATCCTTTTAAACCACCGCCAGCATCGTATTTTGGGGGTGGTCCAGTGCACAATCATAGATCCCATGAGCTCAAGGGAAGGATGCTCTTTTCAGTTTTATTAAACTTCACCATAACAGTTGCTGAAGTTGTAGGTGGAATCCTTTCGGGAAGTCTTGCCCTTCTAAGCGATTCCCTTCACAACTTCAGCGATGCCCTGAGCATTTTAGCGAGTTACGTTGCGATGAGAATCGGCGAAAGAGAAAGGAACGAAAAATACACATTTGGATACAGAAGAGCTGAGATTCTGGTGGCTTTTGTCAATTCCGCAATTCTCGTTGGAGTTGTAGTTTTTTTGCTCGTGGAGGCCTACAAGCGGTTCATGAACCCGAATCCGATCCACGGTTCCTTAATGCTTGGGGTTGCTCTGATAGGGCTTTTTGCGAATCTGATCTCCGTCCTTCTGCTTCATGAACACTCCCATGAGAACATAAACGTCCGCTCCGCTTACCTTCATCTCCTCACTGATACCCTGTCGTCCGTGGCCGTTGTAATCGGTGGAATCGCCATAATGGTCTGGAACGTTCTCTGGTTAGATCCCCTCATAACGGTTGCCATCTCACTCTACATCCTTAAGGAAGGATTTGACATACTCAGGGAGACCCTTGAGGTCCTCATGGAGGCCTCTCCGGAGCTTGATTTTGAGGCCATAAAAAGGGAAATAGAGAGCATTCCGGAGGTTAAGAACGCCCACCATTTCCATGCCTGGCGCGTTGGTGAAAAGGAAACCCACTTCGAGTGCCACGTTGAGGTAAAAGACATGCCCGTGAGCAAGGCGCAGGAGGTTATAGATAAGGTTGAAAAGCTCCTCGGGAAGTATGGGGTAACGCACGTGACGGTTCAGCTCGAGTGTGACAGGTGCGAGGAAAAGGATGTAATCTGCGGTGCTGAAAAAACAAAAAATGGGGCTCAGGGGTCACCGAATTAGGATATTGCCCCTGAAGGGCAGATCCTCTGACAGCCCCTGCAGAACTCCACACAGCTCTCGGGATTGACAAAGTTTTTTGATCTATGCTTGTATGGGTAATTTTTTTCTCATTGTTTAATGTCGTTCTTTATCCCTACCCTCTTTGCTATCTCCAGAGCGACCTTGAGGACATCCTCACTGGTTATGTCAAGGGTGGGCTGCTTTGCTATTCCGAAGTCCGTAACCGTGAAGCTGTAGTCAACCTTTATGCCGGCCTTCTCCATAACTTTGGTGGCACATTTCATGGGGCAGCCGTCTATGACTATTACCCTCCTCGCCCTCTTTCCGATGTCCAGATGCATCTTCGAGCCGGCCGCCACGGCTGTTGTACAGCACATTCGTGCGTTCTGTCCTTTGTTGGTGAGCAGAACTCCCACCTCATGACCGATCTCCCCAACGCTCGCCGCTCCCGAGCAGGTGAAAATTATGTCGAGGTTCTCCGCTTCCTTGTGGCACGAGGGGAGGAACTTCGGCAGTTTCTCCATCTCGATTTCCTCATTTTTAGAATTCTCCACCATTTTCCGTCACCTCACTGATAACTGAGAGAACCTTATTTAAAAATATTTTCATATGTGATTATTTTCAACCATAAGTTCCCAACCTGAACATTTAAGAACATCTTCATATGAATACTTATTGATGGGTATGCTGTTCCTTAGAAACGTTACCTATTCCGCAAAGGGCAGGAAAATAGTCGAAGGCGTCAACATGCGCTTTAAGGATGGCATGAGCTATTCCATACTGGGCCCCAACGGGGCGGGAAAGTCAACCATAGCGCACATCCTCATGGGCGTAATCAAACCGGAGGCGGGTAAAGTCCTGCTCGATGGGAGGGACATCACGGATCTTGGCCTGACGGAGAGGGCAAAACTTGGAATCTCCCTTCTCTGGCAGGAACCGGCCCGTTATGAAGGGATAACCGTTGGTGAATACCTAACCCTCGGGGGAAAGCTGAACGTGGATAAGGAGGAGCTGAGGAAGGTCTTTGGGATAGTCGGGCTGTCCTACGACCTTTACTCCCGCAGGTTCGTGGATAAAAGCCTCAGCGGAGGGGAGAGGAAGAGGATTGAATTGGCCTCCATCCTGCTTCTGAAACCGAGGTACGCCATCCTCGATGAGCCCGATTCCGGGCTGGACATAACGGCCGGTGACCTGATCGATGGGGCTCTAAGATATCTGGAAAAAGCCGGCACGACCGTGATTTTAATTACACATCACGAAGAGATCGCAAAGAAGACCAACTTCAGCTATTTTGTCTGCGGGGGCAGGGTGGTTAGAAAGGGGTTTTCCGAGGAGGTCGTTGAATACTACAAGAAGTTCTGCGGGAAATGTCCGCTTCTGGAGGGGATGGGCGATGGTCATTAAGATGGATAGGGTGAAGGAGTACGAAGCTCTGGTTGAGGTTTACGAGAAGGAGGGTTTGGACACATCGCTCTTCGGGGACAGGGTAGCCGCGATAATAATCAGCGGGGACAGGATACTCGGCCTGAACAACGTTGAGGGTGTTGAGATAAGGGGCGAGGAGATGGAGAACGGCGTTAAGGCGAGGGTGAAGATAAGTGACAACGTTGAGCTTCCCTTCCCGATACACCTCTGCACGGGGTTTTTGAAGAGCGAAGGCTACCAGAGGGTCGTTTTTGACATAAGCCTCGGAAGAAACTCGAAGGTTAAGTTCCTGTCGCACTGCATCTTTCCCTACGCCAGAGACTTCACCCACGATGCCTACGCGAAGATCAGGGTCGGCGAGGGCTCAACCGTTATTTACGAGGATGAGCACGTTCACGGTGAAGGCGTCAGGATGAGGAGTAAGACCGACGTGGTGGTGGGGAAGGGGGGAAGGTACACCGGGAAGTTCTCCCTTATCAGGCACCGTGCGAGGGAGCTCAGGCTCGAGATGAACGCTGAACTCGAGGATCACGCCGTTTGCGAGCTCGTCTCGAAGGTGAAGGCCGTCAAAGACGATTCCGTCGAGACAAAGGAAGTAGCGTACCTCAACGGGAAATCCTCAAGGGCGAACCTGAAAACGATCGTAATAGCCTTTGACAGCGCGAGGGCGAACGTGATAAACGAGGTCCACGGCCTCGGGGATTACGCCAGAGGGCACGTGGAATGCCGCGAGATAGTGAAGGGAGATGCAGATGTTCAGACGATACCCATCCTCAGGGTTAAGAACGAGAGGGCAGAGCTCACCCACGAAGCGTCGATAGGGCGGATAAACGAGGCCCAGCTCAACCAGCTCATGGCGAAGGGACTGACCGAGGAAGAAGCGGCGGATCTGATAATCAAGGGGCTTTTGAGGGAATGAATTTATTAAGGGAAGGACGTGAGAGATCTTCCATTTTCGTTGTATTGCGGTCTATAGCTTTCTGGAGGTAATGTCCATCACATCTTTCCAACTCCAGATCAAAAAAATTAAATATTGAAAAGTACGTACAGTATTATGAAACCTCGGAGGGGGTACAGGGATGATAAGATTGAAACTTCCGGGTGTTTTACTTCTTAGTTTATTCCTTTTGGGGATCGCCTCCAGCATGGGGTTTACGTCAACCAAAACTACAGATTCGTTGCCTGCAAATCCAGCCAATGATGATTTTAACGTGCTTACAAAGAAGTTGCTCTCAGGGGAGCCGGTTTATTTTTATGGAAGGGACGCTCCAAAAAACGCCCAGAGGTTAATAGATGCTTTACATGAGGAACTCGGCGTTGTGATTGACTTCAACAAAGCCAGCACGTCAGATATCCGCTTCATTGGCGTTGTAATTAAGCCTACCGGTGGGAATAGATACTACACCGCCTATTATATTGTCGAGGGCCCGGTTGATCTACAGAAGGAAGTAATGAACCTCCAAAAACTAAGCGAGGATGTGAAGAAGCTTGAGCTCTCGTACGTCACCTCTCAGGTATTTCCTCCCGGTCTTGAAATTTCCGATAACTGGAAGCGTGTAGGAAGTATCTCATGGAAAAGAAGCGCCTTGGTCTACCTGGGACAATACGCATACATGGAGTTCAAAGCGGATTACGCCTATATAACCACAACTTCGGGCCAGTACTGGTACCTGGTGCAAACCACCCACCGGGGGAGGCCAACAACGTCCACCATTGCGGTAAAAGACCTGGAAACAATAGTAGATGCCAACCATCCTCAAAATACATGGCAGCAGATAGAGGATTGGTGCCCCAAAAATAATGGTGGACCAACAACCATCCACAGTCACACATTCGCAGTTGATAATGCAAATGAGTGTTCCTCAACCCCTACCGTTAGCTACGAGGCCAGCGAGGGTTATTATATGAAGTGGTACGATTACACCGGCGGTTATGAGAGCAAATTGGACGTTGTCCATGAATTGTATAAGAAACGGATAGGCCCGGATATCGCATGGGGAGCCCGGTTCACGGTGGAACCCTCGGCAATATTTTCCGCCGATCCTTCCAAAGGGGGAGGAGGCAAATATTACCTAAGCTTGGATCACGTTGCAAAGGGAACCTTTTACGTTAAGTCCCCAACTTTAGCGATATTTCCAATGAGCCCCTCACCAATACAATTCCACGTAACCGTATATCCATGGACGATTGCTAACTCATAGCTGTGCAACGTTATAAAAAAGGTTCAGCCGGGTCGGACTATTTCAACCTCTCCCCTTATCTTCTCCGCTCCGACCGTGTTGAACACCGTCCCGTATTTCTCCGCCAGTTCCTTTGCCCTTAGAATCTTCTTTTCGTCTTCTCCTGTGATTATGGTTATTTTGTAGGTGATTTCCTTCAACTGCGGCTCATCCAAACCGCGCCATCCTCTAACTTCGATTCTCAGGGCCTTAACGTCGAGCCGCATCTTCCTGATTAACCTCCCCCAGTTGACGGTCAAACAGCCGCCGATGGCCGAGAGAAGCATCTCCGTTGGGTTCGGGCCTTTGTTTTCCCCATCCGTGTTGGTGTCTATGGAAAAGGCGAATTCCCTTACCCTTGCCTCGCTCCCAACGTTACCGTCCCATTCGAGTTCCGCTTTGTACTCGAGTCTCTCCAAAGCCATCACCAATGGATGAAACATATTTCTTGTATAAAAGGTTGCTGGAGATTAAGGGATATGGGGATAAGCCCGGATTAAGTTTCTTTAGCTGTTTTTTCGTTGGGCGCTTTCCGTTAACCAAAGGTTGGTAACATTAAGGTTTGAAAAAATACTTAAAACGTGCTACTAAATACGAATTTGGTGACAAAGGGTGGAGGAGTTTTCGGTCAGGCCGATAGGTGTGATAAGATCTCCATACAGGGAACCAAGTCAGACTCCGAGGCAGGGAAGGTTCTCGGATGAGGTTGTGGAGATTGAGCTTTTTCCAGAGTTTGAAAAGGGTTTGAAGGATATCGAGACCTGCACTCACCTCATAGTTCTTTACTGGCTCGACAGGGCTAAGAGGGACGTCCTAACTGCAATCCCTCCCCATGATGGGGCTGAGCACGGTGTCTTCGCAACACGCTCGCCACACAGACCAAACCCCATAGGTTTCTCGGTGGTGGAGCTGATTGAAAGGAAAGGCAGGGTACTGAAGGTGAAAGGACTCGATGCCATCGATGAAACTCCGGTTGTTGATATCAAGCCCTATTCATCAGCTATAGATTCTGTAGAAACGGAAACTGGGCCGAATAAGCGGTCGGAATTTAAGGGATTGCTGCTTAAAGCAAAGGAATTCCATGGCCACATCTGCCCCTTCGTTGCACTGGGCGTTAAGATGTCAGCAATCGCGATGGAAAGGCTTGGAGTTGAAAAAACCGAGGGCATTAATGAGGAAATTCTTGCGATTGTGGAGTGCAACAACTGCCTGGTTGACGGAGTGCAGGTTGCCACGGGCTGCACATTTGGAAACAACTCCCTGATATACCTGGATCTTGGAAAGAATGCCCTAACGCTCGTTAGAAGAGACGACTGGAAAGGCGTGAGGGTTTACGCTGATGCTGAAAGGATAAGAAGGTACTTCGATAAAGAAGCTTTGGAGCTTTTTGAAAAGGTCGTGGTGAGACGGGAAGGTAGCAGGGAAGATGTTGAGAAACTAAAAGGGCTCTGGGAAGAGATCGGCTGGAAGATGCTTGACATGAGCGAAGATGAGTTCAAAGTCGAGTTCGTTGAGGTTGAGCCGATTGAGAGGGCGCCTATCTTTGAGAGTGTGAGGTGTAAGGGCTGCGGAGAGCTTGCGATGGCCACGCGCGTTAAGGATGGGTTGTGCCTGAAGTGTGCTGGTGGTTATTACGCTGTCGTGGGCAGAGGGATTGTGAAGTTTGTTGATGGGAAGATGGGGGAAGTGATAAGATGAAGGAGTATCTGGCCTTTGTTTTGGTTGGGCTCCTTGCTATATCCATGGCGGGATGCATAGGCCAGACAAAAGCACAAACACCCAGCCAGACGTACATAACGGTTGAGGATCTTGCTGGGAGGACGGTTAAAGTTCCGGCAAACGTTAGCAGAATTGTGGCTTCAGGGTCAGGAGCACTCAGACTCATAGTCTATTTAAATGCGACTGACAAACTTGTTGGAGTTGAGGATTTTGAAAAGCATCACCGGATAATTGGTAGGCCTTACAGAATGGCACATCCAGAACTTGTAAATCTGCCGAGCATAGGGAAAGGTGGGCCACTTGTTGAGATAGATTACGAGAAAGTTGTAAAGCTTAAACCAGATGTAATATTCGTAACCTATGTTGATGCAAGGACTGCAGATAACATTCAAGAGAAGACGGGAATTCCAGTTGTTGTTCTGAGCTATGGACCACGTGCAACTTTCGAACTGGACAAGATATATAAATCCTTAGAGGTTGCAGGAAAAGTTCTTGGGAAAGAAGAAAGAGCTAAGGAAGTCATAAATTACATTGAATCGATTGTAGACGACCTGTCAAAGCGCACAGAGAATGTTGAAGCTCCAAAAGTCTATGTTGGCGCAGTATCTCGGAGGGGGACTCATGGTATAGAAAGTACGATGCTCAAATGGCCTCCATTTCTCATGCTCCACACCAAGAATGTAGCGGATGAGATTTGTGGTGAAGGATGGAGAATGGTAGACAAGGAAAAGATCCTCGAGTGGAATCCGGACGTGATATTCATAGATGAGGGGGGCCTCGGGATGGTCCTTGACGATTATCGGAAGAATCCAGAGTTCTACAGCTCCCTAAAGGCCGTTAAAAACGGAAACGTCTACGGAACACTGCCGTTCAACTTCTACGCCACAAACATCGGAACGGCACTGGCGGACGCGTACTTCATTGGGAAAGTTCTATATCCAGAGCGCTTCAAGGATGTTGACCCGGTGAAGAAAGCCGATGAGATATACACTTTCCTCGTCGGAAAGCCGGTTTACGAAGACATGGCAAAAGATTGGGGTGGTTTCGGAAGGATTGATCTGGACAATGCAACCGTTGAATATTCACTGCCGACCTCACCGTGATGGGCCATGAAAGCTTTAAACAGAAAAGCGAGCGGGGATGTTGGAACGGCCTACGAAAAGCACGTGGCTAAAAAGGCTTTCATCGGCATCGTTCTTTCCCTGTTGATTATTCTGGTTGGCCTCTACTCCTTATCCCATGGTTCATACGGTCTTTCAATCCATGGGGTCATTGACGCCCTCCTTGGTGATAACAATGGAAGGGCCAGTCTCGTCATCTGGAACATCAGACTGCCGAGGATAATAGCCGCGGTTCTTGTCGGTGCATCGCTGGCCGTATCCGGAGCGGTCCTGCAGGGCATCCTCAAAAACCCCATTGCAACCCCCTTCACGATGGGAATCTCACACGGTGCCATGTTCGGGGCCTCTCTGGCGATACTTCTCGGGGCCGGCTATGCCGAGAGCTCCGGGAGGATAGTCCTCGACAATCCATACGTGGTCGTTCTCTTCGCATTTCTCGGGGCAATAACCGGAACCGCGGTCATAATTGCCCTCGCAAAGCTCAAAGGGCTTAGCCCCGAAGCCATGATTCTGGCGGGGGTGGCTATGAGCTCCCTCTTCGCGGCCATGACAACCCTCTTGCAGTACCTTGCCAGCGAGCTTCAGCTGGCCGCGATGGTTTACTGGTCGTTTGGAGACCTCGGCAGGGCCACGTGGAGGGAGAACTTGGTGATGCTGGCTGTTTTTGTCCCCTCTTTCCTCTATTTCCTGTCCACGGCTTGGGATCTGAACGCTTCCACCATGGGGGACGACGTTGCGAGGTCGGTTGGCGTAAACGTCGAGAGGGTCAGGCTCATCTCAGCGTTCTTGGCCGCTTTAATAACGTCCGTGGGGGTTGCCTTCGTTGGAATAATTGGCTTCATAGGGCTTTTGGCACCCCACACGATCAGGCTCATCGCTGGAGGGGACTACCGCTTCCTCGTTCCCCTCTCAGCGCTGGCCGGAGCCTTCATTCTCTTAACCGCTGACACGGTTGCAAAACTGGCCTTCTCCCCGGTGGTTCTCCCGGTTGGTGTCATTACATCCTTCCTTGGCGCACCCATGTTCATATACCTCCTCGTAAGGATGGAGGGAAGGTTATGAAGGCCATAACCGTTGAGAACCTGCGGTTGGCCTACAACGGAGGGGCAGTGTTGAGGGGGGTGAACCTTGAAGTACAGGAAGGGGAGTTCGTTGTAATACTCGGGCCGAACGGGGCCGGAAAGACCACCCTCCTCAAATGCATCGCCGGCCTTCTCCCCTGTGATGGAGCGGTTAAAGTCTTTGAGAGGCCCGTTGAGCACTATCCCGGGGACGAGCTTGCAAAGGTGATTGCCTACGTCCCCCAGAGATTTGAACCGGGTTTCATGACGGTTTTCGACACCGTTCTCCTTGGCAGGAGACCATACATGTGGCTGAGGCCATCGAAACGGGACGTTGAGGTGGTGGCAAGGGTTCTTAGGGAAATGGGAATCGAACACCTGGCCATGAAACGGGCCAGTAGACTGAGCGGTGGCGAGCTGCAGAAGGTTAGCATCGCAAGGGCTCTGGCTCAGGAACCAAGGATACTCCTCATGGACGAGCCAACCAACAACCTTGACATTAAGAGCCAGCTTGAAGTGATGAGAATTGCAAAGAGCTTCGCTGAGAACGGCGGAACGTCCATAGTGGTCATGCATGATGTGAATATGGCTCTTCGTTTCGGGGAGAGGTTCATATTCATGAAAGACGGCAGAATCATGGCCAACGGTGGAAGAGAAGCACTGAGGGAGGAGCTCTTTGAGAACCTGTACGGTGTGAAGGTTGAAATAAGGGAAGTGAATGGAGCCCCCTTTATCGTTCCCCTTTAATCTTCAACCGGAGCAATCCTGCTGAAGTAATCCTGCCCGGGGATTTACAATAAAAAGGCAAAAATAGCGGTATAGACTTTCCTTTTCAATTCCTTCTCAGCATGAGAACGATCAGGCCGAGCAGTACCAGAATCCCGGGGCCGCAGATGGACTGCTTTGAGGGAAGGAACTCTGTGAGGTCCAGCAGGTAGACCTCACCGCTTCCGGTTCCAAGCAGTGCCATGTCTCCATTTATGGATATACTCCTCACGTAGCCCGTGTCCAGTTCGTTCAGGATCTTTCCGTCTTCCCTCGAGATCAGGTACACCTTGCCCTCACTGTACACCATGGTTCTGTTACCCTCTTCTTTCTGTTCAAACTTGCCGGTTCCCACGAGCAGGTATTCGTTGTAGGCCTTAACCACTTTCCCCCTGTAAGGTAGGGAAACCTCCCAGAGCGTATCTCCCGTGTTCAGGTCAACGGCAACCAGTTTTCCGGATGTGCCTTCTATCCCGGCAATATAACCGGTGTCATTGACTATCTCTATATCCTCAACGTAGAAAAGGTCCTTTTTCCATTTTATGTTTCCATTTTTGTCAATCAGGTATAACTCCCCAGCAACGTTGTCGAACCCCGTTCCCACAACAACGTTTCCTCTCCACGTCTCCATGTCCCTAACCCACCACCGGGTGTCCAGTTTCCACAGCAGTTTTCCGTCTTTTGAGATACCGTACAGGTAACCGAAGTTGTACTTCATGGTGTAACCCGAGGGGGCACCCGCACCTGCGTATATCACGTCCCCCACTCTCACCCGTCCTATGGTGCCGTTCAGTTCTACAAACCACTCCTGCCTGATTTTATCCCCATCAATGTCCCACCTGTACACCCTCCCCCATGTTTCGTTTTTCGCCCCTTCGCCGATCCACCAGCCGTCGGCAACGTACAGTGCCTTTCCCTCAATATCAAAGTCAAAGAAGCTTCCGTAGGTTATGTTGCCTGCCAAGATAGAGCCGTTTCTGGAAACGAGCCATACTTTTCCCAGAGTGCCGAAAAAGTTGCTCGGTCCCCTGCTTATGTCCACCCCCACCACAAGGGTTTTTCCCGTGGAGGAGAGCTTCCTTACGAATCCCACAGGCCGTTCCCATAGTTCCGTCCCGTTTAAGGAAAATGCCGAGATGTTTCCTCCGTACCATATTATCGTGGTGTTCAGCTTTGGAGCGGTTACGTAGGAGATGTAACCACAGCCGGCGTATGCGGTGTTGTTTTCCAGATAGACGCTCTCCACGGTTTTCTGAAATTCCGTTCCAGTACAGACGCCCTTTTTCCATATCACCGGGGAGTCAGCTCGGGCGTATGGTAAAAGGAGCAGTGAGAGTATTAGTACTGCCATTAACCTCCTCATTTTTATCCCTCCGAGGGGGTCGGGTTAAAGTTATATATATGTTTCGTGAACTTAACACGGTGGGGTGGATGGCCGAGGAGGAAGAGGTGGACATCAGGGAGATGCTGGCGGAGGGGAAGGATTTAGACAAGCTTGTCATACTTGCCAGGAGCAGGGACGGGTATTTTAAAAAGCTTATAGAATGTCTGGATGATGATTTGTGGGTGGTCTCAAAGAATGCTCTGGTGGTAATAAGGGAGCTTCTGGAAGAAAAGGATGAGATTCAGGAGCCCCTTGCAACCAAACTGGTCTCCATGGTCAGGAAGAGTGAGGCGACCCTTCTCACGTACGAAATCGGGAAGACCTTTGGAAAACTTGCCGTGCTCGAGCCCCCTTTAATACGGCGGATGATACCGATTCTGTTTGCCAACTACAATATCGGCAATCCAAAAGTTAAAATAAACATGACCTATGTCATTGAAGAGATAGCGAGGAGCAATCCCAACCTGCTGGCTTCTGTAATAGGAGACGTTAAAAAAATGCTGTATTCCAACAGTAGAGACGACATTCTGGTGGCCCTCAACTTCATAGCCGCGCTCGGGGGACATAATTTCGTCTATGTGGCCCCTTACCTTCCCCGGCTTCTTGATCTGCTCCATCATGAAAACGAGGTTGTAAGGGCGGCTGCCATTGAAACCCTGAGCGATCTGGCGATGAACAACAGGAAACTTAGAAAGGTGGTGATTGAAAAGCTGGAGGAGTTGAACGATCCGGATTCACTCGTGAGGAGGGTTACCCGGGAGAACATATCTAAACTGATGGCCGCCGAGAAGGGTTAAACCTCCTCTTCCTCTTTTTTGCCCTTCATGAGTTCTTCCAGCGTTCTATTTAATTTTGAATTCTCCTCCCTGAGTTGCTCGTTTTTCTGTTTCAGTTCCTCTATCTGGACGAGAAGTTTCTTCGTTTCCTCCACCAATTGTCTTACTTTTGTCCTTGGAACGTATTCCTTAAGTTTCCTCAACGCTTCCTCTGTATCGTTTGTCCCCGTGAGTCCCGTAAGGAACGCCTTTATGGAGGTTAACTCATCTATTGCCTCACGGTATTTTCCGAGCTCCTTTTCTATGTCCTCAACAGTTTCCAGCTGCTTTTGAAGCGTTGCAATCTTCTGTTTTAGTTCGGCAATAAGGCGGTTCTTGGCTTTGACCTCTTCTTTTAGGGAATAGTTCTCCCTTAAAATATCCTCATAATGGCTCTGGATTTCCTTCAATGTTTTTGCCAGATCAACGCTGACTCCAAGCGCTTCTCTTCTTAACCCTTCCTCCAGTTCCTTGAGTCTCTCCTGGAGTATCCTGTTGATCTCTTCCTCAATTTTTTCTTCGTAGATGTCCTTTAACTTGTTCGCCACTTCTATCGGGTAGTACTCCAGTCTTTCTTCCAGCTCGTTGATGCGGGGAAGCACCTTGTTCAGATTGCTCAGTACGAGCGTTTCCCTCTCCAGTTGCTCTATTCTGTCTTCCAGCCCTTTTATCTCTTTTTCCAGTCGGTTGTATTTCTGTTCGTATTCCGATCTGACCGACTCGAGTCTCATATTCAAATTCTCCACTTGGTCTATGGAGTACTCAACCCTACTTTTAAGTTCTTTATAAACCTCCGTTATGGCGGTCAGGCAGACGATGGAGTAATCCCCTATCCCCTCCGCTTCCACGACCGAGCCCTTGATCTTTTCCCACTGCTCCAGTGCCTTCAGATCCTCAACTAAGTCCGGATGCTTCTTTTTTAAATAATTCCACGAAACTCGTGTATTTTTCTTTTTTTCAAACATCTTCTTCACCCCGGTTGGGAACATCACCCGGTTCGAGACTGTATCCATGCGATTATTATGATGACAGCTGCGCCGATCACCATTCCGATTCCTGAAAAAACGATCTTTGACTTTAACGGGGTGTATGGAACCGTGATTGTTTGGTTTACGATTTTCTCAACTTCTATGGGTACCTTTTTCTCCACGTACTCCGTTCTGTTCACATAGACAACACGGGGGGTGCACGTGACGTTTTGATTGGGAGTAACGTTTTCCTGAGGAGCTTCCTCTGAGATGAACTTCAGTGGGACACTAAGCCGGGCTATGGTACGGTTCCCAAAGATGATCTGCCCTTCGATCGACAGGTTGTTTTCGGTTAGGGCGATCAGTGACAGCTTTATCTCCTTGGATTGGTTGGGCGCCAAGTAAAGGGAGCCTTCCACGTATGGATAGTTGAAGGACACCTCCTCAAGTTTAACGACTGCGAACTTTTCCACCGGCATCCTGAAGGTAACGGGGACTTTTACGTTTCCGGAATTCCGGATCTCCACCCTAACATCGAAAGGATCGCGTCCAACAGCCTCCGGGGCTGTTATGCTGATGTTGTACTTCAGTTCCGCTTTTTCAATGTACGCTCTAACGGGTAGCGATGCAATCTCTATGGTACCGTTGTTGCAGTTTAGTCCCTTTGGCGAAGGGGCTTTTACGATTATGTTTCCAAGGGTCAGGTTACCGAACTCCTCGTCAACTGCAACGTAGAACTTTAGCCGGTATGAGGACCCTGCCCCTATCTTCGGGATGGTGACCCGGGACCCGTTTAACAGCCTCACGTTTGAAGAGGGAACATAGTTAACCTCCACGTTTTCAACGTCTTTGTTCTCGTTGTTCTTTACCGTGACCTCGATGGGGAAACTTTCGTACTGAACCGCTCTGGATGGAGAGTTCACCGTGACGTCGAGTTTTGGAGGAATATCATCGTACTTGAGGATGGATTTGTTTGATACGAACGTGATAACGGTTATTCTTCTGGGGGTTGCGTTGAGGCTCATACTCAGGACGCTTACCTCGAGTTCACGGTAGTTCAACGCTTTGAATACATCCTGAGGGGTTATTAGGGCACCTGTCAGTTCCTCCCCGCACAGGTTCGTTATTCTTAAATAAACGTGTGATGGGTCGATGTAGGTGAAACCAATTAAATAAGGCCCAAATCTTACAGTTTCTCCCTCGTTTATGATATTCTCGAAACCGGGATTTACACTGACATCAACGAAGGCTCCCTTTAGGTATGCGTTCACTTTGGCGTAGACGTTGGAGTCGTTGACTATAATCCTCTCCACACTGACCACGAAAGCACTGGTTTCCACCGTTTCTCCAACCTGCACCTCGTAGGTGCTTCCGTTTTCCCTGAACTCCAGCACGTTAACGTATTCTCCTGAGCTGTTCTCGACCCTTACCTTCTCAAACAACAGGGAACGTGAATAGAAATCTATGGACTCCCCCTCCTTCAGATATCCGGAGTAGACTTCCGGAAAGGGGGTGGCGTTTATTTTCAGGGGTCCGTACTCTATCTTCGGCGTGGTGAACTCCCTGGTCTCATTCCCCTCCGTGATCGCAATCCTCAGACCATCCTTTCTTGAAGAGAGCAATGAGATCGAGTAGTTCCCTATCTTCATGCTCTCCCCTTCCAGCAAATAGGGATAATCCAGGGAAAGGTGGGCGTATATCCTCTCGCCCATCACGATCCCGTCCACGAGAAAAGACGATCCCATCAGTGACAGAGAATCTCCAACTTTGAGGTATCTCATGGTGGAGTTGTTGGCAGATTCAACTTGTATGAGGTATCCCGAACCGTCGGCAGAGACGTCCTGTAACCTGAGGGTGTAATCAGGGAGGGTGATGCTGAACGGAACTTCCAGCCAGCCGGTTATAACCGAAGCACTTGCCGGGGGCAGGAAGAGGGCCAGAATGAACATGATAACCACGAGCTTTTTCATGGTACGCTCCCCCCTTTGAGTACCAGAAGGAACACCTCACTCGCCCCGAACTTCAGCATTTTCGCCATGAGCATCTGCCCAAAGTACATTCCCACTGCGAATATCCAGATAAGGATCACGAAGTAATACAACGTTGCCAGAAGGTTTCCCCCGTCGGAGAATTTTATTACAAGGGATGAGATTAATGAGTGTATGACCATGAGCAACAGCATCATCGCGGTTAACAGCACTAATCCCGCGGGTTCGATAACGTGTATTAAGCTTCCTATGTATTCACTGGGCACCTCCATTTTTCCGAAGATCTCACCTATCGATACGGCAACCTGGAACGACGATGCCAGGGTGAATGCAAATGCTCCGGTTAGCCCGTAGATGACACCTATGAAACTTGCCACGCTCTGGGATCTTTTTCTTCTCATTCTAACCATTCTTTCAAAGTTTCTTGAGATCACCTTGCCTACGTAGTCCGGCTCAGCGCCCAGCTTGATACTTTCCCTGAACATCTCCGAAAACATACCTATGAGCCAGCTCCCCGTCTCGGCGATAAAGTAATCCCATGCCGCTTCGTCGTTGATCCTGACGGCGAGTCTTTTGTATAACGCCCTGATTCTTTCGGTCAGGCTGCCGAAGTCATGGGCGCTTAGATATTTCAGAACTGAGACCATGGATGACCCGCTCGCCGCCAGTGTGGAGCTTAGACTGCGTATGAACGCCGGGAAGTTTTCATCCATAACGTAAATACTCTCTTCTTCCCTTTTCGTGAGCCATCCGGCGTATGCCAGCGGCGTTGAAACAAGGGCTATGACAAATTGATAGGGGATGTTAAACCGGTTTCTCAGCAACAGCACGTAAATTAAGCCCATAACGACCGTACCGAGGATGGAGATTCTTAAGGCCCTCCTGAGTTTTCTCGTTCTTTCTGTGGGTATCTGTTTTTCCGCCCAGACGGGGTCTTCGGGCATCCTGTACCTTATGAAAAAGAGGATTCCCAGTTCCGAGGCCAGTATTATTGCCACCAGATATATTGAGAGCCTTGCTATGCTCTGTCCCGTGATTATGGGGCCTATAATGATGAACGATGCTATGAAAACCACGGAAATTATTATTGATTCATAAATCTCCTTAAAAACATCAAGATCGTACAGTGCCCCTTCGTAAAACGTCTGAAAATCGTCCATGACGGTCGTCTGCTCTTGGAATAGGTAATCTTTGAGTTCCACACCGCTGTCCAGGGAGTAGGCCAGCCTGTCTAAAAAATCTGCAAACACCTTGCTCGGAGTTCTTCTGGCGAGAAACCTAAAAGCCTCAGGTAGACTCCTGTGGAGTTTTCCAACTATTGTGTACACTTTCTTCAGCTCGCTGGCTATCGCTCCGAGTTTGTCGTTCTCGGACAATATTTTTATTAACTCGTCCCTCGAAACCTCACTGGTCGACAGGGTCGCGAAGTACGTTATGAAGAAGGGAATCTTGGAGTTTATTGAAATCTTTTTACTATCCGCTACGAAATAGGGGTAAAAGGCGGCGTATATCATGACTACAAGTGGAATGAGATAGAGGAGAACTTTAAACCCCGTGGGAAGGGATACAAACCTTACCAGAACACTTGTGGCTATAACCAATACAACGGTTAAAATAATGGAGGGGAGGAGTATCCTTCTGAGGTACTTCTTCATTGAGAGATCCGCCTTTACAAAGATACTGGTTCCCATAGGCTCCCCACCTCATATCCTGAAGCTCAGACCCTGTAGTCCCTTCTCGTAGAACGCTTTAATTTCCCTGTATACGTCCCAGTAGTTGGTAATTCCGAGTTCGACCATCCTCTGCAGAATTCTGGCCCTTAAGAACAGTTCATCGTAGATTGCCTTTGGATCTTCGTATCCCGCTATTTCGGCTATCTTTTTCTCGAGTATGTACGAGTTGTTGAATCCTCTAAAGTGGTGAACATCCGTCACAGGATCCCATTCAAACACGTTCCTCGTGGCCACCCCACCGAGTTCCTCGTAGTATCCTTCTATCTCGACAACCGTGAGCACCCTTCTCAGGAACTTCCCCCTTACGTACACCGCCTGCTGGAAAAGTGCTATGTTGAGGTTATCGATAAAGGTAATGGGAACGTTAATCGGGCTTCCTGTGAACCTTTGAATCATTTTCTTTACATCGCCTGCGTGGAATGTGCTCAGTACCGGGTGGCCCGTCTGCATTGCCTGAAACGCGATCGCACCCTCGGCACCCCTGATCTCACCAACGATGATATAATTAGGTCTTGATCTCAGGGCAGCCTTAAGCAGGTCGAAAAGTGTAACCCTGCTCTCCTCGGGACCCCTTTCCCTTGTTACCAGACGCTGCCATGTTGGATGTGGCACGTGGACCTCCGGGGTATCCTCGGCCGTGTAGATCTTAGCAGTGGGTTTTATGAAGGGAATGATTGCGTTCAGTGTGGTTGTTTTGCCGCTCGCGGTTTCTCCACATACGAATATGCTCATACCGTATTCCAGGGCAAGCCACAGGTAGGCGGCCAGTTCGGCACTCATGGTCTTCCATGCTATCAGCTGGGTTATGCTTAACGGTGTGGCACTGAATTTCCTTATCGTCGCACTGGGTCCCGTGAGGCTTATGTCCGGGCTATATATTATGTTGATTCTCGAACCGTCCGGCAACGCTCCATCGACTATTGGGTACCTGTCACTCACTGGCCTTCCTATACGGTCACTGAGACCTTTAAAGTAGTCCATGAGCTTTATGACGTCACCGAAGGTTATGTTGGTGGGCAGGGCTTCAAAGATCTTATGGACGAGTGAAACGTAATTCGGTCCGATTATGTGGATATCCTCAATGTAGGGGTCTCTGGCGAGGGCTTCAAGGGGGCCTATGCCTATTATGTCCCTTTTTATCAGGTATCTGAACTTCTCGGTATCCTCGCGGGTTAAGGTAAAGTTCACTCCTTTTTTAAGTGGGCTTCTGGATTTTAACAGGGAAAAAACAGCTTCGTCGAATATCTCATCCAGGAACTTCTCGAACTCTTCTTGATCTTCGGGTATGTCCTTTGAAGGAGCGAGCTCAAGGATCCTGTTTTTTATCGCGGTGTATTTTTCCTCCTCCTCTCTGGTTTCGATCCGGGGTTCGATGACTATGTACCTCTTTTCCGTCTGGGGATCACCGTAGATGTGGATGAATATTGGATCCCCCACCGGATACAGGATGTTGGGATAGGGTATCTCCTTCATGTCCCTCGTGAGCTGGGCATGGAATTCCGGCAACTTCCCGTACTTTCTTCTGAATTGTTCAACGTATCCTCTAAGGTGGGGGTTTCTCCTCATAGCATCATCCAGGGTATCACTAATGTTCTGGGCCATTTCACACCACCGCGGCTATTTCTACTATTAGCCCGGCCTTAGGCTCAACTCTAAACGGAATAATCTTCTGAAAGACTCCTTTTGTATTGTTGTACTTTACTATGGTTGCCGAATTCTTTAAATCTCCCCCAAAGACCTTTACCTGTAATCTTATGAGCATCGTGGAAGCTTCCTCGAGCATGAGCAGGGCATCCCTATCCATCTCCTCTTTGTTGACCGTGAGGATTATCACCTTATCCAGACTGGCGAGTTTTTTGATGTACATAAGGAAATTTCGGATGGCCTCCGGGTCCTGTTCCCTCGTGAGTATGGATGAAAAGGAGTCTATGATGATTACATCATGATCCCACAGCCTGGGTTCTCCCAGAAGTCTCCCGAGAAACCTTTTCTTCTCGCTTATGCCCGTCAACAGGGGATAGAGCGACACGAATACCAGCTTTTTTCTTATTAGAAAAGGGATTACGTCATACCCCAGAGAAGACATCTGATTTAAGTATTCGACAGTAGTATACTGACTGGAAACGTAGGAAGCACGGTATCCGTTCATCAGGAAACCGTACAAAAGTCTCTGCACGAAAATGGATTTACCCGTACCCCTATCCCCCTCCAGGAGCATGATGGTCCCGGCGGGTATCCCTCCCCCAAGGCGTCTGTGAAGTTCATCCCCCTTAAGCTGAATTTTGAGTAACTCCTCCGCCAAAACGCTCACCCGCTGAAAGCTTTTATCAGGATATCCTAAACACGAGACTCCTCTGTATTCCGTTTTCCAGTACCACCACCAGCTTGTGGTATCCGGACGTTAGCTTGGTGGTGACCGTTATTGCCCCCACTTCGTACGGTGCAAGACTTGAGATTGGATTGCCGTCTATGTCCGTGAATGCTAAATTTGAGGGAGGCACGATGTTTCCATCTATGAAGACCTGAACCGCTTCACCACTGAAAGCGAAGGCTTCCTTACCCGTGTTTTTTATGTAAAACGTGTAATCATATGGGCCCGAACCGGAGACCGGGATGTTTTCCGGGTCGTTTATGATCACAAAGTCGGATTTTAACCTGCTGGACAGTTCCTCGCCCTGTACCCGCATATCCCTGGCAAGGTCGTTGGTCACGTAAGCCAGGCCTCCCGCGACAGTCCCCGCGATGATTATGGCCACGATGAACATTATGAGTTCCGAAGCCGGTCCACCCGCTGCCATTCAGCTCACCTCTCTGGGACATGCCCACCCCGTTGCATCCACAATCGCGTTGGTTCCATTGTCATACCATTCAACCCTCAACCCACAGCCATTTTCTGTGAATATCCAGATGACATGAGGTTCACCATTCAGGGGGATTCCCGTCACGTTGATCGTTATGTTCTCACCCGGAAGTAGATACCTCTGAGAGGGAGTAAGTGCCGGTCTGGGAGCGCCATCATAAACTATCGTCCAGTACGAAGGGGTGAGCGTTAGTCCGTCGTTTCTGATTACAAACGTGATGTTGTATGTGGAGTCGGGATTCACCACGGACGTATAATTTTCAAGATCGAGTTTACTGCTTATCCTGGAGATCTCCAGGTCGTGGGAGTACTTCTCCGCGTCTTTAACCTGGGAGTATGCGTTGTACCATGCGGGGTAAAGGACCGAAAGTGACAATAAAATGGAAGTAAAGAGGATCGCTGCACTCGCTGATACGCTGAATCCCATGGTGGCCACCTTTGGTTTTAGACGCCGTAGAACTCATCGAGTGTCTTCTCCAGAGTTTTGATTTCCCTTTCCAGTTTGTCAAGCACGTCCCTGTTTATCCTCAGCCCCCTGAGGCGTTCAATAAACAGCAACGAGATCAGGTGGTCCTGCACGGTAAGTTTCTCTGCGGGTTTCCATTCAGGATCTCTGTGGTGAGGTCTGGTGCCTTTGGCGTACCTCAACAGGGTATTCAGCACGTTTTCGCTTATCCATCCTATCTCGTAGTAGAACTCAAGTACGTTCTCAAGGTTCTGTATACCCACCCTGTCGATAAGGAAGCCCAGCCACTTGAGTGCTATCATCGTTGATACCATGTCCTCGGGAATAGCTTTGAGACGGTAATTTTTGGGTTCTTCCTCAAACAGCAGTTTTGCAAACTCCTCAGGGACTTCAATCTTCCCTTCGGCCATCTCAACTTCACCCCCTTCCGATTTCCTGGTAACCTCCTCTTCGGAGGCGGCCTTAAACTCTTCTTCGTGAACTTCCACTTCGGGAACCTCTTCTTGAGGAGTCTCTTCTTCAACAACCTCCCCCGTAGGGGCTTTCTCTTCGGGAACCTCCACTTCAGGTTGTTCTTCGGTCTCTTCCGCTTCCACATGAACTTCTTCTTCCTTGTGAACTTCTTCCTTCGAAGGGATCTCCTCCACCACAGGCTTTTCTTCAACCACCTCTGGGGTGATACGCTCCTCTTCCCGGAACCTGGTTTCGGGCACTTTGGACTCTTCGGGCTTCTTGCTCGCCTCGAGCTTTTCATGAAGACCCCTTACTTCTTCCTTAATCTCCTCGACTTTCTCGAGCTTTTCGCCAAGACCCTTTACCTTTTCCTTAACTTCCTCGACTTTTTCTCCCAGGTTTTCAGCCCTCTTCTCATATACGGTGTACTTGGCTTCCTCCAGACTTTCAAGCAGTTGTGATAACTGGGCACTGAGATCGTTTAGTCTCTTTCCCATCTCGTCGACTTTCTTGTTGATCTGTTCGTATTTGCTGAACTGGTTCCCATACACTTCGAGAGTCTTTTTAACGATCCTGTCCAGATGTTCAGGTGTTAGTTCATCCTTCTTTGCAAGTAGCTTCTCCCTGAGGTCGTTTATGATGACACTCGGAACTTTGCCCCTCAGCTCGGCGAGCTTTGCATTGATGTCCGCTTCGGTCACGTAACTTGTAACCTCCATGCGTTACACCTCCGACAGTGCCTCGTATATTATCGAGTCTATGTCTATCACCCCGTAGCCGGCAACTACTTTCAAATCGCTTTTGATCTGGGCAAGTTCTGATCTAATCTCTTCGAGTTGCTGTCTCAGTTCCTGTAACTCCTGAGATAGGGGATTCTCTGAGGCCATCTGTTCTTTAAACGGGTTTATCTCCTGTGAGATCACTTCGTATAACATCATAACGTCTTTGATGGTCTTTTCCAGCCTTTCGATATCCTCCCGGGTTTCCTGGAACTGTTTTTTCATCGTGTCAATGCTTATCTTTATCCTTGGAATCTCGTTCTCGATTTCGTTTATCCTCTCTGCAATTTGCTCTATCATTTCCTCCTCTTCTTTGCTTCCTTCCAGTTTCTCTTCCAGTTCTGCTACCAGCTCCTCCGTCTCGCTCTCACTGGTGTCCTTCTTCTTTTTGAATAATGAAGATAGGAACCCAAGGGCCATCCCTATCACCCTTCATCGCTTTCTTCACTGGAGCTCCATGATCTTCGCGGTGTACGTCTGTGGCGTTGTGAACTCTATGACGCCGTTGCTACCCGTCTCAAGGATCACGCTCCCCACTACTTTGGTGCCTGGCGGAATCCCAAACCCGTTCGAGTAATCACCGTCATTGTCGAACGGGAACGTCCAGAGTGCCACTACCGCTATGTCCCCCCAGCTAAGCACCGGGTTGTCCTGGGTCAGGCTGTTGTCCGCATCCTGCACGGCGAGTATTCCGAAAGCTGGAGTTCCGGTGCTGGTGTACATGTACGCCAGGTTCTCCCAGAGGGCTTCAACGCTGTTCGTGGTATTGTACCCGCTCAGCGATGCTATCCTGGTCTCCACCCCCTCCGGGAAGACGTTGGGTATTGGTCCTCCGTAGAGGAACGTCCCCTGACTCAGGTACGTTGAGTTGGGGTACGTGTAGATTACCATGTGAGTACCGTCTGAGAGCATGATCTTTACATTGGACAGGTCGATACCCTGACCACCCGCGTTGGGCGATAGGTAGATTACCAGACGTGTTATGTTCCCTTCACTGGGTATAGAGCTGTTCACATATCCGTACACGTTAAGCACCTTTATACCGCTTGAGACCTCCTGTGTGGTCTGCCTTCCGGTGCTCATGGCCCTCTGCTGCAGCGTCCCTGCCGTGCTTATGAGCACTCCTGCGGCCACTGCCGCCACTAACACCATGGCTATGAACACTATCAGCGTGCCGATGCCTATTGCTCCCCTTCTCTTCATTGGGTCACCCCCTTAAAATGTTAAATTTAAATGGTTAAAAATAAATCAAAGAATTCACTGGAGTTCAACTACTTCGGAGGTGTAGGTGCTTGGGGTTGTGAACTCTATGACGCCCGGAGCGCCGAATTCTGGGACGACCTCTCCGCTGATCTTCGTCCTAACAGGGATACCACCGTTGAATAGTGCTTCGGTGTTGACGCATAAGATGGCAACGTCCCCCTGGTTGAGGGTTGGAGTGTCCCTATTTAGTGAGTTGTCGTAATCCTGAATGGCGATTATACCGAATCTGGTACTGCCGAGGGCATTCCAGACGAACTCCGGCCATGAAATTGCCGCTGCCTGGGCAAAGGTGCTGTCTACTATCTGAAGGGAAGTGTCGGTGGTGTCGTAGTCAAGGCCTCCACTGAAGATACCACTTATTGCACCTTTCGTAAACTGCGGGTTGTTGAAGTATATCCAAGTGATGTTCCCACTTGTAGTATCCTGGCCGAACTGCAGAATTCCAGTTGCATTTAGCTTGCTCATGTTGACGTAGTATGAATCGAGAGGAGAGGATAGTTGCCCCTTTTCAAGGATGTATTCCGTTAATCCAAGTGCACTTGCAAACTGGGACGCGTTAGCGTATACATAATTGGATGTATCTGTAGTAGTTTCAATGTTCACTGTGATGTTGGAGGTCCCGTATTTAAGGAGAGCCTCAACGTCCCCATTTGATAGGGTCATCTTGGTGTTGAGCAGGTCGATTCCTGAGCTTCCAGCGTTCGGGGACACGTAAATCGCAAGCTTTGTTACTTTGTTAGCGCCATCCGGAACATAACCGGTGACACTGTTGACTTTGATTCCGCTTGCGACTTCTTGGGTGGTCTGTCTGCCTGTGCTTGAGGCTTTCTGCTGCAGGAAGCCGCTGGTGTTTATGAGTACTGCTGCGGCCACTGCCGCCACTAACACCATGGCTATAAACACTATCAGGGTGCCGATACCAATAGCACCCCTCTTCCGCCCAAACCTCATTTTCATTCACCTCCTAAAACTTCACTGGAGTTCAATTACGGTGGAGGTGTAGGTGCTTGGGGTTGTGAACTCTATGACGCCCGGAGCGCCGAATTCTGGGACGACCTGTCCGCTGATCTTCGTCCTGACCGGAATGCCGTTGCCGAACAATGTCTGAACCTTAACCGTCAGTATTGCCGTATCTCCGGCGTTGATTGTTGGAGTAGTACCACTGATGGAATTGTCGTAGTCCTGAACGACTATTATACCGAACTCTGTGCCGCTGGTGAAGCTCCATGCGTCGAGAGAGGTGTCGAATATGTCGCTTGGCAGGTTCGGTGTTATTTTACCAGCGTACTGGAGGATGGCCTGATCTTCGCCGTTTGACAGTATTATCTTCGTGTTGCTCAGGTCGATTCCTGAGCTTCCAGCGTTCGGGGACACGTAAATCGCCAGGAGGTCTATGCCGTCATTTGTTCCATTCACGTGTCCGACGACTCTTGAGACCTGTATTCCGCTTGCGACTTCTTGGGTGGTCTGTCTGCCTGTGCTTGAGGCTTTCTGCTGCAGGAAGCCGCTGGTGTTTATGAGTACTGCTGCGGCCACTGCCGCCACTAACACCATGGCTATAAACACTATCAGGGTGCCGATACCAATAGCACCCCTCTTCCGCCCAAACCTCATCTGCCGAGCACCTCCGTAGGAGTTTTTCAAATATTGTACGGCGATTCTTTTATATACGCTTTTTTTGTTTTTAGTTATGTAATTGGTTATGTAGGTATCAATGTAAGTGGAGAAGGGACATGGGGGGCGCCTTGGTATTGTTGTAATTTCGTAAAGTATTTGGAAAAATTCTGGTATTGTTGACCTCCTTGGGACACGATGATATAGGAGATTTAGACAAAGAATTATAAAAGAGAAGATATTTAATGTTTTGTCACTACCATCACGCTTTTGCCGAGGGTTTTCACATCAACATTAAAGCCGTTATCGAGGATGGCACGCTTCACCTCTTCAGTGCTTGGATACCCCACAAAGTCGCCGACCAGACCCTCGAAGAATTCAAGCGCTGAGATCTTCTCAAAGTTATCCCTGAAGGGCTCAACTATAATTAGCTTGCCTCCGCTTTCAAGAGAGTCCAGCACCCTGTGGATAACCCTCCCCCTGTCTTTGAGGTACTCAAGCACAAAACTCATTACGGCCACATCGTACTTCCTCGAGGGTCTTATCAGGTGGGCGTCTATCTCCTTCAGGTTGACCCAGTCGTATCCGCCTTCCTTTACCCTTTCTCGGGCTATCTCAAGCAAACCTGCGGAATAGTCTATTCCCATGTAATAACCGTTTGGTCCGGCCTGTTTTCCTATTTCGACCGGAGAGACTGAACCGCAGCCAATGTCGATAACGCTTTTGCCATCTGAAATGCCGGCTACCTTGTCTATTATTGACCTGTACAGTGATGCGAACTTTGAATTCAGTCTGATATCCCAGAAATCGGCATCCTTATCAAAATCCATGGAAACGTAGGGGTGATCCCGACGTATGAACGCGTAATCCATCATAAAGTATACCCTCTCCAGTGACATCATCCAGTCTGAGAAGGAATAATCGTCCGGCGCTATGTACTCCTGAGGAAGTTTTTTGAGCATCACTCCTAGGGAGGTGTTTTCAATGATACCCAGCTTATTCAGGGTTTCGATGAACCTCTCCAGCAGTTCGGTGTTCTGAACTTCTATGCTCTCCAGTCCCCCGTTGGGTTTTTTGGAGAGCGCTTTGAAGATATTGTACTTTATCCCAATCTGGAGGAGATGACTAAAGGATACGTTGGCCATCATTTGCAGATTTTTGTCCAGGACTTCGATTGAGGACGTCATCTTCTCACCTCACCAGAACTTCTTGTAGTAGGGGTAGTAAGTTTTTAAATACTCCATAACTTTTTTTCCGTACTCTGTGAGCTTATAGTATTTGAAACCATTGTTGTGAACCTCTTCGACGAGGCCCAGATATACCAGAGAGCTGTCACCGTTGTATCGGTTTCCCAGTCCTACCAGCGCCCCCCTAACGTTGGATGGGTCGGAACCTACGTTCCTTGCAATCTCTGACAGGTACGTTGCGGAAGGGTAAATCTGGTATAGGTGCATTAGTATCCTCCTCCTCAGATCACTCCTGTGGAGGGATCGTAATATATGGGGATCAATATACATATCTGCACCCTCCTGACATGGTCTCTGTACATATTGTCAAGATTTTAGCTCCATTCTTACAACAGGCGTCACAATTCACACGTAAGCTTATTGGATGACCTCGCAGTTAACATCACTCCAACCAGAGGCGTTATTATTTGTATTGTATAGTATTTAAAGCTTTTGGATGATTATAGTTTTATAATCAACAATATCGCCAGATATTTTGAAAATTTTCAAGATATTGGAGAGTCTGGTACCGTTGGGAAGGTGGCTATGGAGTTTAAAATCAAATGATATTTTGGAAGATTATAACGAAAATGATAGTTTTGGTACCATATAAAATGTATAATCGTTATTTGCATGATAATTTTGGTATTGGAATTTTTCCAAAAACTGCATGATAATTTTGGTATTGGAATTTTTCCAAAAACCGGAACTCACGCGGAGGGAAAGGAAGGGAACGGTAGATTCACACCACCTTCGGATCATTCCGGATTCAGGGGGTATCAAAGGGATTTCTGGTTCCCGAAATACCCATTATTGAGAAGAAAGGTTTTAAAAGTGTACTCTCCTACCCAATCACGGGTAAAAAGGAAGTGGTGATGAACATGCTGAAGGTTGAGAATCTCCACGTTAACGTTGGGAAAAAGGAAATCCTCAGAGGGATGAACCTTGAACTCGCACCGGGCGAGCTCCACGTCGTCATGGGACCCAACGGCTCTGGGAAGTCCACGCTGGCCCTGACGATAGCGGGCCATCCGCGCTATACCGTTACCCGGGGGAGAATACTCTTCGAGGGGAAGGACATAACCGGCGCAAAACCCGAAGAAAGGGCCAGAGCGGGGATCTTTCTCAGCTTCCAGAACCCTGTTGAGGTTGAGGGCGTGAAGGTGATCAACTTCCTTCAGAGGACTCTCAAGAACCTCAGGGGTATCAACGAAGTCGAAGCCTACGACCTTATCTTCAAAACCGTCGAGGAGCTGGGTCTGGACAGGGGGATGCTATCCAGAGAGCTCAACGTCGGCTTTTCCGGCGGTGAAAGGAAAAAGCTCGAGATGCTTCAGGCTTACCTCGTAAAGCCGAAACTCCTCATTCTGGATGAGCCGGACAGCGGTGTTGACGTTGACTCCCTGAAGGTTATAGCGGGGTTGATATCAAAGCTTCACAGGGAGGGAACTTCAATCCTTCTCATCACGCACTACGGCAGAATCCTCGAGTACCTTAACCCCCAGATGGTGCACGTTATCAAGGACGGAAGGCTGGCCGTTTCCGGCGGAATGGAGCTCGTAAAACTCATAGAGGAAAAGGGCTTTACGGCGGTGGGAGAAGATGGAGCAGCACTCAAAGCTTGAGGAGATACTGAAGGCGGGATCCCTCGAGGAGATCCTCGGTCAGTCTCTTCCCTACCCCAAGGAGATAGAGCTTCGGGGCGAGATAACGGAAGACACCGTCAGGGAGATATCCCGCATAAAAAAGGAACCCGACTGGATGCTCAGGCATCGCCTGAAGGCCCTCGAGCTCTTTCGAAAGCTCCCCATGCCAAAGTGGGTCTATGGGATAGATGAGCTCGATGTGGAGAGTTTTTCTCTGTACTCCAAACCCGGGGTGGACAACGAGGTCAGGAGCTGGGAGGATCTGCCGGAGAACATCCGGAGGGTGTTCGAGAGGCTGGACATTCCCGAGATAGAGAAGAAGTTTCTGGCGGGTCTCACGGCCGGTTTTGACAGCGAGAGCGTCTACTCCCGGCTCAAGGAGGAGTTCAAGAAGAAAGGGATAATTATGATACCCATGGAGGAGGCCGTTAGAAGGTACCCCGATGTGGTGAAGAGGTACTTTGGAAGGGTTTTTCCGCCCGGGGACCACAAGTTCTCAGCCCTGCACCATGCCCTCTGGAGCGGTGGGGCTTTCGTCTACATCCCGAAGGGTGTCAGGGTGCCCTTCCCCATAGAGGCCTTCTTCGTCATAGGCTCCGCCTTAGAGGGTCAGTTCGAGCACACACTCCTCGTCGCCGATGAGGGAAGCTACGTTCACTTCATAGAGGGCTGCAGCGCGCCGATGTACAAAAGCTCCTCGTTCCACGATGGAATGGTCGAGATATATGCCCACAAAAACTCCACCGTTAAGTTCACGACAATCCAGAACTGGAGCAGAAACGTCATCAACTTCAACAACAAGCGTGCAATAGTCGAGGAAAACGCCTACGTTGAGTGGATTGAGGGGAGTATAGGGAGCAGGGTAACCTACACCTACCCCTCCAGTGTTCTAAAGGGTGAAGGGGCGAGAACGGCCCAGTACGTGGTGTCCCTTAGCAACGGCCCGTACCTCAAGGACACCGGGGCGAAGACGTGGCACCTCGCCAGAAACACGAGCTCGAAGATAATCTCCAAGAGCATAAGCGCCAACGGGGGGATAAACATCTACCGCGGGCTCGTGAGGATAGCCAAAGGCGCCGAGAACTCAACGGCAGCGGTCTCGTGCGACTCGCTCATCCTCGATGAGAGGAGCAAGGCCTACACCTATCCGCACAACCAGAGCGACGAGCCGAGGGCGAGCATAATCCACGAGGCCACCACTGGAAAGCTCGGCGAAGACAAGCTCTTCTACATGAACCAGAGGGGCATAAGCGAGGAGGAGGCGAAGAGCCTGATAGTCCTCGGTTTCATCAGCGAGGTTCTCGAGGGACTGCCCTTTGAGTACGTTCAGGTTCTCAAGAAGGTCATAGAGCTCGAGTTCAGCGAGGTTGGAGGTGTTGGATGATGTTTAACGTAACCCCCGAATTCCTTGAAAAGCTCGAGTACCAGAAGTACGGGGACAGCCCGACGATAAGAAGTTACACGAAGTGGAGGCTTTTTGAGGAGAACTCCCCGCTGAAGCTTCCCATCGAGGCGGAACCCGGAGAGACCCCGGTGAAGGGACACGTTACCCTCTCGGGAAGCGGGGCTGAGTTCAACCTTCCCGAGGGTGTTGAGCTCGGTGAGGGAACGTTGGACCTCTCCCGGCCAGAGGAGTCGAGGATTCTCGGCTTTCACTTCTATGCCCTCAGGAATGCCTATCTGCTGAGAATCAAGGAGAATCTGAAGGAACCGCTCGTTATAGTCTCCCACCTCTCGGGTAGGGCTTTCGTCAGCCACCACATAAGCATCGAGGCCGAGAACGTCAGGGTCCCGGTTGTCATCTACGACCTGACTGAAAAGGGGACGAAGTCCTTAGTGGTGGAGCTCAAAGCCAAGGGTTCGGAGATCGAGCTTCTAACCGTTGGAAGGCACCGCGGGATATCCCACTACCTGCTCAGGGGGAGCCTCGGTGAGAAAAGCAGGGTCAGAGCCTTCACGCTCTTAAGGGCCGGGGAGATGAGCCATCACCGTGAGGACTACTCCCTCGAGGGGGCCGGAAGCGAGCTGATCCTCAGGGGTATGCCGGTTTCCATGGGGGGGGCCGTGGATTACGTTACCAACGTTCTCCAGTACGGTGAAAAGAGCAAAAGTGAAACGAGGGTTCACGGCTTCTCGTATAAAAACGGCTGGACCGTCCACAGGGGCACGGCAAAGGTCTTCGAGAGCGCGGGGAACGCATCGAGCGGCGTGGTATCTCAGGTTACCGTGATGGACGAAGGGTCGCTTGGAGTGAGCGTGCCGATGCTCGAGGTCGATACGGGGGAGGTGGAGGCGGCCTTCCACTCCTCAACGGTCAGGCAGTTCGACGAGGATGCGCTGTTCTACCTCCGCTCAAGGGGGCTTGATGAGAACGAGGCGCTCGATCTCTTCGTTCACGGCATTGGGGAGGCTTTGAGCAGCCATCTCGAGGGACTCCGCGGAAAGGCCCGTGGAAACGTTGGGGAGCTCATAGAAGGGCTCCTCTGATGTTTTTATTTCCGTCGTATTTCCGGAATTCTGCCCTTTTGGGTCTTTCTTATTTACTTCCTATTGTGGATGCTTTTCTCGAAAAAGGTGTCATGATGGTCAATTAAAATCCCGGAAAAGGCCTTTAAAATGGTTTAAAAAAGGAAAGGGGATCATTCGAGCTTCTTGTGGCAGAACCACCAGTCGTAGCACTCGATCTCGCCCTTGGCCTTGGCCTCTTCCCTCTGCTTCTTCTCGTCGATGCTGGCCGCGGGCGGAACTATGACGCGGTCGCCGATGAGCTCGTTGTTGGGCCACTTGTGGGGCAGTGCAACGCCTTTTTCGGTGCTTATCTTCAGCGCCTTCACGAGGCGGAGTATCTCGTCCCAATCCCTGCCGACCTCAGCGGGATAGTAGACGATGGCCCTTATGATGCCCCTGTCGTCAACGACGAACACGGCCCTGGCGGTGCTGGTTGAACCGAGGGGTATCATTCCGAGCTTGTCGGCGAGGTCGCCGCGATCGTCCGCTATGACCGGGAAGGTTATCTCCTCGCCGAGGTTGTCCTTAATCCACTCCATCCACTTGATGTGGCTGAAGACCTGATCGACGCTCAGTCCTATCGGTTCGACGCCGAGCTCCCTGAACTGGTCGACCCTCTTCTGCATGCCGTAGAACTCCGTTGTGCAGACCGGCGTGAAGTCGGCCGGGTGGCTGAACAGCAGGAACCACTTGCCCTTCTCCGCGAAGTAGTCCGGCAGTTTTATGGTCCCGTGGGTGGTCTTGACCTCGACCTCCGGGAACTTTTCTCCTATCGCTACCATTTTCCATCACCTCTTTTCTTAAGTTTCCTCACTATAAACCATATTGGTTCTGGTATATAAACTTTTTGGTTCTTTTACAGATACCAAAATGATGTATATTCAATCCAGCTAATGGCTTTTTGGGGCCGAATTCAAGTGGCCCCCATATTTCCTGTCATCTTGTAATTGAAATGGCTACCCGATTGGCAGAAGGGGAGAACATAGATCGGACCTAAAACTTTCCTGACGTCAAGCCGTGTTGAATGATGGGTCGTTCAGCGGGGTATCGAGAGCCGGAACGACTCCCTCCGGAACCTTTAGAAAACCCCTGAGTTCTTCCCCTTCAAGAATGGCCGGGGAAGTGCAGTTATGGTTTGGAGGACTCGCGAGGAGGTTTGACATGGATGGATCCAAAACGCTGGCCTACAAGCTGGAGGATGGCCGGGAGAACGCTGCTTGAACCTCTCTCCAGAATGAAAGCCTTCCGGCAGCTTAGCCTCCTCCGGGCAGAGAAAACCGGTATTTATCGGGTGTTCCGGATTGAGAAGGGCATGAGCATCACGGGGCTATCCTTACCCTCTCCGCAGCGTCCCTCTTTACAAGAACCTCCCCGATGCTCCGGGGAATTACGGCAAGATCACCGGCCCTGAAGGGACCGTGCTCCCCGAGTTCTTCGTCGAGTATGCGGGGCAGGTCGATCTTGATTATGTAGGCCTCTCCTCTGGTCTTCCTTCTGGGAGGTTCTTTTTCTTCCGGGACTTCGGTAACCTCCTCCTCTCCCCCGGGTAACTCCTCCCGTTCTATGAAGGCCCTGAGCACAGCGAAGACCTTCTTCTCCTCCTTCGTCAGGCCGTACGGAATTCCTTTCACAGCGAGGTCAACGATCTTGTGCAGCCTTACCCGGATCATCTCTCGCATGAGTTTCTCCGCTATTCTCAGCTGTGCCAGATAGAGACGCTCCTCTACGAGTTCCTCCCTCTCGCGAGAACTTTCCGCCCCCAGCTTGAGGGCCTTCATGAGGCTGTCAAACTCGCGGTAGAAATCCTCGTTTAACTCCGTCAGATCCTGCGACGAAAGCTCTGCTTCGAGCAGTTCCCTGAGCCTGACGATGTCCACGCTCCCACCAGCCGAAGAGAAATGGAAAGAAGTTACTCCTCAACGCGAGGAGCGAGAAGGAACATCAACCTGCCCTCGTCCCTTATTGGATACTCCATCTGAAGGGGCATCTCGTTGCCGAAGCGGATTATAACCTCGTCGGCCTTCCCGATGCCCTTCACCATGTCAGCCAGATAGCTGATACCGTAGGCGCTTCTGGTGTCTTCCTCAACCTCCAGGTCGAGCAGGCCTTCGTCCTCAAGGGTCAGCTTTATCTCGACCTCGCTCGTTTCTCCTTCTCCCCTCATGGTGAACTCGTTTTCGGTGGCGATGAACTTGATGGCGTCCGTAACGAGGGAGGTGTCCTTAACGGCCTCCTTCAGGACCTCTCCGAGCAGAACCACTCTGGCCGTGAAGGGAAGCTCGGGAAGGTCGAGCTCAAGCTCCTCAACTTCTATCAGGGGTAATCGGAAGGTTCTCTTTGCGGTTCCCTCAAAGGTCACCTCGAGGAAGTTCTCCTCGCCCTTCTGGAGTATGAGCGTTTCCTTGTTCTTCCCCCTCTTCAGTATCTTCTTGAAGTGATCCATGTTTATCCCTATCGTTTCCTCCTCCTCGACCTCGTACTTGGAGAAAATTCCCTCGGGCAGGTTGAGGTCGATGAGAACGACCCTGCTCGGGTCCATGGCGCGCATGCTTATTCCTTCCTTCTTTATTTTGAAGGCGGCCTCGTCGATGAGGTTGCTTGCCGTCGCAATGAGGTCGGCAAAATCTTTGGCACCATCGAAGACTATCTCGAACGTCATTCTTCCACCTCCTTCAGTATGTTGAGCATCAGCCTGACCCTCTCTTTGCCTCGAAATAAATAAGCTTTTCCGTTATCCACATCGGGTACCCTCATGTAGGCCTCTTCAAGCTCCTTGAGGGCCTTCTCGGCGAGCTTTCTCAGGGTCTCCAGCTCAAGCCTGTTCACTCGTAGGACCTCCAGACGTAGCCGCACTTCGTGCACTTGTAGAATATAGTGCTCGGCTCGTCGCCGGCCCTCGTCTGAACCTCCCACCAGTAGGCCGTGTCGTTGCCGCACTTCGGACAGGTGACCTTGGTCGTTGGTAGGGTTTTAACGTCCCTGTCGACCACTATGACCCCCTCGTCGGGCTTGTGATCGACCTTCTGCTTTATGACGGTCTTCTCCCTGTCCTTTTCTTCATCAAAGGGTTCCTCATAGCCACATGAACGGCAGACCCAGACCTTTCTCTTCCTGTCAGGGAGCATCAGGTTACCGCACTTGGGACAGAACTTCATCTTTTTTCCCTCCCGCCGAGGGTTGAGTAGGGGGATGAGAATAAAAAGTTTTGCCAGCGGAAGGAGGAAGGGTCAGAAAGTCCGCCTCACGTTGCTACCTCGAATTCCACTCCAAGCTCCTTGCTGACGGCCTTCTCATACTCCAGAACGACCGTCTTCGTGATCCTGTAACGTCCCGGCTCCAGATGAAGCTTGGAAAGATCGATCTTCTGCTCCCAGCTCCGACCGGGCTCGATCGTCACGGCCATCTCAATGAACGCCAGCTCCAGCGGAACCTCCTTCCATTCCCCGCCTTCCAGCCTGTAAAGTTTGAAGGCGTAGCCCGTGGTGACGCTAACGTTAGCCCCGTTGCTTATCGTGAGGGTCATCGTATCCTCCGGGGAATAGGTCGTTTTATCGAGCCCCAGAACCACTCCCCCACCTTCCGGAAGGTTCCGGGTTCCGTCGTTTCCCCTCGAGGCTATGTAGTACCCCGCCGGAATCAGCAGGGCTATCAGCAGAACCGGAATCGCCCTTCTCATGGCCTTCCCCGGTGGAAGTACTTTTCCGGATTTTTTAAAGGTTGTCACGGTTTCAAATCGGTTTGAAGTGGATTTTATCCCTTATTTTAACCAGCTTATTTGAGCGATGGTACTCAGGGGGATGTATAGATGGGGTGAGCCACCACCATCGATGGACGTTGAAGGCCTCGTTTATAACTTTTTCTAAAATAAAATCCAACGTGTGGCTTTGAAACATGGAAACCTCCCAATTAACACCCCCGTTTCGGGAGACAAGTCTGAAAAACACTGAAAAAATCTCAATTACTACACACTGAAATTGAAAAAAGAACGGAGATCATTCCTTCATTGGGAGGCCGTAATCGAAGGAGTAGTAGACCTTCTGGAAGTTCTGCCTGAAGTAGAAGACGTCGCGCTCGACCTTCTTCGGATCCTCTCCGTCGATGAGGACGCGCCTGATGAAGCGGGCGATCTCCTTCATGTCCCCCTCGAGCATGCCGACGCGGGTCATCTCCTGAACGCCTATGCGCAGTCCGCTCGGCTCGTTGACCTTCTCGAGCGGGTCCCATGGAAGCAGGTTCTTGTTGAGGATTATCCCGGCCTCCTCGAGCAGGGGAGCCGCCCAGCCTCCTCCGGCCGGATGGAGTTCTGAAACGTCCACGATCACCTGATGGCTCTCGGTGTAACCCTTGTCCTCACCGACGACCTTGAAGCCCTCCTCTGCGAGGGCCTCTGCGAGGGCCTTTGCGTTCTTCACCACCTGCGTCGCGTACTTCTCTCCGTACTCGAGCATCTCGGCGGCGGTGATAACCTTTCCTGCCATGTGGTGGAGGTGGTGGTTGCTGAGCACACCGGGGAAGATGGCCTGCTGGAGTCTGGCTATCTCTTCCGTCTCCCCGAAGCGCTTGTAGATTATGACACCGCCCTGCGGTCCCGGGAAGGTCTTGTGGGTCGAGGCGGTTATGACGTCGGCCCCCTCGCGAAGCGGGTCCTGGAACTGCCCTCCCGCTATCAGACCGAGCACGTGTGCGGCATCGTACATCAC
The DNA here is from genome assembly GCF_002214525.1 of Thermococcus sp. P6. Classification (NCBI taxonomy): domain Archaea; kingdom Methanobacteriati; phylum Methanobacteriota; class Thermococci; order Thermococcales; family Thermococcaceae; genus Thermococcus; species Thermococcus sp. P6. Next base: position 1,423,420 of record NZ_CP015104.1, read on the forward strand.
GTAGGCCCCTACCTCTTTGGCAACCGGGGCGAGCTCCTTAACCGGATGCGGGAACGGGAAGAGCGAACCACCGAAGACGACAACCTTCGGCTCGAGCTCGCGGATGAGCTTCTCGGCCCCCTCAACGTCGATGTTGAACTCATCGTTGTCAAAGGGCCACGTGTGGACCTCCAGACCGCGCATTCCAGCGGCACCGAAGGGCATGTGGCTTATGTGCCCGCCGTGGCTGGTGTGGAGAACTATGGCCCTATCGCCCGCCTGTGTCAGTCCGAAGAAAGCGGCCTGATTGGCGTTGGTTCCGGAGATCGGCCTGAGGTCGGCGAAATCGCTCCTAAAAAGCCTGGTGAAGAGCTCAACGCCTATGAGCTCGACCTCGTCAACGTACTTGCAACCCTGATAGTACCTCTGCTTTGGCCAGCCTTCGGCGTACTTGTGCATGAAGCCGCTCCTCACGGCCCTGTTAACGCTTGGAGAAGTGATGTTCTCGCTCGCTATGAGGTTTATGGTGTTGCTCCTCCACCTTTCGTGCTCCTCCAGAAAGTTTAAAACCCTGTCGCGATAGGCCCTGTATTCCTCCCCCATGGTAACACCTCGATGTAGGTTTGAGCCGGAGAATATAAACCTTACCTCATCTATTCATACCTGCAGAAGAGGACATCGGGAGAAAAAGATAGGCAGGGATGCTCATTTTTGGAGCTTCGAGGCCAGCCATATCAACACCGGGAGCACCACGAAGGCCATCAGGTCCCCGGTATCGCCGGCGAAGGCCAGAACGTTGGCAAAGTCCCTTACGCCTGCAAAGTAAAGCACCGCCGGGGGAACGACCGTCAGGGCCCATGCAGCCTTCCTCCTCATCCCCAGGAACTCCTCGTTGTTGCTCTGCTGTGCCAGGGCGATGCCTATAAAGCTCGTCGTTATGGCGAGCAGGGGTATCAGGTTACCCACGAGCCGTCCGGATCTTCCGTACAGGCTCTCGAGGGCCAGGGTGGCCACCTGAGGAGTCTTCTCTCCGAAGACGAGGAGGAAGGAGGCCATGAATACCGCGTAGATTACCGTTGGTATGAGGAACGCCAGCGCGACCACCCTTCTGGTCTCCGCGTAACTTCCAAGCCCCCTGTAAACGTCCGGGATCACCGTGTGGCAGCCGAGGGCGAAGATGGCCACACCGGTTATGCTCAGCAGACCGTTCCACCTTACGTAGAGGGCCTTTTCCGGGTTCGCGTGGGGCAGGAGCATGGCGGTGACCCCGATGAAGAGGAGGAGCATGACGTAACTCATTATCAGCTCGGTCTTCCCGCTGGCTTCCAGCCCCCTGTAAACTACGATGGAAGCCAGAAACCAGAAGATGGCCGCCCCCATCGTGTCGCTGATCCCAAAGAGACTGGCGAAGACGTTTCCCATGCCGGCGGTGTAGGCGAGGATCGCCCCGAAGCTCATCAGGCTGACGCTCAGGTACATCAGCCATCCCCCCGCTTTCCCGAGGGTTCTCCGGGCGAGGGTGCTCATCTGGGCCCCTCCCATACTGGCGCTGAACTTCAGCACTATCAACGCCGTACCGAGCATGAGGAACATCGCCCCGATTAGCACACCGAGGGCGGGTATCAACCCCACTTTGCTCGCCGCGTAGGGCAGTCCGAGGACACCGGCTCCTATCTGGGTTCCAACGAGTATGGCAAGGGCCTCTTTACCCGTTATGTGCCCTTTCTCCACGCGTATCGGGCTCGTGCGTATGCCCCTCGCTCCTTTCCTTTTTCGTATGCTCTGGATGACCGTTAGCTTCTTGCGCCTCTGGGCCGCGAGTCTCGCCTGATAGTACCGTCCGTGGGAGGTGGTGATCCTCTCCCTCTGAACCCCATCCGACACAGGCATGTTTCTCACCGGCGAATGCTCTCATGAATACAATTTAAACCCTCCTGCGGAAACGTGAAGATCGCTTCAAAGATTCTTCGGTGATACGTTCTTGGACATGATTTTTAAAGGGCGCTGCGTACCTGAAACCATGATAGACGAAGCCGCCAGACTGCTGGCACGTTCGAGGTTTGCGATAGCCTTCACCGGTGCCGGTATAAGTGCCGGGAGCGGCGTTCCCACCTTCAGGGGTCCCGGCGGCCTCTGGAAGAGCCACCGCCCGGAGGAGCTGGCCACACCCGAAGCCTTCAGGAAGGACCCCCATCTCGTCTGGAGTTTCTACAGGTGGCGCATGAACCTCATACTGAGAGCCCGGCCCAACGCCGCCCACCGGGCCCTCGCGGAACTGGAGAGGATGGGCCTGTTAAAGGCCGTGATAACCCAGAACGTTGACGACCTCCATCGGGAAGCCGGTAGCGGGAACGTCGTGGAACTCCACGGCAACATCTTCAGGGTCAGGTGCACCTCGTGTGCTTACGTTGAAGACCTCAAGGCCAGCGGACGTGTGGAAGAGTTCCTGAAGGAGAAAGCCCTCCCAAGGTGTCCGAAATGCGGTTCCCTGCTGAGGCCTGACGTCGTGTGGTTCGGAGAACCCCTCCCGAAAAAAGCCCTTGAGAAGGCCTTCAGCCTCGCGGAGAGGGCGGATCTCATCCTCGTGATAGGGACGAGCGGCGTCGTGTACCCGGCAGCTTACATACCTGTGATGGTCAAGGAAACCGGCGGAAAGGTGATCGAGGTGAACGTCAGGGAGAGCGGCATAACGCCCATAGCGGACGTCTTCCTCCGCTGTCCGGCCGAAGAGGCGATGAAGAAGCTGGTGGAAAGGGTACGGAGGATGGTGGGATGAGCTCGAAGGTTTTGATAATCGGTTTTAATTCCAGAGAGGTCGAAAAACTCAGGGAAGCCATCGACGTTCCGGTCTTTGAGGTTCCAGAGTACTGCGGGGACTGGGTCGTCAGGGACGTGGTTGAAAGGGCGGAGGAGCTTCGCGGTTCCGGCGACTGGCACGAGAGGAAGTTCGTGATAATGCATGAACTCGAAAACGAAGCCCTGAAGGATGTTATCGGCTCCGTCCGGTCCCTGAACCTTGGGGACGTCATATTCGCCGCAACGACCGAGAACTCGCTCACCTTCAGGCTTAAGGACCTCCTCGAGGAGCTGATGGAAGAGCACGAGTACTTCAGGGCCCTGCGGTGGGCAAGAAGGGAAGCGAGGAAGGGAAAGGGCCCGTTCCTTGACATCGACAGGGTTAAATAAACAAACGGAGAATACAAAAAGGGTGAGTGGATGATAAAGGTGGTTTTCTTCGACCTCGACGATACGCTCGTCGACACCAGCCGGCTGGCGGAGATGGCCAGACGGAACGCCGTGGAGAACATGATCCGCCACGGTCTTCCCGTTGACTTCGACACCGCCTACGGGGAACTCCTTGAGCTCATAAACGAGTACGGGAGTAACTTCGGCAGGCATTTCGACTACCTTCTCCGGAGACTTGACCTTCCGAGCGATCCGCGATGGGTTGCGGCGGGGGTGGTTGCCTACCACAACACGAAGTTCGCCTACCTGAAGAGCGTCCGTGGGGCGAGAAGGCTTCTCCTCGAGCTCAAAAAATCCGGCTATCGACTCGGCATAATCACGGACGGTAACCCCGTGAAGCAGTGGGAGAAGCTCATCCGCCTCGAGCTCGATGATTACTTCGACGGCGTCTTCATCTCCGATTACCTTGGGGTCAAGAAGCCCCACGCCAAGATATTCCATAAGGCCCTCAGGAGCATGGGCGTCAAACCGGAGGAGGCCGTTATGGTTGGCGATCGGCTCTATTCCGATATCTACGGCGCGAAGGAGGTAGGTATGAAAACCGTGTGGTTCAGGTACGGCAAGTACGCCGACAGGGAGCTGGAGTATCTGGATTACGCCGACTTTACAACCGGGAAACTCGAGGATGTCCTCGATATAGTGAGGGGGCTGAACCTTGAGGATGAAGAGCGTTCAGATAAGGAAGTTCCTTCTGATTGACTCCGCCTACAAATCGAGGATACTGCGAGGGGATAAGGTCACCACGATACGCTACGGGAACTACGAGGCGGAACCCGGGAGCGAGGTTTACCTCGTCCTAACGCCGAGCGATACCGCGGTGGCGAAGATCAGGATAACAGGCATCGAAAGGAAAAAGGTTCGAGAATTGACCGATAGGGATGCAAAACTCGACGGTTTCCGGGACGTCAGGGAGCTTCTGGGGGAGCTCAACAGGATATACGGCGAGCTCTACGGGGACGATGAGGTTACCGTCATAAGCTTCGAGGTGACGAAGCGTTTTAAAGACGGGATCCCCCTGAAGTGGCTCAAGGGGCTGAACTACAGGGAGCCGGAGGAGATAGCGAGGCTCTACCTCGAAAATCAGGAAAGGCTGAACCTGAACCGCGGGACGGACTTTATCATGAGGAGGATCTACAACGAGGGCCTCGGAAGGGCCGTGAGGACCTTCGGACCGAAGAGGGTTCGGGAGGCTCTGCTCAAAACTTACCACGCCCTCTACGGAGAGGGTATAATTTAGGGAAACTTTTATCTATCCCCCCGTGTTTCCCTTCCCATGCCTCCGGAAGGAAAGAAGCTCCAGCTACTCACCCTCGCGCTCGTTATACTGCTCGTGGCTCAGGTTCTGGGATGGCTCGAGAGCGTAAACGCTTACATCTACGCCCGCACTCCCTCCGTTAACCCTACGCTGATAGGTCTCATAACGAACTCCGCCGGTTTTTGGGCTTCGGTGATTTACGTTCTTCTCTTCCTTCTGTGGGATCTGAAGGGGGGTAAGCTCAGGCCCTCCACCCTGAGCTTCGTCCTCTCGATTCCCATCGGCATGGTGATGGTTGGTCTGCTGAAGGTCCTGACGGGTGTTCCACGACCCGGAGGGACCGGGGTTCACTGGAGCCTCCTCGGATCACTGAGGAACGCCGATTACTTCGCTTTTCCTTCGGGGCATACCACGAGGGCCTCGATTCTGGCCTCTTTCCTGAGCGAGCGCTTCCCCGGATACAAAGCCCTGTGGTGGGGTTACGCCATATTAATCGCCCTCTCAAGGCTGTTCCTTCACGTTCACTGGTTGAGCGACGTTCTCTTCGGCCTGCTCCTCGGCCCGTGGGTTTTTATGCTGGTGGAGTGTACCCAGAAGTCGTGGCTCCCGCTCTATAGGGCCATCATCAAAAAGCTCGGACTGGGGGTGCTCGACGTTGAATGATCTCCTTCAGGTTTTCCTCCTATCGCTGGTTCCCACCTTTGAAGGTCGATACGCCATCGTTTACGGTATTGGAAGGGGCTATCCAGTATGGTCAACCCTGTTGGTGGCTTCCCTCGGCGTTCTGCTCCTTTCACTCCTCCTCCCAGCAGTATTGCCCTACATAGACAGGCTCATGCTCTGGCTCGAGGGGACGCCCCTTGGGAAGGTTGCTACTCTCTACATCTACTACGTCAACAGGGTTAGGAAAAAGGCCCACCCCTACGTGGAGAAATGGGGCTTTCTCGGGCTCCTCCTCTTCGTCGCCGTTCCCCTCCCCGGAACCGGGGTCTGGACCGGAGCTCTGGCCGCTTACATCCTCGCCATCGAGATGAGGAAAACGGTTCCGGCGCTGATCCTCGGGGGACTGCTCAGCATGATGATAACCCTCCTCCCGGCGCTGGGACTGTTCGGGTGATCGGAAGGGGTTGGGGGACGTTGTTCGTCACAATGCTGAAGGTTTATATAACCCCTCCTTCAAAATTCCAGCGGTGGTGGTTATGGATGGGAAGATCATTCACGACGGAGTTCACGGTAGTATGAAGATCACGGGGCTTATCCTCGACCTCGTTAAAACCCCGGAGTTCCAGAGGCTGAGGAACATAAAACAGCTCGGGCTGGCTTACCTCGTCTATCCCGGTGCGAACCACAGCCGTTTCGAGCACTCCCTCGGGGCGTGGCACCTCGCCAGAAGGCTCTCTCAGGAGGTCGGACTTGAGGAGAACGAAAGCATGCTCCTGCAGGTGGGAGCGCTCCTCCACGACATAGGACATGGCCCCTTCAGCCATACCTTCGAGACCATATACCGGCACTACGTAAAGGAGCGCGACCACATGCGCCTCGGTCGGGAAATGATACTCGGGAAGACGAACATCACCGAGAGCGAGAACGGGGGAAGGATACCCGAGATAATAGAAAGCTACGGTTACGACTTCTCGCCGGGGGACGTTGCCGATCTTATCCTCGGAAAGCACGAGAAAGGCTACCTCGGCAGCATGCTGCACGGGGATGTGGACGTTGACCAGCTGGACTACCTCGTGAGGGATGCCCACTACACGGGCGTTGCCCACGGAATAATAGACCTCGAGAGGCTCATGAAGGTTCTCAGGGTATATAAGAATGAGCTCGTTGTGGATGAGAAGGGAGTGGAGGCCGTTGAGGGTATGATGGTGGCGCGCTCTCTGATGTACTCGAGGGTTTACTTCCACCACACCGTTAAGATAGCCGAGGGCATGCTGACCCGTGCCCTTGAATTCGCCCTTGAGGAGGGCCACCTATGGGACTTCTGGCGCATGACGGACTGCAGGGTTCTCGTGGAGCTCGAGGATCTCGAGGGCCTCCCCTCGGAGATGGTGAAACGGATCAAGTACCGCGAGCTTTACAAGGCTGCGGTTCTGGCCGGGGCGGATGAGCTGACGGGAGAGGAGAAGAGGGAGCTCCTGATAGCGTATAGGAACGTTGAGCGCAGGCGTGAGATCGAGAGGAACCTCGCGGATGCGGTGGGGGCAAGGGAGGGGGAGGTTATCCTTGAGTTCAGCACGGCAGACCTAATGCTCAGCGAGCCGAGGCTCAAGGCAGCGGAAATAAACGTCCTTCTGGGCAACGGGGAATTAAAGCCCCTGAGAAAGGTTACACCCCTGGCGAACGCCCTCAAACGGCGCCAGACACCGCGGTGGGCGATCCTCATAGCGTCTCCCGAAAGGTACGCCCGGAAGTTGCGGGAGGTATGGAGGCGGGTCCTCTTCAGGTGAAGAGCCCCTTCTTTATCTCCTTCTTGAGTTCCTCTATCATCTCCACGAGCTCGTCGGCGTCCTTTATCTCCTTCAGGCGGTCCTTGGGTATCAGGGGGACCTCCCCGATCACGTCGGTCCTCGTTTTCTCCAGTATGAAAACACCGTCGCTGTTGATAACCCTGCTCACCTCTGCGACCATCTCGGCCCTTCTGACCGTTGAGCGGGTCTTCCTCTCGTCTATGCCCGTGAGGATTTTGAGGTCGTCCTCCTTCGATACCGCGTTGAAGGGTGCCCTCCTGACCTTCATAACGCCGAGACCGAGGGCCTTCAGGCGCTTGAATACCTCCCTTTCGAGGGGACTCTCGGGGCTTACGTTGATGTTCGCCTTAACCGAGGAGTGGAGAACGTCTATGGGTTCGGCGAGAGGCTCGTTGAAGATGTCCTCCAACCTGAGCGCAACCTCAAGGGAAACCGCTTGATTGCCCCGTTCGTAGTTTATCAGGCTCTTCCTCGAAACGCCGAGAAGACGGGCGAGTTCGTTTATGGAATAACCGTGTTCCTCCCTCAGCTTCCTCAGAAGTTCACCGTTTATGCGGACGTAGAAACCCCCGCGCTCCGCGAATATGGCCGGAAGCTCGTTCTCGACGAGGATGTCGTAGAGCGTCTCGGGCCTCAGCGCGTAGATATCGAACCTCTCGTAAACGACCCCCTCCTCAAGTTCGGCGTTCTTCGCCTTCAAGCCCACTATGAGCGGCGAGGCATTAAAGAACCCGGATAGCCGCTTGAGGTCTTCTGCCTGCTCCCTGGTGACGGTATCAACGTTGGTTACCACCTTTAGGAAGAGCAGGAGGAATAACCTGCTCGCCACTATGTCGAAGCACGAACTCCTGAGGTCCATCCGCGCCGTTTTGTATCCCGTGCCCCTGAGTATGGCCTCGACCGTTCTGATGAGTTTTTGCCTGTCCATCATTCTTAAATATACGAGGACCTTAATAAATTTAAGGTGTTCCCATGAGGCCGGTGGTTCTCAGGGGCGATCTCGTTTCACTCGGAACCCTCCTCAAGGAGGATCTAAGGCTGGTGTGGGAGTGGTACGGCAGCGGTGAGGTCAGGAGGTACCTCTCCCATCCCGAGGAGATGCTTTTCTACGAGGACGAACTCGGGTGGTATGAGGCCCTCAGAAGGGAGAAGGATAAAGAGCGGGTCTTCACGATAATTGAGAACTCCTCACGCTCCCCGGTTGGGTTGATAGGCCTCCATAATATCGATTACCGCAACGGAAGGGCGGAGATTGGCTACTTCCTCGCCAGAGAGAGCTGGGGACACGGGTACGCCAGTGAAGCTGTTAAACTCGCCCTCGAGTACTCCTTCGAGTGGCTCAACCTTCGAAAGGTCTACGCACACGTCTTCGAGCCCAACGTCGCTTCAATACGCGTGCTGGAAAAGAACGGCTTCACACTGGCCGGACGATGGAGGAAGCACCAGTACGTCCCGGGTGAGGGCTTCGTTGACGTGCTCTGCTACGAGAGGTTCCGGGATGACGGCTCCGGTTGATTTTTAAAGCCCCCTTCGTCTCTTTCATCGATGAGGATCCACATCGGAATCGACGACACCGACTCACCGGAGGGAATGTGCACCACCTACATCGGCGCGCTCCTCTACCGCGAGATTTCTCGGATGGCGGAGCCCCTCGGTCTCCCGAGACTGATAAGGCTCAATCCGAACGTACCCTACAAGACCCGCGGTAACGGAGCGGTCGCGATGACCTTTGAGGCGAGCGAAGATGCCCTGCAGGAGATAAAAGACCTCGTCCTCAAAAAGGTGGGCGAACTCTCAGACCTCTCCCACGAGAACACCAACCCCGGCGTTGCCTTTCTCCGTGGGGACGTCCCCGGGGAGCTGAGGGAGTTCTCGCTCAAAGCCCTCAGAGAGCACGTCTCGATCGGGGAAGCGGAGGAAGTTGCGGAAAGGATAGGGGCCGAGGTCTTCAGGTTCAAGCTCGGCAGGGGCATCATAGGTGCCCTTGCGTCGATCGGCTACCCCCTTCGGCGGTTTACCTACGAACTGCTCGTCTACAGAAAGCCCGAAAACTGGGGAACACGGCGGAGGGTGAACATGGAGAGCGTTTTCAGGGCGGATCGCTGGAGTTATCCTTTCACCTACGACAACGTGGACCCCCACGAGGGGACCGTTCTGATAACACCCCACGGAAAGGATCCCGTCCTCGCTGGGATAAGGGGAATCGACAGGGGCAGGGTTCTTCGGACCTTTGAGATGGTGGAGTTTGAGGAGGAGGTCGCCTTCCATCAGCTCTACGTGACAAACCAGAACACGGACGATCACCTGACGCCGAAGAAAATCCGCGAGCTAAAGCCCTACGACAGTGCCGTCGTCAGGGGGAGGGTGGTTGCGCCCTACTGGGAAAGGGGGAGGCACGTTTTCTTCGAACTCGAGGACGGGACGGGGAGGATAAGGGTGGCGGCCTTCGAGCCGACGAAGAAGTTCAGGAACCACGTCAGGAAACTCCTTCCGGGTGATGAGATAATAGCCGCCGGCGGCGTTAAGGAGCACCTCGGCGTTCTCACCCTAAACCTCGAGAAGTTCTATCCGGTCAGGCTCGTCCCCGAGGTAAGGTACGAAAAGCCGAAGTGCCCGAAATGCGGGGGAACGATGAAGAGCAAGGGCGACTACCTCAAGTGCAAGCGCTGCGGCTACAAGATGCCGAAGAAGCTCATCCCTGTTGAGGTCCCCCGGAAACTGGAGAGGAAGATCTACGAAGTTCCTCCCGACGCGAGGAAGCACCTTTCAAGACCGCTGGTGCTCCCGGGAGGGGAGGATGCCCTTCTAAGCCTTCTCGATGTGGAAGAAGGTAAAGATCCTACCCCTTCATGACCTTCCAGACCAGAAGGGGGAAAACCAGCGTCGCGTCCGCCCATATCTCGACGTAGTCCGCCTTCGCCCTTATCTTGCCCCAGCTGACGCCCTCGCTCGGAGGGGCACCGCTCAACGAACCGTCCCATGGAACGGCCGTGGTGACGTATATCGCGTAATCCGTGCCCTCCCTGAAGAGGTTGGCGTTTATTATCGCGTGCTTGGGGAGTGAGCCCCCGAGGATTATCGAGGCGGTTTCCTTCGCCGTAACGGCGAGGTTGTTGAGCTTCACTATGTCGTTGGCTATGTCTATGACCAGCTCCCTGTCTCCCCTCTCCTCCTTGAAGAAGTAGAGCATGTCCCCGATGGAGCCGTCCGTGATGGCGGGGCAGAACACCGGAACGTTCCTCCTGTAGGCCCAGTAGAGAACGCTCCTCTCCTTCTCCTTCCCGAGTTTTTCATCCATGAAACGGCCCATCTCGTGGATGAACTCGCTGGCCGTTAAAGGTTGCCCCCGCTTTTCCTCCATCTCGAGAACCCGCTCGAAGAAGGGAAGCATGTACTTCTCGAACTCGATGTAGCGGTCGTTGGGGACGAAGATGTTGCCTATCCTGTTTATTCCCTTCTCCCGCATCAGGGCGTCGTTAACGTTCCAGTCGCCGAGAATGAATGGCTTCAGCGTCTTTATGAAGTCCTCCTCGATCCCCCCGGCGGTGGTCACTATAACGTCCACCTTCCCGTTCTTAACGAGCCACGCGATCAGCTCCCTCAATCCGGAGGAGATTATGTTGGAGGTGTAGCCGAGGAAAACCCTTACTTCCCCGCCTTCCGCTCGCTTTTTCTCGACCTTCCTCCAGATCTCCACGGCCCTCCCGAGGTGCGTTGCCTGAAAGCCTATGCTGGGGTAGTAGTCCATCACCTCTTCCAGACTGGAAACCTCGTCAAGCCATGGGCCCTCAACAGGGGTACCCTCAACCTCTTCGCTCTCCTTCAGGACGATATCCTTTGGCTCCGACATGGGGGTGGGTTGGATCCGGGACGTATAAAATTTTGCCCGCCGTTCTGCCGTTAAGGGTACTCCCTTAAATCGGAAGCCCGCCGGAATATGGCCAACGTTTATTAATCCATGAAGGGAGCAACCATCATGGGCGTGGAGATAGACCTCGGGGGACTCGGTGTTGTTGTGACGGCCTCTTCGAGGGGGATAGGCTTCAACGTCGCGAGGGAACTGCTGAAGAGGAACGCAAGGGTGGTGGTGAGCTCGCGGAGCGAAGAAAACCTGAGGAGGGCCGTTGATGAGCTCTCGGGCTACGGTGAGGTCCACGGGGTCAGGTGCGACCTCCTGAAAAGGGAAGACCTCGAAGCCCTGATCGAGAAGGGATGGGAGCTCCTCGACGGAATCGACGCCCTCGTCTGGAACGCCGGCAACGTTGCCTGTGAGCCCTGCCTCCTCCACGACGCGGAATATAAAGACTGGGTCGAGGCATCGGCCCTTCACACGGTCGCTCCCGGTTACCTGACCTCGCTCCTCCTCCGGAGATGGCTTGAGGAGGGGAGAAAGGGAACGCTCGTTTACCTGAACTCCGTTTCGGTTAAAGAGCCGATGCCCCCGCTTGTTCTGGCGGACGTTACGAGGGCCGGCCTGATTCAGCTAACCAAGAGCCTTTCGAGAACCTACGGAGGGAAGGGGATACGGGCCTACAGCGTTCTGCTCGGTAGCTTCGACACGCCAGGAGCACGGAAGAACCTCCTGCGACTCTCCCGGGAGAGGGGAGAGGACTTTGAAGAGGTCTGGGAGCGGGAGGTTCTGAGGAGAAGCCCCCTTCGAAGAACGGGTAAATGGGAAGAGCTCGGCTCTCTCGTGGCCTTCCTCCTGAGCGATTCTTCCTTCTACATGCTCGGTTCGACGGTGGTGGTGGACGGTTGCATGACCCGCGGGGTTGACCTTTAGAAGTAGATTCCCATTTCCTCGGCTATCTTTCTGAGCCTCTCTATCCTCGCTTCCGTCGGCGGGTGCGTGGAGAACAGGCTGGCGAGGCTCATTCCCCTGAAGGGGTTGATTATGAACATGTGCGCAGTAGCGGGATTGCCCTCCCTCATGGGTCTGTATCTGACTGCATTCTCGATCTTCATTAAGGCACTGGCCAGGGCATGGGGCTTGCCGCTGATTCTGGCGCCCCCCTCGTCCGCCAGAAACTCCCTCGACCTGCTCACGGCGGCCTGTATTAGCATTGCCGCTATGGGGGCGAGGATGGCCACGAGGATGGCGGTTAGCACGTTGGAGGAATCGTCCCGGTCCCCCCCGAAGCCTCCAAATATGGCTATCCATCGGGCCCAGTAGGCCAGCTGGACTATCGCGCCCGCCATGGCTGCGGCGAAGGTTCCTATGAGCATATCGCGGTTCTTTATGTGGGTCAGCTCGTGGCCTATCACCCCTTCGAGCTCGTCCCTGTTGAGGAGTCTTAGAAGCCCCGTGGTGACTGCAACAACCGAATGCTTTGGATCCCGGCCGGTTGCGAAGGCGTTGGGCGTCTCGGTTGGAATTATGGCAACCTTCGGAACCGGCAGGCCCGCGTTCCCCGCGAGCTTTCTGACCACCGCGTAGAGTTCCGGTGCTTCGTGTTCATCCACCACCCTTGCCCGGTACCAGCCGAGGACGATCCTGTCGCTGTACCAGTAGGTGATGAAGTTAAAGACCAGTGAGAAGATGAACATCAAAAATGCCACGTTCGGCCCGCCGAAGAGGTAGCCTATGGCCATCAGCAGACCCGTTAGCAGGGCCATCAACAGGCCGGTTCTCAACCACATAACCAGACTCACACTCTCACCCTCCATTTCATCCCTCAGAAGAACAGGTCATAAACCTTACGGGTAAAGGAGGTAAAAAAGGTTGAAGGGCATCACATTCCCATGTCCATGCCGCCCATTCCACCCATTCCGCCGGGGGTTCCCTGAGAGCCGCCCTCCGGCTTGCTCACCTTGGCCGCTATTACGTCGTCGATTCTGAGTATCATTATTGCTGCTTCGCTGGCGCTCTTGATGGCCTGCTTGGGGACTCTAAGGGGTGTTATGACGCCGCGCTCCATCATGTCGGCCGGCTCGCCCTCGAACACGTCAATGCCAACGTTCGGCCCCTTCTCCTTGTGCTCGCTCACCACCTTAACGAGCACTTCTATCGGATCCAACCCAGCGTTCTCCGCCAGCGTCTTCGGAATAACCTTGATTGCTTCCGCAAAGGCTTCGATGGCGAGGGCCTCCTTGCCGCCGACTTCCTTCGCGTACTCGTCGAGTCTAATGGCGAGCTCAATCTCGCTCGCACCGCCCGCTGGGAGGATAGCACCGTCCTCCATGACGTCCTTCGTAACCTTTATAGCATCCTCGAGGGCCCTCTCAACCTCGTCAATAACGTGCTCCGTTCCGCCCCTGATGAGTATGGTGACGGCCTTCGGGTTCTTGCAGCCCTCAACGAAGATCATGTTTTCTCCCGCAACCTTGCGCTCTTCGACAAGCTCGGCCTCACCGAGGTCGTCACTGGTGAGGTCGCGGACGTTCGTCACTATCTTGGCCCCAGTTGCCTTGGCGAGCTTCTCCATGTCGCTCTTCTTAACGCGCCTCACTGCAAGGATGCCGTACTTGGCGAGGTAGTGCTGGGCGAGATCATCAATACCCTTCTGGACGAAAACAACGTTCGCCCCAGCATCCTTAATCTTCTCAACCATCTCCCTCAGCATGCGCTCCTCCTGCTCAAGGAAGCTCGTGAGCTGATCCGGGTTGGTGATGTTTATCTTGGCGTCCGTCTCGGTCTTCTTGACCTCGAGAGCCTCGTTTATGAGGGCAATCCGGGCGTTCTCAACTCTCTTGGGCATCCTCGGGTGAACGCGCTCCTTGTCGATGACGACGCCGCGGATGAGCTCGCTCTCCTCGACGCTCTCTCCTTCCTTCTTCTCGAGTTTGATGTTGTCGATGTCCACCTTGTAAGTTTCACCGTCCTTCTCGGCCACCTGCTTAACCGCCTCAACCGCGAGGTTTGCGAGGAGCTCCTTGTGGCTCTCGGCGTTCTTGCCGGTGATTGCGGTCATGGCTATGTTCTTCAGGGTTTTCTCGTCGTCGGGGGTTACCTTCTTGGCCATGTTGTCGAGTATTTCTTGGGCTTTCTCGGCGGCCATTGTGTAACCTTTGATGATTATGCTTGGGTGAATGTTCTGGTCGAGGAGTTCTTCGGCTTTCTTCAAAAGTTCGCCGGCTATGACGACGGCTGTTGTGGTTCCGTCGCCGGCTTCTTTGTCCTGGGTTTTGGCGATTTCAACCATCATTTTTGCAGCCGGGTGCTGGATGTCCATTTCGTCGAGGATTGTGGCGCCGTCGTTGGTGATTACGATGTCTCCGAGGCTGTCTACGAGCATTTTGTCCATTCCTTTGGGTCCGAGGGTTGTTCTGACGGTTTCGGCTATTATTCTTGCCGCGAGGATGTTCAGCCTCTGGGCGTCCTTTCCAACGTACCTCTGGGTCCCCTCAGGCAGAATAACAACCGGCTGTCCACCTTGTCCAACTAACTGAGCCATCTTTCATTCCTCCTAAATCTTGTTTTCGGAATACCTACGTTAGCGCTCTATAAAAATTTTTCGTTTAATTTGGCAAAAATACTGGCTAATTTAAAGCTAAAAATCAATATTTGGTGCTAATTCCTGTCGAAATATCAAAAGTTTAAGGAACTCCGGGAATAGGATTTTTAAATGAACAATTTCTACATCAGATTAAGGTGAGGGGATGGAGCTGATAAAGCAGGGCGCCGAAGCCAGGATATATCTGGCCAGTTTTGAAGAGCTTTACTTCCCATTGGGCACAGAGAAGGTTATAATAAAGGACAGGATACGTAAAAGATACCGGATAAGAGAGATAGATAAAAAGCTCAGGAAGGAAAGAACCGTTATGGAGGCCAGAATACTGCACAGGGCCAAGGAGTTTGGAGTCAGGGTTCCCCATGTTTATGAGATTGATTTAAAAGACATGAAAATAGTGATGGAGTTTATTGAAGGCGAGAGGCTTAAGGAAGTTCTCGAAAAGGTCCCCATGGAAGACCGTTTAAAGCTCTGTCGTGAAATCGGAAGGCAGCTTGGAAAACTACACGAAGCCGGAATTGTACACGGCGATTTAACGACTTCAAACATGATTCTGAAAGGGGAGGATGTTTATTTCATAGATTTTGGTCTTGCTGACTTTGACCCAACACTGGAGGCTCAGGGGGTTGATTTGCACCTTTTAAAGCGTGCTATGGAGAGCACCCACTACAGATGGTTCGATAAGGGGTTTGAGGCGGTACTTCAGGGCTATGCGGAGGTTAGAGGGGAGGAAAAAGCTGAAGCACTGAATGAAAAGATAGAGGAGATCGAGAGCAGGGGCAGATACGTAAGGGAGAGGAAATGGATGAAATAAAGGCATAAAAGGGCTCACGGAACGGACAAAATTTCGAAAACTCCAGCTTAAACATCCCCCTTAACCTTCTCCACGACCCTTACGTCGTAGATCCTCGTGGTGGGGTACTGGCCTTTCTCGTCCTTTTCAACGGCCTTCACCATGTCCCAGATGGTCAGAAGCGCGACGCTTACGCCCGTCAGCGCCTCCATCTCGACACCCGTCTTGTAGTACGCCCTGACCTCGCAGGTTGCTTCAATGTAATCTTCCCCAACCTCAAAACTTATGTCCACGCCCGTGAGGGGAATCGGGTGGCACAGGGGAATAAGTTCAGGGGTTCTCTTAACCGCCAGTATGCCGGCTATCTGCGCACTTGCCAGAACGTTGCCCTTTCTGGTCTTTCCTTCCTTTATGAGCTCTATCGTCTCCGGTTTAAGCCTTATCCTTCCCCTTGCCACGGCCCTCCTGAAAACCTCTTCCTTGTGGCCCACTTCAACCATTTTAACGCCCTTTTCATCCACGTGAGTTAGGTCCATAACACCACCCAAGCTTTCTCTACAAGTTTACAATGGGAATAGGGAGGATTCAGCCCTTCGCCACCCCAATGGGCCTCATCCTCGCCACGAGGTTGGCTATATCCGCCTCATGGACGACGTTAACGACGTTGTCAACGCTCTTGTAGGCTCCGGGAGCTTCCTCCGCAACCACACGTTTGCTTGCGGCTCTAACGTATATACCCCTCTGGGCGAGCTCGCGCTCGATCTTCTCGCCCCGCCACTTCCTCGTAGCGGCATGCCTGCTCATGAGCCTCCCCGCACCGTGGCAGCTCGAGCCGAAGGTTTCCCTCATCGATCCTTCCGCACCGGCCAGAACGTAGCTCGCCGTTCCCATGGAGCCCGGAATGAGAACGGGCTGGCCAACCTCCCTGTAAGCCGCCGGAACGTCCGGGTGCTTCGGCGGGAACGCCCTCGTTGCGCCTTTCCTGTGGACCACGACCCTGACCTTTCTTCCATCCACCTCGTGCTCCTCCACCTTGGCTATGTTGTGGGCGACGTCGTAAACTATCTCCATCCCCATGTCCTCCGCCTTTCTCTTGAAGACCTCCTCGAAGCTCTCCCTGACCCAGTGTGTTATCATCTGCCTGTTGGCCCACGCGAAATTGGCGGCGGCCTTCATGGCGCTGAAGTACCTCTGCCCTTCTTCGCTCTGGAAGGGGACGCTGACGAGTTCCCTATCGGGCCACGGCACTTTGTACTTCCTGTTGGCCTTCTCCATCACCCTGAGGTAGTCGCTCGCCACCTGATGGCCGAGCCCCCTCGAGCCGGTGTGCACCATGACCACAACCTGTCCCTCGAAGAGGCCATAGGCTTCCGCCGTTTTTTCGTCAAAGATTTTATCGACCACCTGAACCTCGAGGAAATGATTCCCGGAGCCGAGGGAACCGAGCTGCGGTGCTCCACGCTGCTTTGCCTTCTGGCTCACGGCTTCCGGATCGGCCCCCTCCATCCTTCCGCCTTCCTCGAGGTGCTTGAGGTCTTCTTCCCAGCCGTAGCCGTTTTCAACGCCCCACTTCGCCCCATCGGCCAGAACGTCGTCGAGCTGGCTCCAGTGGAGCCTCACCCTGCCTTTGCTCCCGAGCCCGCTCGGAACGTTCTTGAAGAGCGTGTCGACGAGTTGCTTAATCCTCGGCCTTACCTCCTTCTCGGTCAGGTCGGTCCTGATCAGCCTGACGCCGCAGTTGATGTCGTATCCGACGCCTCCGGGGCTTATTACGCCATCCTTAGCGTCAAAAGCTGCCACGCCTCCGATGGGGAAGCCATAGCCCTGATGACCGTCGGGCATGACTATCGAATATTTGTAAATTCCCGGGAGCATGGCTACATTGGCAGCCTGCTCGAGGGTTCTATCGTTCTTCATCTTCTGGATCAGGGCATCGTCTGCGTAAACCCTGCCCGGAACCCGCATTCTCTCGTCGAACCGCGGGATCTCCCACCTTATCTTATCGATCCCCTTCAGCGGTACCATACCCCCACCCCCATCCTATTGTCTTTGAAGTTATTTTAAGCTTTTTTTAAACCTCAGCCGCCTCTCCTTCGGGATGTAGTTCATGAGCCTTCCATCCTTTGCCTTCGCCGAGCCGAGAAAGTAGTCCCTCCACGCCACTATGACCCAGCCGTGGATTTCCTCAGTTATCTCCACGTTCTCACCGGCCAGATACCTTCTCGCCCTTTCATCGTCGAGTCTGACGACGTTTCTGGTTGCCCCCGGTCCGACGAGAAAGCTTCCCTCGATGCTCAGCCTTATCCCGTCGCTCTCCACCCTGCCGAAGTAGACCCCCCTGCGCTCCACGTCTCTAACTTCGAGGGGACAGGGTTTCCAGGCGTAGACCCTGTGCCCCCTCCCGCTTATCCTGTAAACGAGCTCCGGCGCATGGCCGTAGTTCTCCATAAGGAGCCTCTTGACGAGTTCCGTGTCGCTTTCCAGTCCTATCTTCCCTCGCGGGTTCTCCTTCATTCTCCCCCCTCCGGTTTGATTATCCTGGCCACGAAGAAGGCTTCGGTGTCGTTGTCGTTCGGGTGTATCCTGAGGGCTTTCTTCAGCTCCCCGGAGTATTCCCTCCCCTCCCATTCCAGCACGGGCTCGCTACTCCTCACCGGCAGGTCTATGCTCCCGAGCCTCGCGTCCGTCTTCCGCAGGAGGTAATCGACCACCTCCTCGTTCTCGAGGGGGTCTATCGTGCAGGTGGAGTACACCAGCGTCCCCCCGGGCTTTAGAGCGCGGTACGCGGCCATTATGAGCCTCTTCTGGAGGTTCATATACCTGATAACCCCCCTCAGGCGCCAGCCTTCCAGAAAACGCCATCCCTTCCTTATCATCCCGACCGAGGAACACGGAGCGTCCAGTAGGATTCTGTCGAAGGTGTTCTCAAAGCGGCCGAAGTAGGCCCCCTCCCTCACGGTTACCCGGGCGATGAGAACGCCAAGCCTGTTCAGGTTCGCGATTAGGACGTTGGCCCTGCCCACCACCGGATCGTTGGCCACTATGCAGCCCTCGTTTTCCATGTATGATGCCATCTGCCCCGTCTTTCCGCCGGGGGCCGCGGCCATGTCCAGCACAAGCTCCCCGGGTCCCGGATCGAGGACGACCGCCGGAATCATGGAGCTCGCCTCCTGACCGAAGATCAGGCCGAGGCCGTGCTCGGGAACCTTCGCGAGGTTGTCAACGTCGATGAAGAACCCCTCACGAACCCACGGTATCGGCTCGAGCTCGAACTCCTCGCTGAGCCTTTCAACGACCCTCTCGAGGGGAGCCTTGAGGGTGTTGACCCTCACGCTCTGCCTTAAAGGTCGGATCATGAACTCCCAGAACTCGTCGCTGTCCTCGAGCTGGGAGTAGCGCTCGTAAAAGGCCGGGTTTGTCTCCCTGATCTTCTCCCGAGCTCCCATGGGATCACCTCATATGTCCGGCACCAGCTGGGCCATCCATCTCCCGTCCGGCAGTCTTTCCACCTTCATGTCGTGGTAGGTTATGGCCTTTACCTCCTCCCGGGGCTCGTGTTTCCCGTAATCGAGCGGCTCCCCGCAGGCCACCACCCTCAGCCTGTAGGTGCCGTCCTTCTCTATCTTAACCCTGAAGTCCCCGAAGACGAGTCCCTTCACGTCGTGGAGCACGAGCAGTTCCTCGAGGAAGCTGTAGAGGAGCCCCATGAGATCCTCTCCCTCGACCTCCAGTTCGTGGCATTCTCTCTTCTCAACCTTTCTCACGTCCACCATCACGTCGAAGAGCGCCAGTGCGACGGCCTCGAAGGCCTCCTCGAGGGTCGAACCGTAACCCCTTATGCCAACGTCTGCTGTGTGTTCGTAGTGTTCCCATTCCCTCATTCGCCCACCTCCAGAAGGCTTAATAAGATGGAGGTTTATTAGCCTAAGGGTGGGAACATGAGGGAGATAACGCCACGTAGAATAATCGAGATGAAGGGCAGGGAAAAGATAGCCATGGTAACAGCCTACGATTACCCCTCCGCGCTCATAGCGGACGAATCCGGGATGGACATCGTGTTCGTCGGCGACTCGCTGGGGATGGTGGTTTACGGCGAGGAGAACACCCTCAATGTCACGATGGATCAGATGGTCTTCCACACCCGTGCCGTTTCAAGGGCGGTTAAGAGGGCCCTCGTCCTTGCGGACATGCCCTTCGGAAGCTACGAGGTCAGCGTTGAGGAGGGCATCAGGAACGCCGTCCGGCTCATACGGGCAGGGGCCGATGCGGTCAAGATCGAGGGCGGTTACGACCACAGGGAGCTCGTGAGGAAGCTCGTGCGCATGGGGATTCCCGTGATGGGGCACACGGGATTAACGCCGCAGAGGTACCTCCGCCTCGGCGGTTACAGGCTCATGGGCGAGACGGAAGAGGAGATAGAGGAGATCCTCCGTGATGCGAGGGCCCTCGAAAAGGCTGGGGCGTTTGCGGTGGTCATTGAGTTCACGCTCTCGGATGTGGCCAAGTTAGTGACCGAGGAGGTCTCGATACCCACTATCGGAATCGGCGCCGGACCTTACGTGGACGGTCAGGTTCTCGTCTGGCACGATCTCCTTGGAATCTACGAGAAGACGCCGCCCTTCGTCAAGAAATACGCCGACATCTCCGGAATGATGAGGTTGGCCCTCGAGAACTACAGAAATGAAGTTAAAAACGGGCAGTTCCCGGCGAGGGACCACTACTGGGAGTTCCTCGACAAGGATGACTTCAGGAGAAAGGCCCAGAGGGCCCTCAAAAGGCTTGAAGGGGACGGGTAGATGCTTAAGGGTTTGAAGGTCACGGTTATCGTGCCCGCCTACAACGAGGGACGAAACCTTCCGCGGGTTCTCGAGGGTATACCCGGCTTCGTTGACGAGGTGGTGGTCGTTGACGACGGCTCGACGGATGACACCTATTCTGTAGCCAGAACAACCTCCGAAGGGGACGGAAGGATAAGGGTTATCCGGCTGGAGAAAAACTGCGGTAAAGGATGTGCAATGCGCGAGGGGATGGGGGTTTCCACGGGCGACGTTGTGGTGTTCATAGATGCTGACGGCCAGCACAAACCGGAGGAGATAATCAAACTCGTTGAACCCATAGCGGGGAACGAGGCCGACGTTGTCATAGGATCCAGGAAGGTCGAGAAGGCCGGCAGGAGGCCGTTCCACAGAAGGCTCAGCAACGTGATAACCACCCGCCTCATAAGGTTCAAGCTACACCGCCACATCTACGACACCCAGAGCGGCTTCAGGGCCTTCAGAAGGGAGTTTCTGCCGGAGGTAGAGAGCGACCGCTACGAGGTGGAGACCGAGATGCTCATAAAGGCCGTTAAGATGGGGGCTCGCGTGCTGGAGGTTCCGGTGAGCATGATATACGACCCCCGCAGGGAAGGACGCTTCGGTTTGATGGACGTTTTTCGATTCCTTCGGGTTCTCTTCAGGTTCTGAGCTCGCTCTCAACCCTTACGGCTCCCAGCGTTCCGAGGGTGATGAGAAGAAAACCCACCGCGTGGTGGATGGTAAAGCTCTCCCCGAGGAGGATTCCGATCCCTATGGCGACCGCAGGGGCGGGCGTTATTATGGTGGTCGCCTTTGAGAGGTTGATCCGCTTTATGGAGCCGTACCAGACTACCTGACCGGCGGCCATTATCAGGCCCTCCGCGACGGCAGAAGGCGAGAATTCAAGGCCCGTGACGATCGCAAGGGGCAGTAAGAGGAGAAAGCCGAAGGTGTTTCTGAGCGTGGCTATCGTCGGGGGACTGTAGGGGAGTTTTCTGGCCATCACGTGGGCCAGCTGCCAGAAGAGAGGAACCAGAAGGAGGAGCAGATCGCCGGTATGAGGCGTTAGAGAGCGTCCCTGAAGTATAACGAGCACCAGTCCGGTGATTATGCTGGAGGAGTAAAGCAGAAGCCTCTTGGTTATCCTCTCCCCGAGAAGGAGCCACGATAGGATGAAGGAGAAAAGGACCTCGCTCCGGGTTATCAGGGCGGCGTTTATGGCGGTGCTCATCCGCACCCCGAAGGAGTAGGCCACGTAGGCAAGGGCCGTCCCGGAGAGACCCACGAGAAAGGCCCCCTTAAGCCCTCCCGGGTTTTCCCGGATTTCCCGGGTTCTACCGGAGATCCAGAGGAGAGCCCAGAGGAGAACCGATGCGATGAGGGCTGAGAAGGCCGCGAAGCTCAGCGGGTTGGAGGGGTTGGTCTTTATAACCACGGGTTCAACGCCGTAGATGAAGGCCCCCATCAGGGCAAGGAGCACTCCGGTGGATTCCCTCCTCATAAACGCCAGCTCTTTTTCTCGTCTTAAAAAATTCACGGGAGAACGTTTATGGAGCCGGGAGCGGGATTTGAACCCGCGACCTGCGGATTACGAGTCCGCCGCCCTACCGAGCTAGGCTACCCCGGCACCCGATGTTAAGGTTCGAAGGAGGTTTATAAATCTTTCTCAGGCTACGGGAGGAAACCCCTCACGAGGTTCAGCCACCCCCGGGATCGAGTGCTATCAGGAGAACCAGAATCGCAAGGAGAAAGTTCGCAAGCGTCACCCGCTTAAGGTAGGCAACCTCAAGCTCGCAGAGTCTCGCGGGAATCCGGGTTTTCCAGCCGGCTGTGACCTTCGATACCACCACTCCAAGGAGGATGCCGGTTAAGACGTCGTAGATCCAGTGGTGGGCGAGCAGGACCGTTGCGAAGGGTATAAGTGAGTTCAGCAGCAGGATAGCCTTCCCGCTGAGGCTTTTTCTGTACTTCCAGACGGTTAAGATGTTTATTGTGGCCATGGTGTTGTGGAGGGAGGGCAGTACGAACTCCTGCCTCGTCAGGAGATTGTTCGAGGAGCTGTAGCCCGGAAGGTTGTAGACGAAGTGGGGAGCGTAGATGTGGGCAACGAGATAGACGGCACCAGCTGTAAGGTAAGCCAGAATGTACCTGACGAGTAGCTCGTCGGATGACTTTAAATCCCTCCGGTAGAGGAGGAGGTAAGCCACCATCAGGGCTATCGAACCCGAGAAACCTACGTAATAGACGATCCTCAGGAGGGGATAAAGGCCCGGGACGGACCTTGTGAACTCCAAAAGCCCGAGAACGAAGTTCCTCGATGTCAGGGGAAGCCTTAAGAACTCCTCAGTGATGTCAACACTCCAACGGCCGATGAGCCCGTAGAGGATCCCGAAGGTTATCCATCCGAAGTAGCTAAGGGCGAAGGCGTTGAGCCTTGAGAGCACTTTGGGGTCATGAATCAATCGCCGAAATGACTCCATGGCTTTACCTCCCCGGGACTCAAGGGGATTCCGGCCCGGCTACCGCTTTTAACTCCAACCCTTAAAAACCTTATACCCAACCACCACCGGTGGGAGCATGGAGGTACCGAACTACGGGAGAATAGAATTCCGGGCGGTTCTCTTCGACCTGAACGGAACGCTCGGAGAGAAGGGCAGGGTCGATGAGGACACGAGGAACCTGCTGAAAAGGCTGGCCGATAGGTACACGGTCGTCGTCCTGAGCGCCGATACCTTCGGAACGCTGGAGGAGCTCACTGATCTCCCAATCAGGATCGAAAGGGTCTCGAACGGCGAGGAAAAGGCGAGGATAGCCCGATCCTACAGGCCCTACGCGGCCGTGGGCAACGGCAACAACGACGTGGCGATGCTTGAGGGGGCAGAACTGGCCTTCTGCGTGATAGGGCCCGAGGGGGCCACCGTCGATGCCCTCCTCGCGAGCGACGTGGTTGTGAGGGACGTAAGGGACGCGCTGGGGATGCTCCTCGACGAGAGAAAGCTCGTGGCGACCCTGAGGGGATGAGGAACCCGCAACCCTTTAAAACCCTCCCCGTCAGCCTAACCCGGTGGTGGGAATGAGGATAGCGGTCATCGATTACGACAGGTGCAATCCGGACAAATGCGGTAACTTCCTGTGCGAGCGGGTCTGTCCCGTCAACAGGATGGGAGGCGAGGCCATAATCATAGACGAGGAGAACTACAGGCCGGTGATACAGGAGGCGAGCTGCACGGGTTGCGGGATCTGCGTGCACAAATGCCCCTTCAGGGCGATAGCGATAGTTAACCTCCCGGAGAAGCTTGAGGAGGGCTGCGTTCACCGCTACGGGGTGAACTCCTTTGTTCTGTACCGACTGCCTGTCGTCAAGGACGGGATGGTCGTCGGCATACTCGGTCCCAACGGTACGGGTAAGACCACGGCCGTGAAGATCCTCTCGGGCGGAATGGTTCCGAACCTCTGCCGGGACAACGATTCGTGGGAGGGTGTGATAAAGGCCTTCAGGGGCAACGAGCTTCAGAACTACTTCGAGAGGCTTAAGAACAACGAGATAAAGCCTGTCGTCAAGCCGCAATACGTTGATCTAATACCTAAGGCGGTCAGGGGAAGGGTCAGGGAGCTTTTGAAGAGAGCGGACGAAAGCGGAAGGTTCGAGGAGGTCGTGAGGGAGTTCGAGCTCGAGAACGTTCTCGACAGGGACGTAAGGCACCTCTCCGGCGGGGAGCTGCAGAGGGTGGCCATAGCGGCTGCAATGCTCAGGGAAGCCCACTTCTACTTCTTTGACGAACCCTCCAGCTACCTCGACATAAGGCAGCGCCTGAAAGCTGCTAAAACCATCAGGAAACTGGCCGATTCCGGAAAGGCCGTGCTAACGGTCGAGCATGACCTGGCGATACTCGACTACATGAGCGACATAATCCACGTAGTCTACGGCGAGCGCGGCGTTTACGGTATATTCTCCCAGCCGAAGAGCACGCGCAACGGCATAAACGAGTTCCTGCGGGGTTATCTAAGGGATGAGAACGTCCGCTTCAGGCCCTACGAAGTCAGCTTCACAAAGAAGAGCGAGAGGAAGTCTCAGGAGGGCGAGGTGCTCGTCGAGTATCCCGCTCTGGTAAAGGACTACGGCCCCTTCAGGCTCGAGGCAGAGGGTGGGGAACTCTACACGGGCGAGGTCGTGGGTATAGTAGGTCCCAACGGGATCGGAAAAACGACCTTCGTGAAGATGCTGGCCGGTGTGGAGAAGCCCACGGAGGGGGAAGTGGACTGGACGCTTACGGTTAGCTACAAACCCCAGTACATAAAGGTGGACTACGAGGGGACGGTGTTCGACCTTCTGAGCGGCATAGACTCTTCAAAGCTGTTGAGCAACTTCTACAAGACCGAGCTTCTGAAACCCCTCGGGATAACGGAGCTCTACGACAGGAACGTGAACGAGCTTAGCGGTGGCGAGCTCCAGAGGGTGGCCATAACGGCCTGCCTGATACGGGAAGCGGACCTCTACCTCCTCGACGAGCCTTCGGCCCACCTCGATGTTGAGCAGAGGCTGGCCGTCTCCAAGGCC
Source organism: Thermococcus sp. P6 (assembly GCF_002214525.1). NCBI lineage: Archaea > Methanobacteriati > Methanobacteriota > Thermococci > Thermococcales > Thermococcaceae > Thermococcus > Thermococcus sp. P6. Next base: position 1,447,969 of record NZ_CP015104.1, read on the forward strand.
ATAAGGTCCCTCATGGCGAAGAACGAGAAGACGGCCCTGATAGTAGAGCACGACGTTATGATGGTGGATTACCTTAGCGACAGGCTGATAGTGTTCGAGGGCGAGCCCGGAAGGAGGGGGAGGGCCCTGCCGCCGATGGGCATGAGGGAGGGGATGAACAGGTTCCTTGCCTCGATCGGGATAACCTTCAGGCGCGATCCCGATACGGGAAGACCGAGGGCCAATAAGGAGAACTCCGTGAAGGACAGGGAACAGAAGGAGAGGGGGGAGTACTACTACGTCGATTGATGCTTCCCCTTGAACCCCTGAATAACCTTCTTCTCCCGGTAGCTCTCCCCCAACAGCCCGGTTTTTAATTTTGTTCTTTAAAACCGCTCCTTAAACGGGAGTAAACCATGGATAACGTTTTTTAACGGTAGAACCTGAAGAAAGGAAGAAAAAACCGTCGGGATAAATAAACGTGAATGTAAACCGACGATTTCGTGAAAAAAGCTTAAATAGGGCTTTTTTCATAGGAAGAATCTAGGTGATTGGCATGATGTGGAAGAAAGGAATCGCCCTGCTTTGGGGTTTGATGCTGCTGGCGACCGTGCCGACCTTTGGAAGGGCGGCGGCAGAGAGCAACGCAAAGGTCACGGTAATACTGGTGAGCGACAACGAAGCGGACGGGAGCGTGGTCCAGTACCTCGCCAACGTTACGGGAGCGGTGGTGGTCACCACCCCGTGGGGACGCTACGATCCGAACGTCACTGCAAGGATCATCGCCTACGCGCCCGACGAGGTCATAATAATCGGCGGGCCCGTCGCGGTTTCAGAGGAGTACGCAAGTGACTTAGAGGAGCTCAACATAACCGTTGAACGCTGGGGCGGTGCGAACAGATACGAAACCAACCTCAAGGTCATGAAGGAAGCCATGGCCAGGTTCGGGCTCAGCTTCAACGAGAGCGTGATAATCGTCCCGGGAAACGACAGCGTGGCTCTAAAGAAGGCCGTCAAAATAGCGCTGAGGAAAAGGGCCCTGTTGCTCTTCGTAAACGGCACGGATAACGTTACCGAGAGGATCATAGAGCTCCACATGAGGCCCAAAAACGTCACACTGATAGGAACCCCCGTGATGGAGAGGGTCCTCCTGAGGGCCAGGGAACACATCCGGGAGCACCTCAACACCTCAGTGGAGGAAGTTGAGGTCAACATGACGGCCCAGACGGCACTTGAGGCGATCAACGCGAGTGAGGAGAGGATAGAGGCGGCCAGAGAAATGCTCCAGAACGTAACCCTTCCCCCAAGCAGGGAAAAGCTGGCCGATAAAATGCTCAACCTGTCAGAGATGGAGCTTGAGAGGGCAAAGGAAGCCTACAACGAGGGCAAATACGGAAGGGCGTACGGACAGGCGATAGCTGCCGGGGCCCATGCGGAGTTCGTCATAAAGATAGCTTCGGACGAATGGAACGTTCAGATCAAGGCAAACAGGACCAGAATGGCAGAGGTATTCGTCTGGAAGGTCGAGAAGCAGCTTCAGGTACTTGAGAAGGCAGGAATCAACGTTACGGAACTGAAGGGGCTTGTGGAACAGCTCAAAACCGCGATAGCAAACAGGGATTACGATGCCATAGACTCTTTGATCCACCGGATAAGGGAGAAGCTCCTCGAGATCTACACTCAGGGCAGGTTTAAGCTCAGGGAAAGGATCGTCTTCCCGGCTCACAGGGGTCACGGGAAGCCGTGAAGGTTTCCTTTTTTCACGCCCTTTTCTTTCAAAAGTTTTTTAACCCGAACCCCATTCGATAAACCCGGGGATTCGGATGCTGCCACCGGGCAAAGTTCCACCGGAGAAACTCGAGGAACTCGTTTTCACCCACCTCGGAAAAAAGGATGGGAGGGTTATAATCGGCCCCGGGCCGGGGATAGACGCGGCCGCCATCGACTTCGGGTCTTCCGTTCTCGTGGCTTCAACCGATCCAATAACCGGTGCCGGAAAGGGGATAGGCTTCTACGCCGTTCACGTCAATGCCAACGACGTTGCGACGTTCGGTGCCGTGCCCCGGTGGTTTCTGGTGACCGTACTCCTGCCGGAGGGAAGTGACGAGGGGCTTCTCGGCATGATAATGGGCGAGATCCACGAGAGTGCAGAGAAGCTCGGGATTACCGTGGTCGGTGGCCACACCGAGGTAACACCGGCCCTCGGGAGGCCCGTGGTTGTCGGGACGATGCTCGGCGAGGTGGAGAAGGGGAAGCTCGTTACCTCGAACGGTGCCAGACCCGGGGATGCCATCGTCGTTACCAAGTGGGCCGGTCTGGAGGGAACTTCCATAATAGCGAGCGAGCGTGCGGAGGAGCTTGAGAGATCATTTGGAAGGGAATTCGTCGAGAGGGCAGCCTCGTTCATCGGGATGATAAGCGTTGTTGAGGACGCCCTAACGGCCGTTGAAGCTGGCGTTCACGCCATGCACGACCCCACTGAGGGGGGTCTGGCCAACGGCCTGCACGAGATGGCGGACTCGGCCGGGCTGGGATTTCGAGTTCACGCGGATAGGATACCCATCCGGGAGGAGACGCTCAGGATATGCGAGTTCTACAACCTGAACCCGCTGGCCCTGATAAGCTCCGGCATGCTGATGGTGGCTACACCCCCGGAAAGGGCCGGGAAGCTCGTCGAAGCGCTGGAATCCAGAGGGATAAAAGCCTCCATCATAGGCGAGTTCGTCGAGGAGGGGGACATCAGGGTAATCGTTGAGAAGGGGAAGGAGAAACCCCTCGAACGGCCCGAAAGCGACGAGCTCTGGAAGGTTGTTTAGGGTTCCACCTCAAGCACGTACTTTCTGCTCTCCCCCTCGAACCCCCTGAAAGAGCCGAGTTTGAGCTTTAGAAGTGCCCGCTCAACGTTCGTAACGCTCATGGACGCGAGGTGTGTCACCCCGCTGCCCCTGAGAAAGTCCGGATGGAGCTGGGCGGTCGGGCCCGTGAGGATGAGCGCTCTGGCCTTCTTCGACCTCTCCAGTATCATGTCGATGCTCCCGTTGATCACCGCGGAACCGCTCACCACCACCGCATCCGCCTCCGGGAGGAGGTCGTACTCGAGGGCGTCGCTCAGGGTATCCCTGTCCCAGAGCTTCGGGTTGCGTTCGAAGACGAGAACCTCGAAGCCCCTCCTGCGAAGTCCCGAAACCACCGGGGGCATGTTCCCGATCACCGCCACAACCTTGGGGTTTTCTCCGAGGAGCTCAACGACGTCCTTATCCGGGGCCCCGGAAAGGTCGAGGTAGTACTGGGAAAGGGCGTTTATCGCGGCCATTCCGAGGGTTCTTTCTATCACGTTAATGCTATCGGCTCTCTCTATGAAAGCCTCGAGGGAGGGCTCTTCGATGGAACTCCTGTACCTTCCGACCTCCTCCGGGAGGGTCATGGCCACCCCGAGGGCTCTGCGCCGCCCCTCTATCAGAACGTAGGTGTAGGGGAGTGCGAAGGAGAAATCCACGAGTCGAAAGTCCTCTCCGATGGCCTTCAGGGCCCTCTGCTTAACCTTCCTCAGCAGCATGGGGTACCTTGAGTGTACCGGCCTAAAAGCTTTATGGGAAAAGAGCTATCCTCATCGGTGAAGGGGAATGTGCAGGATACTCTTTGCGACGGGTGAGGGCAGGGCAGTTATTCCCCTGCTCGAGGGGCTCGTTAGGGCCTCCGGGAACGATCCGTACAAGGAAAAACGGGGTAAGGGAAGGGAGCATCGGGACGGCTGGGGCTACCTCCTGATTAAAAACGGAAGTGTGAGGCACTACAGGTCCATGACGCCCCTTTTCAAGGACGGGGATGCCCTTGAAACCCTCAGGGGGGAACTCCATGGGTTTGTGACCCTCATGGTGCATGCACGGGCTGCCTCGCAGGGTTCGAAGGATCTCTTCAACGTTCAGCCACTGGCCTTCTCCTCGAGGCACGGCTTCACCTTCTGGCTCATCCACAACGGTGACCTCGACAAATCCAGAATAATGAACCTCGCGGAGCTCGATGCTGAAGAGCTCGAAAGGGCATCAGATACTTACGCCTTCGCGACCTACCTGTGCAGGAGGCTCCAAAACCCAACCCCGGAGGAGCTGCTGCTCCACTACAGAAGGGGGGCGGAAGCAACGAGGTCCCTCTTCAACACTGCGGGCATTTTTCACCTCTCCAGCGGGGATTTCGTGGCTTTCTTAACCGCGAAGATGGGCGATAACTACATCAGGGATCCTTTGAGCTATGACTACGGTAAGCTACTCCTTCTCAGGAGGGAGAACCTCTTCGCCGTGGCATCTTCAACGGTGGGGCTCTACTACAGGGCCGAATACGACGTCGTGCCGAACAACACGGCCTTTTACGTCCGCATCGGAAGGGAATCCTTTTACGTCAAAAGTCTGCACCTGTGAAGCTTTATATACAATGATGCCCTAACACTCAGGGGTGGTTGGATGGACACGAAAGCCCCCATCAAGGTTTACATGACCCGGAAACTGATAGGGGTCGAGCCGGAGGACAGCGTGAAGCGGGCCTGCGAGATCATGGTGGAGTTCGACATAGGCTCCCTGGTCGTGATTGAGAACGGAAAGGTGGTTGGGTTCTTCACGAAGAGCGACCTGATAAGACGCGTCCTCATCCCCGGCCTGCCGAACACCACGCCCGTCAAGGAGATAATGACCCGGGAACTGGTAACCGTTGATTCAAACACCCCCCTCGGTCAGGTGCTCGACCTGATGGCCAAGAAGGGAATCAAACACATGCTCATCGAAGAGGATGGGGACATAGTGGGGGTATTCAGCCTGATGGATCTTCTCATGGCGAGCAGGAGAAAGCTTGAGACGGCCATAGCGGCGGAGTGATGGCCATGATAAGGATAGCCCACATAAGCGATACCCATATAACGAGCGAGAGCGCCTACAAGGGGTACGCCTACGACCTGATAGTCAACGAGATAAACACCGGGAACTTCGACTTCGTGATACACACCGGTGATGTCACCAATCAGGGGCTCCGCGAGGAGTACGAGAGAGCAGCTTACGAACTCGGGAAGATCAAAAAACCCCTCGTTGTGGTTCCCGGCAACCACGACGTCAGGAACGTGGGTTACGCCCTCTTCGAGAAGTTCGTGGGGCCGCTGAACGGTGTCTTCGAGTTTAAAGACGGAGTGGTTATATGGGTGGACTCCACCATCCCGGACCTGAGCGACGGAAGACTGGGCGGTTACAAGTTCAGATGGCTCAGGGAGAAGCTGGAGGAGTACTCGGACAGGAAGTTCAAGATAGTGGCCTCCCACCACCACCTCGTGCCCCTTCCGGACACCGGCAGGGAAAGGAACGTGCTCTTCAACGCGGGCGACGTCCTCGATCTGCTCCTCAGACACGGCGTGAACCTCTACACCTGCGGTCACAAGCACGTGCCCAACGTTTACAGGATAGAGGACATGGTGGTTGACAACGCCGGTTGCACCTCCTGCAGAAAGACCCGCAAGGGCGATGTGAACAGCTACAACATCGTAACCCTCCATGAAGATGGACGGGTGGAGGTTAGGATAAAGAGGGTTACGGGAGGGCAAGTGGTCCGGGAGCACAGGCCGGTAAAGCCGAAGCTCTTCATTCCAAGGGGAAATCGCCTCCTCAGGATAGTTCAGATAAGCGAGAGCAACGTTTCGGACAGGATTTATTTCAGGAGAAAGGTGCTTGAAAACGCCATCAGGACCATAAACGAAAGGCTGAAGCCGGACATAGTGATCCACTGCGGTGACGTCGTTGACATGGGGATAGAACGCTACTACGAAAGGGCCATGGAGTTCTACGAGATGGTAAGGACGGAAAAGCTCGTCGTTCCCGGCCACAACGACATAACCTATCTCGGCTACGACCTTTTCTCCGAGTACTTCGGCGAACCCGAGGTAAAGGAAAGGGGGAAATTCACGTTTATTCCCGTGCTGAGTGCCCAGTACGAGACGCCCATAGGGGTCGTGGGCAGGATGGGACAGAAAAAACTCGCCCGGCTCCTTGAAGAGTACAGGGACAGCTTTACCGTCGTGGTTATGCACCATAACGTGGTTCCCGTGCCGAGGAGCAGGGACGTGGGGTTCCTCGAGGATGCCGGGGACGTTCTCAGGGTTATAACAGAAGGTGAGGCCAACCTCGTCCTCACGGGCCACGGCGGTAACTCCTTCGGGATCAAAATCGAGAAAACGCCAATCATCAACGCCGGTTCGATAAGCTGGGAACTCCACAGGAACCCCTACGGAAACAGCTTCAACATCATAGACGTCTACCCGGACATGGTGGTGGCCTTCGAGATGCAGGCCACGTGGGGATCGAGAAGGCCCATCGGGATGTGGAAGGTAAAGGGGCCCTTTAAACCTCTATAGCGTCTCCGATACGCTCCATGAGGCGCTCCATCACCCCTTCCATTATCCTGTTAACTGTCCTCTCGAGCTCAACGTTTTTTATGACCGGGATCCCGTGTTCCCTTGCTTTTGCAACGATGAAATCCTGTATCTCCATTATCGCATCAATGTGTTCAATGTAGTATTCCGCCCTTCGTTTACTGTAGCGTTCTCTATCGTAGAACCGGGCTTCCAGATCCTTTCTTCCGTCCACAGTTATGACGTACATGAAGCTGTTGCTCCCAAGCTCGAGGTAGCCCGGGACGAGGTGTATGCCCTCGATTATGGCGTTAAAGCCCTCGCGGTAGGCCCTTTCGAGAACCGCGGAGACGCCGACCGAGACGTGTTCCACCTGCTTTTTAAAGCCGGCTATAATGGGGGAACCTTCGCCGTCGCTAGATACTCCTGCAAGGAACGATGAGGTGTGCAGCTCTGGTAGCAGTTCAGGCGTGATTATCTTCCTCATTACCTCCCTCACGGTGTCGGTCCCTATGACGCTCCTTATGCCGAGACGGAAAGCCAGTTCCGTTGCTATCGTCGACTTGCCCACCCCCGTTGCACCCCCGAGAAGCAGGATTATCGGGATCCTGAGCCTCCTGAACCGGCGCCAGAAGAGGTAGCGCCTCGCCTCCTCTTTGAGGCCGTGATCGAGGAGTTTTCTATAGGCCAGCCCCCTTATATCCTCGGTTGTGATAAGCCTGTGTCCCCCTTTGGCCAGTTCCTTCTGGATCTCGGTTGCTATGCTGTAAGCCACGCCAACGTCAACGCCTGCGAGCGTTAGGGAGCGCGTAAGTATGCCCCTCGAGAAGGGCAGGCGAGTTCTCCTCTCAGGATCGGTGACGACTATCATCCCCCTCCCTCCAGTATGGAACGTCCCAGCTTTAGAACGGCCGTTTTCAGGTCCTTTCCGTCCACGTTCACGGGCTCGTTGTCGAGGTATATCACCTCGAGGCCCCTCTCCAGCGCCCACCTCGTAACCACGTCAACGGCCGCAGCCTTGAGCTCAACCGCGACCGCATCCACGCCCTCGAAGGACCTCAGATCCCTCATAAGGGCATCCCTCCGGGACAGGTTTGGCGAGGATGCCACCACCTCGGCGCCCATCCCCTCGAGCCATTTACCTGCCTTCGGGAGGGCGTCCCGGGACGTCATGACGAGGCCGAGTCTCTTTCCGGATACCTCTCCAAGGGGTCTCGGACGGAAGGCCGTGAGATGAACCTCCGCCTCCGGGTTTATCGACTCTACAACCTCCTCCAGAGCCCTCAGGCGATCCTCACCGACGGAATCGGCCATCGTAACCACGACCAAATCTGCCAGCCTAACCCTGAACGGCCCGAAGTAACCCTTTATGAAGTCGAGCTTCTGCCTCGCGCCGGTTACGAGGACGTAACCGTCCGCCCTGTAAGCGGGGAAGGTTGCTCCGCTTCCCTCGAGGATGACGAGATCGTTGGGCAGGCTCTCGGCGATCCTCACCCCGTCGTCGATCACATCGAAGAAGGAAAACCCGGCCATCCCCCCGCCGCACCTGCGACAGCCCACCGTGGTTACCCTCGCGGTTAGGGCATCCTCGAAGTGGTCTGAAGCCGCGTGCCTTCCCTCCTCTGCGAGCTTCAGGAGAAATTCGGGCGTTATCTCGAACCTATCCCCCTCAACGATCTCGGGCCTTTCCGGACCTCCCCTGCCCATGGTGACTATCACCGGCTTGGCTATCTCCTTAAGCGTCCTCGCTATGAACCCGCTGACGGCGGTTTTTCCCACCCTTTTCCCCGTTCCGATGATCGCCAGAGAGGGCTTCTTCAGGGTTTTAAGGGGCTTTGGACGGAAGTAAAAGTCGGCCCCCCTGTAGGGAACGCCGTGGAGCATGCAGATGGAGGCGATGGCAAAGCGGTCCTCATAGTTAAGCACAGGCTCGTCGCTCAGATCCACAACCTCGGTTACGTCCTCCTCCCTCAGGGCCCTTTCAAGGGAAGAAACGTAATCGCTCCCGTGATAAACCTTCAGATCAAGTTTTTCCTCTATGTCCCTCACGCTCCCGATCTTCTCGCTTCCACCGAGGAAAAGGGCACAGCATACATCCTCCAGCTTTCCGACGGCCCATGCGACGACGTCCGGATAGTGCTCCCCGTCTATGAGCACCAGCCTTCCCCCCATAACACCACCCCTGAGGTTTGCTCCCAAGGGGATTTAACCTTTCCCCCCGCGTAACGGGAAAAGGTTAATAAACATCCGGGAGTAGAAGAAACCGCTGGAGATGGCTCCAGTGGAGGTGCAGGAAAATGGTAGAGCTGGTAGTTAAGTCCAAGGTTAAGGAGGCCGTCAAGGCCATAGAGCCCGAGATGAGGGTCAGCCCGGAGTTCTACGACGCTCTTGAGGGCGAGCTCAAGGTTCTCATCGAGAAGGCAGTTAAGAGGGCCAAGGAAGAGGGTAAGAAGACCCTTTACCCGAGGCACGTCTGACCTCTTTTTGTCCTTTACCTTTTATCTTTCGGCGCTCTGGTGGTGTTTATGGGGCTTAGAAAACTGGGTGATTCCGCCTATCTCTATCCGGGGAGCCCTTCGACCTTTGTGAGGGTTTTTGAGGGGAGGGCCGTGATAGTTGACCCCGGTCACGGGAGCGGAAGGCACAGGGACCTGAAAAGGGAAGTTAAAAAGCTTGGGGTTGGAATAGAACTGCAACTGGCAACCCACGGGCACGCGGATCACGTTGCCGTGGCCCCCCGCTTGGAGGCTCCGCTTCTGCTTCATCGCTTTGAGTTCTCCATAGCCGAGAGCCCCCTTAACAGGGAGCTGCTTACCTTCGGCTCAAAAGCGCCCGAGGGGTTCCTCGTCTTTCAGTTTCAGGATGAGGTCAAAGTCCACGGGATCTTCGAATGGGGAGATGAGATAAATGGTCTGAAGGCCCTAAGGCTGGACGGCCATTCCCCGGGCATGACGGGCTTTCTTGACGGGGAGAACGGTGTGATATACGCGGGCGACGCCTTTTTCGGGGAGAGGGTCATCGAAAGTGTCGGAGTTCCCTACCTCGTTGAGCCGGGGCTGTTTAAAGCTTCGATTGAGAAACTGCGGAACTACGCTGAAAAGGGTTTTCTGCTCGTTCCCTCCCACGGAAAGCCCGTGAAGGGGGAGGAAGCTGTTGAACTGCTCGATCTCAACGCAAGACGCATCGGAGAGGTTGAAAGGCTGATACCAGAGCTCCTCAGGAAGCCAATGAGCCTTGACGAGCTGGCCTTCAGGATTATGCAGAGCTACGATGTGAAACCCACGCCACAGAAGCTTGCACTGAATCTCGTTCCCCTGAGGGCCTTTGTGGCAACGCTCTACAACGAGGGAAAAATCGAGGCTTTCGTGGATAGGGGGTTGAAATGGAGAACCTCTGAGTGAGCTATCCTCCATCAGGATAGCAGAGGTACCTGTAGGGGCAGAACCTGCACGCGTAGTTGTTCCAGCCCTTCGGGGGCTTTCCCCTCTCGTAGGCACGCTTGACCGAGTAGAAATGCCTGAGGGTCTCCCTGAACAGCTTCCCGTCGTAGGGAACTTCGAAGGCCCTGAAGTTCGGCCCCTCAACTATGGGGAAGCGCGAGAAATCGATCTTCCCTATTACCTTCATGGGCTCCTCGTGGAGCTTGATGTAGTAGAGGTAACCGTACTCTGCCTCCGCCCACCGGAGGTAGATGTTGAGCTGTGCCAGATGGTAGTCGTAGGGGCCCTTCGGAAGGCTCGTCTTACCCTTTATCTCTATCGGAAAATCTCCTATGGCGTCGACCCTACCGTGTATCTCAAGGCCGAGCCTCCGCGATCGAAGCACCATGTGTTTCTCGAGCTCAAACCCGAACCTCTTCTGCAGGATCTCACCGAGGAGGTTGTGTGTGTTTATCCCCTGTTTGAGCCTCACCCTCACGAAGTCTGGCCATCTCTCGGGATAACCCTTGAGGCGGAAGTATATCCTCCTCGGACAGGTCAACGCTTCGCTGGCGTAGAACTCGAGGAATCCGTCGTTTTCGTCGGTGGACATCGCTCGCCCCTCCGTAGACGGGGCGGGTCATCGGCCCGCGAACCTCACCGCCCCTCTGTCAGCTAATACCGACGTCATCACCCATCAGACTGGGCAAGGGTCTTCATCCGCCGGAAGTTAGAGTCGAGCCCATTTAAACCTTTGGGAGAATATGTAAAAATCAGAACATGTTACCTTCCTGCCTCCTGAGGGAGTAGCTGAGACCGTAGACAGGCCACAGGCTCGGTGTCTGCCGGTAGTGGTGCAGGTTCCTGAGTATCTTTTCTGCGCTCTCGCGGTTCTTTGCCCTGATGCGGAGGGCGTCTCTTTCAAGCTCCACGATGCCGTTCGGGAGCCGGACGATAAGCTTTGAACCATCCACCTCAGGACGGGCCCTCATCAGGAGCCTGCGGTAGTCCTCGTATGCCTCGGGGCTCAGTTTCTGCTCGAGAAGGGCCGATTTTTTACGCGGTCTCAACAGGCGGGAAAACCAACTACTCGAGGACTCATCGTCCATACCTCTCATCGACCCCCGGAGTTTATCGATTAATCCTTATCATCCGCACCTTTTAAGGATTTCCCTTCTTTTCCCGTCAGAACGACGGAGAAGGCTTTTAAAGTTTCCGGGGAATCCATGTCGATGCCGGGTACACAGCTGATAAAACCCCGCATAAGGGAGATACTTTCAGAGGATCTTACGCCGGAGCTCTTGGATATGCTTCCAAAACACTGGGTTCGGATAGGTGACGTGCTCATTCTGCCTTTAAGGCCGGAGCTGGAGCCCTACAAAGAACGCATCGCGGAAGTTTACGCCCGGGTTCTCAACGTTAAAACCGTGGTGAGAAAGGGACGAATAAAGGGCGAGTTCAGGGAGACCAACTACGAGGTGCTCTACGGGAACGACACCGTAACCACACACGTGGAGAATGGAGTGAAGTACAGGCTCGACGTTGCGAGGATAATGTTCTCCCCCGCCAACGTCAGGGAGAGGATAAGGATGGCGGGCGTGGCGAAGCCCGGCGAGCTGGTGGTGGACATGTTCGCCGGCGTGGGGCACCTGAGCCTTCCGATGGCAGTTCACGGAAAAGCCCGCGTTGTGGCCCTTGAGAAGAGCCCCTACACCTTCCGATTTCTGGTCGAGAACATCGAGCTGAACCGGGTTCGGGACAGGATGACGGCCTACAACATCGATAACCGGGACTTCCCGGGCGAGAACATAGCCGACAGGGTGCTCATGGGTTACGTGGTGAAAACCCACGAGTTCATACCCAAGGCCCTGAGCATAGTCAGGGATGGGGGAATCATACATTACCACAACACGGTTCCCGCGAAGCTGATGCCGGAGGAACCCTTTGGGACCTTCCGGAGGGTGGCTGAGGAACACGGCTACAGGGTCGAGAAGCTCAACGAACTGGTCATCAAGCGCTACGCTCCCGGGGTATGGCACGTGGTGGTGGATGTTAGGGTTTTCAGGGAATGAACCCGGCACTCAAACGGTTCCTCGAATGAACCCCTCACCCTGCCGCTGCTTCCAGCGTGTGAGATTAACATATGGACTTAATTTTTCATCATTTTCAAACGCTTTAATTTGCGAAGACCTTATATTCTCCGAATCGAAAATCTTTCGAGGTGATTCTGGTATGAGCATGAAAGGATGGTGGGGGCGGATTCTCAGGGTCGACCTGACCAGTGGCAAGATTTGGGTGCAGGAGTACCCCGAAGAGGTGGCCAAAAACTTCATAGGTGGCAGGGGTCTGGCCGCCTGGATCCTCTGGAACGAGGCTAAGAACGTTGATCCGCTCGGCCCGGATAACAAGCTCGTCTTTGCTTCGGGTCCCTTCAACGGTCTGCCAACCCCAAGCGGGGGCAAGATGGTGGTAGCTGCAAAAAGCCCGCTCACGGGTGGTTACGGCGATGGCAACCTCGGTACCATGGCAACGGTCCATCTGAGGAAGGCCGGTTATGACGCTATTGTAGTTGAAGGAAAGGCCAAAAAACCGGTTTACCTTTACATCGAGGACGATGATGTCGCTATTTTGAGCGCCGAGGGTCTGTGGGGCAAAACGACCTTCGAGACCGAGAGGGAGCTCAAGAAGATACACGGAAAGAACGTGGGCGTTCTGAGTATCGGCCCGGCTGGAGAGAACCTCGTTAAGTACGCGGTGGTGATCTCACAGGAGGGTAGGGCCGCTGGAAGGCCCGGTATGGGTGCGGTAATGGGAAGCAAGAAGCTCAAAGCCGTCGTTATAAAAGGTACTAAAGAAATTCCAGTTGCAGATAAGGAAAAACTCAGAAAGCTCTCACAGGAAGCCTACAACGAGATACTCAACTCACCCGGCTATCCCTTCTGGAAGAGGCAGGGAACGATGGCGGCCGTGGAGTGGACCAACGAGAACTCGGCGCTCCCGACGAGGAACTTCAGCGATGGTTCCTTTGAGTTCGCCCGCTCGATAGACGGCTACACTATGGAGGGAATGAAGGTCAAGCAGCGCGGGTGCCCCTACTGTAACATGCCCTGTGGAAACGTCGTCCTCGATGCCGAGGGGCTTGAGAGCGAGCTCGACTACGAGAACGTTGCCCTGCTGGGAGCCAACCTGGGCATTGGAAAGCTCAACGAGGTTTCGGTCCTCAACAGGATAGCGGATGAGATGGGTATGGACACGATATCCCTTGGCGGCTCGCTGGCGTTCGTAATGGAAGCCGGGGAGAAGGGCCTCATCAAGGAAGACGCTCCCGAATTCGGGGACTTCAAGAAGGCGAAGCAGCTCGCCCTAGACATAGCGTACCGCAGGGGAGAGCTCGGAAACTTCGCAGCTGAAGGCGTCAAGGCCATGAGCGAGAAGCTTAACGCTAAGGACTTCGCGATGCACGTGAAGGGCCTCGAAGTGAGCGGTTACAACTGCTTCATCTATCCGGCAATGGCCCTCGCCTACGGAACCAGCTCCATCGGAGCGCACCACAAGGAAGCGTGGGTCATCGCATGGGAGATAGGAACCGCCCCCATAGAGGGTGAAAAGGCCCAGAAAGTCGAATACAAGATCACCTACGGTCCGGAGAAGGCCGCAAAGGTCATCGAGCTTCAGAGACTCAGGGGCGGGCTCTTCGAGATGCTAAGCGCGTGCAGGCTCCCGTGGGTTGAGGTTGGGCTCAGCATAGACTACTATCCGAAGCTCATTGAGGCCATCACCGGCGTCAAATACACATGGGACGACCTCTACAAAGCCGCCGACAGGGTTTACGCCCTCATAAGGGCCTACTGGGTCAGGGAGTTCAACGGCAACTGGGACAGGAAGATGGACTATCCGCCCGAGAGGTGGTTCAAAGAGGGACTCAAGAGCGGGCCCCACAGGGGACAGCACCTTGAAAAGGATAAGTACGACGAACTGCTCAGCGAGTACTACAAACTTAGAGGCTGGGACGAGCGCGGGATCCCGAAGAGGGAGACGCTTAAGGAGCTCGGTCTCGACTTCGTTGTTCCAGAACTTGAGAAGGTCACGAAGCTCGAGTGATCTTCTTTTTCTTATTCCTTACTTATGGGTTTTTGCTTAAAATCCGCTACGGGTGGTTTCAATGGTGAGGATTAAGCTCATGGGAGCTTTCGCACACCTCGCAAGGGCGAGGGAAATCGAGGTCAGGATCGATGCCCCCAAAAGGGTCGATGAGATTCTGGAGGAGGTTATCCCGAGGTATCGTGAGTTCCGCGATAAGATCATCATGATCAACGGCCACCCGGCGAGGGGCGATGCCGAGGTTGAGGATAAAGACGAGATCAAGGTGATGCCCGTTCTGAGCGGGGGATGATCCGTCCCGGTTAAAAAGTTTGGTGGCGCCGGGGCAGGGATTTGAACCCTGGTGGGCTAACGCCCACGGACTCTCCAGGCCCGCGCCTTCCCAGGCTAGGCTACCCCGGCACAAAAAGGAGAATCACGAGATGAGCTCGATCTCGATGGTAACGTCTTCAGGAACGCGAATGCGCATGATCTGACGCATGGCCCTTTCGTCCGCCTCTATGTCAACGAGTCTCTTGTGAACGCGGAGCTCGAACCTGTCGAAGGTGGCCGTTCCCTCTCCGTCAGGGCTCTTTCTGGTGGTGATCCTGATTCTCTTGGTTGGAAGGGGTATGGGCCCGCTCATCCTTACGCCGGTCCTGTCCGCTATCTCCTTGATCTGCTGGGTGACCTCATTAAGGGCCTTAACGTTGGTGCTCGCAAGTTTTATCCTTGCCTTCTGCATTTCAGTCCCTCCGGGAAATGGGGAAATTAAAGGGGGTAGAAGACCTCACTCGGCCTTCTGAATGGAGATGACCATACCGGCCGCGACCGTCTGGCCCATGTCCCTGATGGCGAACCTGCCCATCTGCGGTATCTCCTTGACGGGCTCGATGACCATCGGCTTGGTCGGTCTGAGGACGACTATTGCGGAGTCACCCGTCTTGATGAACTGCGGGTTCTCCTCGACGACGTTACCGGTCCTCGGGTCGAGCTTGGCGAGGAGCTGCTCGAACCTTACCGCGACCTGAAGGGTGTGCGCGTGGAGAACGGGGGTGTAACCGACGGTGATTGCCGTTGGGTGGTTGAGGACGATGATCTGGGCCTTGAAGGTGTCCTTCGGCCTGACGACCGTTGGCGGGTTGGTGGTGTGTCCGGCAACGTCACCCCTCTTGATGTCGTTCTTACCAACGCCACGGACGTTGAATCCGATGTTGTCGCCCGGAAGGGCCTCCTGCATGGGCTCGTGGTGCATCTCGATGCTCTTGACTTCACCCTGTATGGGCTTATGGAAGATCGTTGAAGCCGGCTCGAAGATGACAACGTCGCCGACCCTGAGCCTTCCGGTCTCAACCCTGCCAACGGGAACCGTACCGACACCCTTGATGGAGTAAACGTCCTGAATCGGGATGCGGAGCGGCTTGTCAACTGGCTTCGGCGGCTCCGGAATCTGGTCGAGGGCATCTATGAGGGTCGGGCCGTTGTACCAGGGCATCTTGTCGCTCTTCTTGACAACGTTGTCGCCTTCCCATGCGCTGATCGGGATGATTGGGAAGTTCTTGTAACCGAGCATCGTGAGGAGCTTCTTGACCTGATCGGCGACGGCCTTGAACTTCTTCTCGTCGTAGTTCACCATGTCCATCTTGTTGATGGTGACTATGATGTGGTTGATACCGAGCGTTCTGGCGAGGAAGGCGTGCTCCTTGGTCTGGGGCATGACACCATCTGTTGCGGCAACGACGAGGACTGCGGCGTCGGCCTGTGAGGCACCGGTGATCATGTTCTTAACGAAGTCCCTGTGGCCCGGGGCGTCGATGATGGTGATGTACTTGTGCGGGGTCTCGAACTTGGTGTGGGCAACGTCGATGGTGATACCCCTCTCCCTCTCTTCCTTGAGCCTGTCCATGACCCATGCGAACTTGAAGGACTTGCCCTTCTCACCCATCTCCTCGAACTTCTTGATGATGTTCTCCGGTATGTTGGCTGTGTCGAAGAGTAGCCTTCCGATGGTGGTGCTCTTTCCGTGGTCGACGTGGCCTATAAAGACGATATTAACGTGTGGCTTTTCCTTAGCCATTTCCATACACCTCCGTACTTTGACCTAATCCCGTTGAATAGGACGGCTTTTTAAATCTTTCGAACCTCGGTCCCCTCGGACGGGAAACCCGTCGTTTCTCGGGAGGACCTCATGAGTTCCGCCTTAAGTTACGGACAGCCTTTAAAAAGTTAACTAAAACGGGGATCCATCCCCATCGAAGACCGCTAAAAAGAAGGTCGCCGGAGGAATAAAAAGGGTGAAGGGCTTCACTGCTGCGGGCAGACGTCCTGTTCCGTCGGCGGGTTGGGATCGAGCCCTTTCCTCTGGCGTATCTGTCTGATCACCTGCCGGGCGAGTTCCGCGGGAACCCTTCTGAAGCCGGCATGCTCCGTGCTCCAGAGGGCCCTTCCGCTCGTGGCTCCTCTTATGGCGCCAGCGAACCCGAACATCTCGGCAACCGGGGCCTCGGCGATGATGATCATAACCTCCCCTTCCTGGCGCATGTCGATGAGCTGGCCGCGCCTCTGGTTCATCTCCCTGCTCACCGCACCCATGTACTCATAGGGAACGTTGATGATGACCTTCTGGTACGGCTCGTAGAGCACCGGACCGGCCTTCATGATGGCGCACTGGATGGCTCCTCTGATTGCGGGGTATATCTGGGCCGGACCACGGTGGACGTTGTCCTCGTGGATCTTGGCGTCGTGCAGGCGGACCATCACCTTCATGACCGGCTCCCTTGCGAGGGGACCTTCATCCATGGCCTGGTGGAAACCGTCAACGAGCAGATCCATGACCTCGTTGAGGTACTGGATACCCTTCGTGTTGTCAAGGAACAGGTTGCCGTTGTATACGTCCACGATTCCCTTGGCGACCTCGTAGTCCATGCCGAGCTCGGCGAGCTTCTTGGCGACCTCCTTCGGGTTCTTAGGCCTTCCCTCCGGGATGAATCCTTCGTGGATGGCCTCGTATATCTCGTCCGGGAGCGGTTCCACGGTTATGTAGAACCTGTTGTGCTTGTTGGGGGACTTACCTTCGACTATCGGGCTCATCTTGCTGACGCTCTCGCGGTAAACCACGATGGGCGGTGAAACGTCCACGTCCAGCTTCCAGTCCTCCTTGAGCTTGACGAGCTTGACCTCGAGATGGAGCTCGCCCATACCGCTGAGGAGGTGCTGGCCAGTTTCCTCGTCTATCTTAACATGGAGCGTCGGATCCTCCTTGGCGAGCTGTCTCAACGCCTCGATGAGCTTGGGCAGGTCCTTAACGTTCTTGGCCTCAATGGCCACCGTAACGACCGGCTCGCTCGCGTAATGGAGGGCCTCGAAGGGTTCGATCGGCTCCTGAGCAACGGTCTCACCGGCCATCGCATCCCTCAGACCGGTTACCGCAACTATGTTCCCTGCAGGAACGGCTTCCATGTTGACCCTCTCGGGACCCATGTAGATGCCAACCTGCTGTATTCTGCTCTTCCTCTTGGCGTTGATGAGGTAAACCTCCTGACCGGTTTTGACGGTACCGCTCCAAACACGGCCGGTTGAAACCTCACCCGCGTGCTTGTCGAGGATTATCTTGGTAACGACCATGACCATCTTGCCCTTCGGATCGCATCCGAGCATGGCCTGACCGACCTCGCTCTCGATGTCACCCCTCCAGAGGTGCGGGATCCTGTACTTCTGGGCCTCGAGGGGGTTCGGCAGGTGCTTGACGACCATGTCGAGGACGACAACGTGGAGCGGAGCCATCTCCCTGAGCTTCTTGAGATCGCCGCTGTTGGTGAGGTCAACGATGTGCTTGAAGGACACCCCGGTCTTCTTCATGAAGGGAACGCTGAGGGCCCAGTTGTAGTAGGCGCTACCGAAGGCGACGCTTCCGTCCTCGACCTTAACCATCCACTTGCCCCGGAACTCCGGCGGGGCGTACTTCTTGATGAGCCTGTTGACGTCCGTGATTATCTTGGCGAACCTCTGGAGTATGTCGTTCGGACCGAGCTTGAGCTCCTTGATCAGCCTGTCAACCTTGTTGATGAACAGGACGGGCTTAACGTACTCCCTGAGGGCCTGCCTCAGAACGGTCTCCGTCTGGGGCATGACGCCTTCAACGGCGTCGACCACGATGATGGCACCGTCTATGGCCCTCATTGCCCTCGTAACGTCACCCCCGAAGTCAACGTGTCCCGGGGTGTCGATGAGGTTGATGAGGTAATCCTGCCCCTCGTAATTGTGGACCATTGAAACGTTGGCAGCGTTGATGGTGATTCCCCTTGCCTGCTCCTGCTCATCGAAGTCAAGAACGAGCTGTTTTCCGGCCAGCTCCTCGCTTATCATCCCCGCCCCGGCAAGGAGGTTATCGCTGAGCGTCGTCTTGCCGTGGTCAATATGAGCGGCGATACCCATGTTCCTGATCCTCTCGGGCTGGTTCATGAGCTCCTTAATCTTCGCAATCATCTCTTCCCTTCTTCCCATTCGCACCACCTTCTAACTGATGAGCCTGTTCACCCCCCACTAAAGAAGCCCGGTTATAAATCTTTCCCAGTGAAGACTCCTGCTCAAGCCACCTGAGGTCCGGGTGGAAAAAATCCAGCGGGAGAAAACCGGTCGCTAACTCCACGTCTCGGCTATGACGTTGTGCTTGTGTATGCTCTCCTCGCTGATCACCCTGACGTGGATCTTACCTTTAAAGCGCTCCCTTGCCTTGGAGAATATCTCCCTCGCAACGTCCTCGACGAACTTCGGGTTCCTGTACATCCCCTGAACGACGGCGTTCTCGTCAACGGTCTTGAGAAGGGTGTAGGTCGGATGGCTGAAGGAGCTTTCGACGACGTCGATCATTTCCTCGAGGGATATCTCCTCGTCAAAGGCCGTCCTGACCTCGAGCTCGCCCCTGGCCCTCTGTATGTGCGTCTTTCCGTTGTTGTTTGCCATGGCGTGGGGGCAGACCGTGTTTCCTATAACCCTGACGCGGAGGACCTTCTCGAAGGAGTTATCATCGTGCTTTATCACCCCGACCTCAACGTCGTAGGGCTCGTAGGTGGTCCTTCCGCTTGCGGGCGTCTCCCGGGGGATTATGAGGTGGGTCTTTATCCAGACCTCCGCGCGCCTGTGGGGGTGCTTTCCCTCGAGTCTCCTTATAACGCACCTCCCGAGTTCCTCAAGGGAGCCGTGAGCCCCGCCCACTTCCTCCTCAACGGCCTCGCTCATGGCCTCGGTTATGCTCTCAACCAGCCGGCTCATATGGATGCCCTTCTTCTCGGCCGGGACGTCTATGGTCACCTCGAACACAGGGAGAAACGTGTAAACCTTCCCTTTCCAGTTTATCTTCGCCACCGTGCGCAGATCGGTTATTCCGACACGGTAAAGGCGTTCCATTATCTCGGGCCTTTCCTCCTGAGTTTCAACGGGCATGGGATCACCCTCGGTTTTTTAGGGACTTCTAATTCGGGGACCTTTTAAACCTACCTCAACATCTTCATGAGCCTGTCGTAGCTCTTCCTCGCCCTGATGACTTCATCTTCCCCGAGCCTTCCGGCGTATCTGGCCCTCTCGAATACCTCCGTGAGAACGTCGAGGTCTTTGATGTCGGGAAAGATCCCCCTCAGCCTCTCCTCGTACTCCCGGTGCGTCCAGCTCTTCCTGTAGGGGTAACCCTTCATAACGAGGCCCGCTGTGACGTTTTTGTACATCTTTATCACCCTCTCCTCGGGCGTCCCCTCTATTGACTCGTAACTCATGCCGGGCTCGAACTTCACCTCAAAGACCCCTGCCGTTTTCCGCTTCTTGACGGTCAGGAGGATCGCGAAGAAAAGGACGAGGGGAAGGACGTAGAATATCCATGGAAGGTCCCTCAGGGTAACCACAAAATCGTTTGGGGTGACGTTGTACCGGATCCCCGGGATCGTTTCCCCCACCCCTCCGCCCCTCACGAGTTTTTCCGGCTTTTTTTCAAAGAGCAGTTTAAGGGCAACGAAGATGGCTAACAGGGTTATTGCACCGGCAAGAACGTTTCCCCTGCTGGGCCTCCCGGTCCCCCTCTGGAGTTTCCCCTCGAGGAGAAGCTTTAACGTGTAACCTGCGGCCCCGAACAGGAAGATGCTGGCGAAGAAAAAGATCCACTCGAAGTTGAAGACCGTCGTTCCCCCTCCTATCCTGCCCCCGCCCATGAGTGAGGAGATAAGGAGGAAGGAAAGGAAGAGGAGAGCGTAAAGCACCTTTGTCCTTTCCATCACTCAACCCCATTCCGTTCGATCAGGTAGTAGACCGTCCGGAGGGGAATGCCGGTTCTGGCGCTTATCTCCCTCGCAGGGACGCCCTCCCGGAAGAGCGTCCGAACCTTCCGAACGGTCCCCTCATCGTACTTTCTCGGCCTTCCCCGCGGATAGCCCTCGGGGACGAGCTCTATCCCCAGCTGGGATAGGGCCTCGATAACCCTCCTGGAAACCTTTGGATACAGGCTCGGGGGGCAGGAGATCCTCCTAACGTTTGGGGCGCGATCGAGTATCGCCACCACTATCTCGGCCGTCGGGCGGAGGTTCACGTAGACTTCGGTAACGTTTTCGTCAAGGTTCCTGAGCTTCCTCAGGAGTTCCGGAACGTTCCGGGCCTTGACTTCCACCCTCATGGGCTCATCCCCTGAGGAGGGCTAAAAACTTCCTTGCCTTATCGCTCTCCGGCAGGAACCTCTCGAACCTCTCGGTGCTGGCGAAGAGGGTCTTGTGAAGGCCGGAGATAACGAACTTCTTTATGGCCTCTTCAAGCTCGTCCCCGGGAATGCCGAGGAGTCCGGCCACCTCGTCCGTGGTGTAATCGGTCATGCCGTAGAGGAGGACCCCCCCGAGCAGGTAGTTGGGGGTGTTCAATATCTTCTTCCTCCTGCCCACGAGGAAGTTTTCCATCTCGCACTTCCGTATGACGAGCATGCTCCCGTAGCCCGTCCTGAAGTTCGGCTCCTCCCTGAAGGGAACGTCGAGTATGGAGTAGTGGCAGTTAAGGCAGAGCTTTATCCCGGGATAGATCCCGAGGGTCTCCCTCTCGTTCTTCGATGTCAGGAAGTAGTAACGGAAAAGGTCGAGGCCGAGTTTTTTCATTCCATCCTCCGGATCAAGGATGGAATAGGCGAGGGAAAGGTTGTCGACGGTGTAGTGGTTGTTTATGAGCGTTCCCCGGGTTTTGGCGAAGTTTAGAACGTGCCAGCGGAATCTCTTACCGTAGCGTTTTCTCAGTTCGACCTCTATGTCAGCGTCCGCCGGGAGGTAGATTCTGTCCTTTTTGAGCCTGTTGTTGTCCCAGTAATCCACCTCTATTCTGACACTGCTGGCGTTAACGATTCCCTTCTCGCGGAGTCTGCCCTTTATGGCTTTGAAGGATTCCCTGACGGATACGCTTTCCCTTGCCAGAAGCCTCAGAACGTCGCCGGAGTAGGCGAGGTGGGGAAGGACCTCCACCCTGCCGATGGAAACCTTCCGGGGAAGGGCGTCGACTTTATCGAGGTTATCCCTCTTCAGTTCCTCGGAGCTTAGAGGTTTCCTTCCGAGGAAAAAGGTGTAGTTGGCCGATATCAGAGACAGGGCCATCTTGTGGGCGGTTATCGCTGAGGTGAGTCTCTCAAGGGCCAGAATCCTGTTGCGCTTCTTCCTGTAGATCCACTGGAGATGGGGATCCCTCTCCTGTTTGCCGGAGGAGGGCAAACCCGTCCCGCCCACGCGCCTTGACAGTTCCTTCTCAAGGTCCTGAAGGAGTGATAGGTTCTCCTTAAGCCTGTAAAAGAGGGTGGGAACGTGGAAGGTCTCGAATAACCCATCCATGTCTATTCCAATATCGTCCAGTGTCTTGTTCACCCGTGCGACGAGTTCCTCCGTCGTCGTCATGGCAGTAGCTCACCGTTGTTTATCTTCTCGGGTAGGTACTCCCTCGCCACGAACTCGAGGCTCTTGTTGGCCAGGGCCTGCTGCTCGATCCTGACCCCCATCTTGATGGCCATCTTGAGCTGTCTCTGCCACTCCTTCCTCTGGAACCACGGGTATTCCATCTCCTCCAGAATGCGCTTGTAGTCGCCCGTGGGACCGCCCTTCTTGTTCGGTGGGATCCCTTTGAGCTTTTCCGTAACGTTCTCGAGGCCGTAGCGTTTTATATCGTCCATCGTCATTCCCACGAACTTTGCCTCAGGGGTGGTCAGTTTGTCGCTGAGGTAGGCGAGGTTTATGGAACCCTGCTTTATGGTGGAGTAGATGTACCATCCGTAGGGATCCCCGTCCGTGAAGACTATGATCGGCAATCCCTCCTCGTAATGGAGCCTGTGGATGAGCCTCCTGACGCCGCGCGAAGCCTGTCCCTGAGTGGCTACGATGAGGGCGTTCTCCCGCCGGGGAAACTTCTCCTCTATCAGCCTGTCGGCCATGGCTGCCGTCTCAACGACCAGCGCGTAGTCGACGTTGACCTCGACGAACTGGAGGTGTTCAACCGTTCCCGGCACGGCCCAGCCGCCCATTCCGAGCCTGCTCGTGTTGAACTCGTCCTCACCGTCCCTTATGGTTACGTCCCCGTATATGTAGCCCCTCCTGTCCGCTGTGAGGTGCATTTCCTCGCGCAGGACCCCCAGCATTCTCTCGAGGTCCTCTATGATGGGGTCGCTCTCCCTCTGGTCCTCGAAGGTGTTTTTCCTCGTTCCGGGTATGGTGTGCTTGTTTGCGTAGTAGGCTTCACGGAGGCTCGCGTGCTTTCTCTCCTTCACGAGGCGCTTGACGTAGGCCATCATGAGTAGCGTCTGCATGAACTTCCTTGCGTGGGCCACGTTGAGGAAATAGCGCCTCGAGAGCTTGTCCCCCATCATGATGACGCGTCTCTTATCATCGAAGTAGACGTTGCCACGCCCGCGCATGGGGATGTCGAAGTACGGGTTCTTCCCGTTCTTTACCTCTTCGAGGATCCTCTTTCCGTGCTCCTCAAGTCTGCTCAGCACCTTGGTGGGATCGTAGGAGAACTTTTCCTTCGGCTTTTCCCGTTTTACCGATTTAGGCACTCTCGCTCACCTCCGCCTTCCGGGTCTCCCTCGCTTTGAAGCGGTTCTCTATAAACTTCAGGAAGTAGTCCGCGATGACCCCTTCGTCCTCGCCCGTGAGTATGCTCAGGGCCCTCGCTATCTCGGGAACGTACTTCTCGAAGGTTTTCCTCCTCCTGACCTGATGGAGCGTCCTGTGTTTTCCGCTGATGTAGGTTTTAAGCCTTCTCGCCGCGTCCATTATGGCGAGTCTTATCTCGTTCTGAATCTCCTCAACGCTGGCTATGCTCTGCTTCCCCGTGCCCGTGTAGGGAACGTGAACGCTGACGACGTTTATCAGCAGCACCAGAGGAGTATGTTCCGGGTCTTGCACCCTGTAGCGCTTCCAGTCCACGGATCTGGAAGCAAGGGTCGTTACACAGGAGCCGGCATCGAAGAGGAGCGGTACCCTGTTCGCGTACCTCAAAAGCTCGAAGCCGTTTTCGATCTCTCCGCCGTAGGCGATGCCGACCTCGACCTGGAATGGTATACCCCCGGAGTAAACCTTCGGCGGTCTCGTTACGGCCGTCACGAACTCCGGCTTGAGGATTCCCTTAAGGCCCTTCTCGATGTTCTCCTCCCCTATCGGCCTGAGCCCGTGGGTTGGCGGGGCAAGGAACTTCATGTACTTAAAGGCCTCCACTATCTCCTCGGCCTCGTGCCATGTGAGCTTTTCGGGGGGCTTTTCCATGAGCCTGGCGACCTGCTTTACAACCTTCGTGTAACCCCTGAAGGAGCGGAGGACCTCCTTAACTTCCCCGTTCATGAGCCTCTCGTAGAGCTGCTCCTGAACGTTTTTGTCCGTCTCCGTCTTTATGAGCCTCAGGGCGGCGATGTACTCGATGAGCTCCTTCACCTTACCCTCGCTCGTGCGCGAGAACTCGCCGATCAGGAAGCGCTTTACCGTGGTGCGCCGGCTCTTTCGGGCCATTCTGTAAACGTCATCCGTAAGCACACCCTTCGGATGGGGTTTCATCTCGACGGGCGGTTCCGGAACCTCGTCACTCGACCTCGGGAAGACTATCAGCCTGCCGTCGGGTTCTATGAGCTCTATGTGGGCGTGGGGGTTTGCTATGGCCGTTAGTTTCAGGTACCAGTAGACGCCCTGCTTCGAGAGGATGTATCTAACGTTCTTCACCTCAAGCTCGATCCTCGTCCCGCGCCAGCCTCGGGGATTTGGATGCCTCTCCTTCTTTACGACTTTTCCCTCGTTTTTGTCCACGTCGATCTTGACCCACGCTTCTAAGATGTCCCCTCCCGTTGAGGTTATGACGCGGGTTGCCTTCCCGCTAGTCACCTGGGCGAACATCACCGCACCGCTTATACCTATACCCTGCTGGCCACGGCTCTGGATGTTCCTGTGGGCCTTCGTGCCCGCCAGCATCTTTCCAAAGACGTGGTTTATGTACTTCTCGGGGATACCGGGACCGTTGTCCTCGACTATAACCCTGTAGTGCTCCTTTCCGAGCTCTTCGAGTTCAACCCTGATATACGGTGGTATTCCGGCCTCCTCGCAGGCATCAAGGGAGTTCGTTACCGCCTCGTGGATCACGGTGGTGAGGGAACGCACTTTACCCGTGTAACCGAGCATGGCCGCGTTCCTGCGGAAGAACTCACTGACGCTTTGAACCTTAAACTCCTTGAACAGCTGATTCGCCTCGGCCATTTTCACTCCTCTCCGGGTTTTTCTTCTTCACCAGAGGCCTCGTAGCTGAGGCTTTCCATTTCAACCTCTTTCTTGCGCCGCTCCAGATACCTGTAAACGGCGCCGTGCGGGGAGCCTCTGACGAGCTTTTCTATCGCGGTTTTTGCGACCTCAACCTGAACCGGATTGCCAATTATCGCAACGGTCTTACCGTAAACGCTAACGTCCGCTCCGCTCATCTCCTCTATGATCTCGCGCGTTCTTCCCTTCCTTCCGATTATCCTCCCCCTGACCCGCGGAAGGGCGTTTTTATCGTTTCCGATTATTATGTCGGGGAGGTTGATAACCTCGAGGACCTCACCCTCGTTGAAGAGCCTGAAGGCTCTCTGAGGCGAGAAGCCCCTTCCTATCGCCATCACAACGTCCCTCGCCTTCCAGACCGCCAGAGGGTCGTCCGTATCTTCGGTGGAGGTTATGAACACCTCTCCCGTCTCGCTGTCCACCTCTACCTTCGTCTTCGTCCTCTCCTCTATCTCCCTCTTCGTCCTTCCGTCCTTCCCTATGACCACCGCCACCCTGTTCTTCGGGACCCTCACAAACTCCTCCTGCTCCCCCGGGCTCTCGTAGGTCCCCTCTGCGGGGGGCTTTCGGATCGGTTCCCCGTCCTTATCAACACGTTCGTACTTTTTGAGGAGTTTCTCAAACTCGTCCATAACCTCACCCTCTATTCGATGAGTTCGCGGAACTTCTCATCCGGATCGTCAACGTCCACGCCCTTCCTACCGAAGTAGTTTATGACGTTGTGCAGGTCGCGCCTGAGCAGTTCGAGGCTCATGCGGTTCCTCCTTACGGTCGCCTGAGACCAGTCGATTATAACGGGTCCATCGTGGATCAGGATGTTGTACTCGCTCAGGTCACCGTGGACCATGCTTCCCCTTTTCCAGAGCCTCTCTATGGCATCGATCGTGAAGTCGTAGAGTTCCCTGAAGTCCCGGGGCTCAAGTTCCTTCTCCGCATCCTTCAACCGCGGGGCTGGAAGTTCATCCCCAACGAACTCCATCACCAGGATGTTGTTGCGAAAGGCCAGCGGTTCCGGAACCCTTACGGCGTACTTTATCGCCCGCTGAAGGTTCTTGTACTCCCTTCGGGTCCAGATGAAGACGAGCTTCCTCAGGTCCTTCGGTAGGTAGCCGAACCTCGGATCCGCGGCAAGGTACTCCCACATCTTCCTGAACTGCGTGGTGTAACTCCTGTAAACCTTCACCGCTATCCTATTCCCCTCGCTATCAACGCCTGCAAAGACGTTGGCTTCCTTGCCGGTGCTGATGACCCCATGGAGTTCTCCGATCTTCCCGCGCCTGTGCAGATAGGCGAGGCTCTCCTTCGTGGTTTTGTCGAAGACCTCGTTGACTATCCTGTAGAGCTCGTCCCCCTTCTCCCGTTTTTCCCTGAGGCCGAGTACCTTTTCGATCTCCCTTTCGATGAGATCCTCGTGCATCCCCATCACTCTTGCCCTTCAGAAGAGCCCTTCGCCGCCGGCAAGGAAGTCCTGACTTATCTTGCCCCTCCTGAGGAGCCAGTCCACCTGAGTTCTGGTGTAGCGGTAAACTATGTCGCCCCTCTTATCGCTCTGGACGGGCCATGGACGGACTATGACGACGTCACCAACGCGCGTCCACATCCGTCTCCTGAGCTTGCCTGGGATCCTGCACCTCCTGATCTTCCCGTCCTCGCAGCGAACGTCCATCCAGCTCGCGCCGAGTGCCTGTTCAACCACTCCGAAGAGCTCCCCCTCCCTCGGCAGGCGAACGCGTATAACCTCATCACCCTGAACCTGCCGGTTGTCCTTCTTTTTTCTGTTGTTTGCCCCGTGATACGCCATGAGCATCACCTCCAGCAGATAGGTGCCCACCCTTATAAACCTGAGCCTTGCAGAAATTTTTCAGCAGGAGTAGGAGGCGGTTTTTTAAAATTTTTGCATAGGACCTCTGTGAATGAACTGTGCCACGGGGCATCCCTGCCGCAAACTTTTTAAACCAGAATCCACTCCACTCGAGCGGGCTTTAATGGCCAATGGAATGAAAGTTGGAATCGAAGAGAAGGTTGAAACTAAAAAGGCCCTTCTTCTGGGAATCCAGCACGTCCTTGCGATGTTTGGAGCGACGGTAACGGTGCCACTTGTTGTGGGCACAGCGATAGGACTCCGGACGCAGGAGATAGCGCTCTTAATTCAGGCAGTGCTCCTGGCCATGGGCATAGCAACGATCCTTCAGACCACGTGGGGCTCACGCTATCCAATAGTGCAGGGCTCGAGCTTCGCCTTCATACCGGGTTTGATGAGCATAGGGGCAAAGCTTGGACTGGCAGCGGTTGAGGGAGCCCTCCTCGTTGGAGGGCTCCTGGAAGCCTTGGTCGGTGGTCTCGGCATAATCGGGAAGGTCAAGAAGCTCTTTTCACCTGTGGTTACGGGAGTCACCATAATGCTCATAGGATTCAGCTTAGCCAACGTTGCCGTGAAGTACACGTTCAACTTCTATGCCGACCCAAGCGGGGCGAGCATCCCAAAAGCGACTCTAATAGCCCTGATAACGTTTGCAACTACAGTATACGTAGCTCTCAGAGGTAGGGGGAGCTTGAGGGCGATGCCCGTTGTTATAGGAGCGTCTGTTGGTTACGGGGTTAGTTTAATACTTGGGATGGCCGATCTAAGCCTTGTAAAAGAGCTCCCGCTCTTCAGCATTCCAAAGCCGCTTCCATGGGGAACCCCGACCTTCGAAGCAACCGCAATAATAACGCTCCTCTTCGCCTTCATGGTGAGTATAATAGAGAGCGTCGGGGATTACCATGCTATATCCGCGATAGCGGAGGCACCCATAGAGAACACGAACATAAACAGGGGCATAATGAGCGAGGGGGTCTCGTGCATGATAGCGGGTGCACTGGGAGCCTGTGGAACCACGAGTTATTCTGAAAACATAGGACTCGTTGCACTAACAAAGGTTGCGAGCAGGCAGGTTGTGCAGATTGGAGGAGCGATTTTGATTTTAACCTCTCTAATCCCGAAGTTTTCGGGAATTCTGGCATCAATACCCGCCCCGGTGCTCGGTGGACTAACGACGGCGCTCTACGGGATGATAAGCGTAACGGGGTTAAGGCTAATAAAGGACAGGGTTGAGCTCAACGATAGGAACACACTGATAATAGCGAGCGCCCTCATACTGGGGCTCGGAGCTCCCCAGCTGCCGCCCGAGTTTCTGGAGCACTTTCCCCGGCTTGTAGGGAGCATACTGGAATCGGGTATGGCGGTTGGAGCTCTGACCGCTGTGGTACTGGATCAGGTGTTGAGGTGATGGAAATGATGGAGGATAAGAGATGGAAGGGGGTTTACTCCTTCGAGGATTCGCCCTTCATAATGGAGATACTCACGGAGCTGAGGGATAAGGATACGGACAGCATATCCTTTAGAAAGGGACTTGTGAAGCTCGGAAGGTACATGGGCTATGAGCTCACGAAAACGATGGAAGTGGAGAAGATAAAGGTCGAGACCCCCCTTGAGGAAACGGAAGGGGTTGTGGCGAAGGATAGAAAGAACGTGGTGATAATAACCGTTCTAAGGGCTGCGATTCCACTCATGGAAGGACTGATAAAGGTCTTTGAGAACGCAAGGGTGGGCATCATTTCAGCCTCGAGGGGGAAGGCGCCAGAATTTGAGATTGAGATGAAATACGTGAAGGTTCCCCAGATAAAGCCTGAGGACACGTTGATAATCGCGGACCCCATGATCGCGACGGGCTCGACTCTAACGAAGGTGCTGGAAGAGGTCAAAAAATACGGGAAGCCAAAAAGGGTCATAATTCTGGGAGTTCTGGCCGCTCCCGAGGGGATAGAGCGGATAAAGAAGGAAAATCCAGAGGTTGAAATATTCGTCACGAAGGTGGACAGGGAGCTCAACAAAAAGGGCTACATCCTCCCGGGACTCGGAGATGCCGGGGATAGAGCCTTTGGCGCCCCAGTAAAGGTCTCAACACTCCCCCAGATGCACACCATTGAGTGATCTCTCCCAGAACCTTCTTATTTTCCTTCCTCCGGCTCGCTTTTTTTAACCGCTCGAACGGTTTGCCCTTTCAGGTTCTCCCGCACGTAAAGGTTTAAAAGATGCCGCCTTAACCAGAAACCCGGGAGGCCGATGGCGGTTGTAAAAGCTGAGAACCTAACCGTGACCTACGGTAACAGACCAGCCGTGGAAGGGGTCACCTTCGAACTTAAAGAGGGAGAGACGCTTCTCCTCCTCGGACCGAACGGGGCGGGAAAGACGACGCTCCTCAAAACGATAGCCTGTTTCCACAGAGAGTACTCGGGGGAACTCAGGGTTTTCGATAGATCGCCCTGCGAGGCGAGGGACCTGATAGGCTACGTCCCCCAGATCCAGACGATAAACGTAAAGGTCCCCCTGACGGTTCTGGAGGTAGTCGCCATGGGGGCCGTTTACAGGAGGGGCTTCGTGCACTTCAAACTGCCACCTGAGATCATAGAAAAGGCCAAAAGGGTCCTTGGCTTCGTGGGACTGTCGGACCTTGAGGAAAAACTCTTCCGTGAGCTCTCCGGCGGACAGAGACAGAGGGTTCTTCTGGCGAGGGCCCTGATAAGCGATCCGAAGCTGCTCCTCCTCGACGAGCCCCTCTCCGCTCTGGATCCGAGCGCGAGAGTTGAGGTTGCAACCGTTCTTGGAAGAATAAAGCGCGAGAGGGGCATAACCATGATGGTGACCACCCACGACATAAACCCCCTGCTCGAGATAGGCGACAGGATCATGCTCCTGAGCAAAAGGCTGGTAGCCTTTGGAAAGCCTGAAGAGGTTCTGAAGGATTCCCTAATCAAGTCCGTCTACGGTCCCCTCGCGAGGGTCGTGCCCGTTGAGGACAGACTCTTCTGCATAACCGGGGACGCGCACGTCCACGCCACGGGGGTGAAATGAGTTGATTCCCGAATATCTCCTGAGGGCGATCCTTGCCAGCATCGTGGTCAGCGTCCTCCTCGGAACGCTCAGTCCCCTGATCAACACGAAGGGGCTGGCCTTCCTCACCCACGCCCTCTTCCACGCACTTCTCTTCGGCGCCGTTCTCGGGATGATACTCGGGCTCCTCCTCTCGAACATCGCGCTCGTAACGGCCACCGCCCTGATCGTGACGGTTCTGGTGGTCCTCCTCATAGCCTGGCTCGAAAGGGCCGGCTTCTCCCCGGATTCAGCGGTTGGGATAGTTGCGAGCTTCGTGGCGGGTCTGACCGTCCTCGGCTTCGGCGTTCTGTACAGGGTCATGGCGAGCAGGCCCTACTTTCCCCTTAGCCAGAACATCGTTTCCTACCTCACGGGTGAGATATTCCTGATAAGTCTGAACGACCTCACGGTGCTCGTCTTCGGCGGTGCACTGCTCTTCTTCGTCCTTCTCCTCCTCTACCGGGACTTCCTGTACCTCAGCTTCGATCCCGAGGGGATTGAGAGCTACGGGGGCAACGTGGGGGCCTACCTGATGACCCTCTACGTCCTCGTGGGTGCGACAGGGGCTTTGATAGTTCAGACGGTCGGACTGATCACACTGCAGGTGGTTGCCGTCCTCCCCGGTGCAATAGCCCTCATGGTGAGTTCGAACGTGAGGAAGGTGCTCGCCGTTAGCGTGGCGCTCACCCTTGCGGTACAGCTCTCCTCGGTGGCTCTGGCTTACCTGACCGACATACCGCCGAGCGGTCTGGCAACGATAATGCTTGGAGTGGTTTACGGCGGACTTCTCCTCCGGGGGGTGAAGGCTTGAAGCTCGCGGGCATCGACGAAGCCGGGAGGGGACCGGTAATAGGTCCCATGGTGGTGGCGGCCGTTGTGGTTGATGAGGAAAAAACCGAGGAACTCAGGAAGCTCGGGGTCAGGGACTCCAAGAAGCTCACGCCGAAGAGAAGGGCGGCGCTCTTCGATGAGATAATCAAAGTTCTGGACGATTACGTGATCCTTGAACTTTCACCCGAGGAGATAGATTCGCGCGGTGGGACGCTCAACGAGTTCGAGGTTGAGAACTTCGCCAGAGCCCTCAACTCGCTGGGCGTTAAGCCGGACGTCGTTTACGTAGACGCGGCGGACGTAAAAGAGGCCCGTTTCGGCGCCGATATTGAGCCGAGGCTGAACTTCAAGGCCAGAATAGTCTCGGAGCACGGGGCGGATGACAGGTTCATACCCGTTTCCGCGGCCTCGATACTGGCAAAGGTGACCCGTGACAGGGCGATAGAGAGGCTCAGAGAGGAATACGGCGAGATCGGGAGCGGTTATCCGAGCGATCCGAGGACGAGGGAATTCCTTCGGGAGTACTACGTAAAGCACGGTGAGTTCCCGCCCATAGTCAGGCGGAGCTGGAAAACCCTGAGGAAGATCGAGGGGGAAATAAAAGGAAGGAAGTCCAGCCGGAAACAGTACGGGCTGGACCGTTTCATCGGAGGCTCATCTCCTCAGCCATAACCTTATCCTGTCCTTCACCTCGAGAAGCCACTCCAGATAGAGCCACAGGGAATCGGTAAAGGCCTCCCAGCGGAGGAGTTCCTTCAGCGCGACCCCCATGACGATGGCCGCCGGCGGGACGAGGATCGTGGCGTAGAAGCTGAACTGCGTCGTTCCTCCGAGGACGTACTGGAGGGCGAAGAGGGCAACTATGCTCCAGAAGACGGAGTAGGGTATCAGTAGCTTTCCCCTCCTGCGGTAAAGCCACGGCAGGGCCAGCAGGAAGAGCACCATGCTGAGGAGCAGGAAGGGATCGGTCTGGGCGAAGACGTTGGGGTTGTAGTGGAAGGGGAAGGCTTTCCTGTTTATGAACCAGTCCCAGACGGGCGAAGCGGCCGGGTGGCCTCCCTTGGAGGAGAGGTGCCACCGAAAGCTGCCCAGAAGATCGCGCAGCCATTTCTCGAAGCCGATTCCCTCTATCGCCACGAGGTTCGGCAGGAGGAACCCGATGCCGGGAAGAATGGTTATGGTGAGGAGGAAGTTCCGCAGGTTCCTCTCCCTGAAGGCCCTGATAAGGAGCACCGGATAGCCGAAGGCCCCGCTGAGCTTGACCGCGGCGGCGAGGCCGAGGGAGAAGGCGGAGGATTTCCTCATGTCGTAGACGAGCAGGGTCGTGAACAGGGCCACGAAGAGGGCGACGTGGATGTCAAGCATGGCGGTGATTGCGGGGGCCTCGAGCGTTGGGTCCCCTATGGTGAAGAGGAGCGCTATAAGAGCCGCGAGGTAGCTTCCGCTAATCCTGTAGGTAGCTAAAATAACGAGGATGGCTATCAAAACGAAGGCCACTATGCCCGGAAGGCGCCAGTTTATCGGCCTGTCCTCGATGAGCATGCCGAGCATTATGAGGTCCTTTCCAAGGAAGGGGTGCTCGGTGTTCAGGTAGTTCTGGATGTTCTCCTTGTCAGGATACCTGTAACCCTTAACCACACTGTAGGCATCTGGAGGCAGCTTCTCCGAAAGGGCGCTCAAAAAGCCCCCAACGTTTCCCGCGGGTATCTCAAAGTAGAGGCCGGGGAACTTGAGGTATTCCCTCTCGTAGGTCGCGTTGTAGCGGATGGCCAGCTTTTCAACCTCGTACTGGTACTTTATCCGGGTACTCTTGTTTGAGAAGATGACGTTTATCCCCTCCGAGCCGGTGGTGTCGTTCACGTAGTGGAGCTCAACCCCGAGCCTGTGGAGGAGGTTCCTGCTCGCCGGGACGTACCACACCTCGTCACCGATGTAATCCCTCAGGTCTGGCCGGGAGGCGAAGTCGTAGAGGTACCAGAAGGATCCCCCCAGCATGATGGCCGAAAGCACGATGAAGGTGATTTTTCTCCAGTTCATTCCACCACCTGAGGAACATGGCGGATAACGTTTTTAAGTCTCTCTCCCAGTGGAGAACATGCTCGAAGGGATCACCGCGGAGGATATCGAGGAAGCCGTTGAGATGATAAAGGGCGGAAGGGAAAGAAAACTCCGCGAGAAGCACGGCGAGAAGTGGGAGCTCGTTGTGGAGGTGGCGAGGGCCAGAATAAGGGCCGGAGACAAGTTCTCGAGGAACGACCTCTGGATGGACCTGGAGGGCCTTCGCTACGCCACCCACGAGGCCGTGGCGAGGTACCGTGCCGAACGTCTGGGTGAGATGGGGGTTGAGAGCATAGCGGACGTCTCCTGCGGTGTTGGAATCCAGCTGATCTTCTACGCCATGAAGGTTAAGCGGGCCTACGGGATTGACATAGACCCCCTAAAACTCGAGTTCGCCCGAAGGAACGCCGAGATCTACGGCGTCAGCAACGTGGAGTTCATCAACGCCGATTCCCTGTCCCCGGAAACCGTGGAGAGGATCGATGCGGAGGTTATCTTCTCCGATCCGGCCAGACCACCCGAGGCGCCGGAGAGAAGGCTTGAGGACCTGCTCCCGAGCCCCCTGAAGGTTTACGAGCTCTACAGAGCCAGAACCGACTCGTTCATCTTCGACCTGCCGCCGCAGATGGCTCGCGAAAGGGTCCCGTGGCGGGGCGAGTTCGAGTACATCGACCTCTTCGGGGCCCTCAACAGGCTGACCTTCTACACCGAACCCCTCGCCAGGGCCGAGAGGAGCGCCGTGATCCTGCCGGCCGGGGTCAGGCTCGAGAACGATCCGAACCTCGAGAACATCGTGGAATGGTCGGATGAACCCGGGGAGTACCTCTACGAGATCCCTCAGGGCATCGATCGTGCGGACCTTATAAACGAGCTCTTCCACACCCTGAGGGCGGACGTAAGGATGCTCCTGCGCGAGAAGAGGCGCGTTCTTGCAACGGGAGATGAAGAACTCAGGAGTCCCTATCTCAAAAGGACCTACGCCATAGTTGGGATCGTTCCGTTCCATCCCCTCAGGATAAACGACCTCCTCAGGAGGGAGGGTTTCGGCAGAGCAACGCTCAGGGTAAGCGTGCCCGATCGGGACTACTGGAAGCTGAGAAAGAGGATAGAGGCGAACCTTAGAGGTGAAAGGAGGGCCTTCGTCTTCAAACTCGGCGAGAGGGCTATAGTGGCCGAGGAATTATAGGCCGTCTATCTTCGCGTTCCTCATCTTCTTGGAGCCGATCCTGAGCTTTTTGAAGTAGTTTATCTGTTCTTCGGGTAGGAAAGATTCCAGACTGGTTGATTTCAGGCGCCTCTTCTTTTTATCCGGTTCCCTTTCCTGACTCCCGGTCGCGTTCGCGAGAAAGTCGTCGAGCTTTCCGTCCATCGCCACACCCCCGTAGGTACGTTCCGCCCTATAAAGGTTTTTCCATCCCCCATATCGTGCTCAGGTGAGAAACCCTTTTAACCCCCCGGGTTTATCCGGGGAGGGAGTAAGGGGAGAGTGGATTCAATGTGCGGCATAATCGGTTACGTTGGAGATAGAAAGGCCTGTGAGGTTATAGTCAGGGGACTCAAGAGGCTCGAGTACAGGGGCTATGACTCCGCGGGTATCGTCACAGGGGATAACGGGAGGCTTTACATAAAGAAGGGTGCAGGGAGGGTTGACGAGCTCAGGGAGAAGCTCGGCTTCCTCCAGATGCCCGGGAAGATCGGCATAGGACACACGCGCTGGGCCACCCACGGCGTTCCGGACGATACCAACGCCCACCCCCACACGGACTGCACGGGGAGGATAGCCCTCGTTCACAACGGCATAATCGAGAACTTCTCCTCCCTGAGGGAATGGCTCGTGGAAAGGGGCCACACCTTCAGGAGCAACACCGATACGGAGGTCATAGCCCACCTCATAGAGGAGGAGCTTAAGTCAGGGGGGAGCTTTGAGGAGGCGATGCGCAGGGCCCTTCTGAGGCTCAGGGGTTCCTTCGCCCTCGGCATAATATACGCCGGGGAACCGGACAGGCTTTACTTCGTCAGGAACGAGAGCCCGCTGGTTCTGGGAATAGGGAGGGGCGAGAACTTCGCCGCGAGCGACGTTCCCGCGTTTCTTGAGTACACCAAAAGGGCGGTCTTCCTTGACGACGGGGAGTACGCCATCCTAACGAAGGACTCGTGGATCGTTAAGAACCTCTACACGGGGGAGGTCGTTGAGAAGGAGGTTCAGGAGATAGAATGGGATCTGGAGATGGCGGAGAAATCGGGTTACGAGCACTTCACCCTCAAGGAGATATACGAACAGCCCCGGGCCGTGAGGGATGCCATACACGGGAACGCCGAAGTCGTAAGGAAGGTGGCCGAGGAGATAGCCGGATACGACAGGATATTCATCGTGGCGATGGGGACTTCATACCACGCGGGCCTCGTCGCCAAGTACCTCTTCCAGAGGCTCACCCGCAGGGTCCCCATCGTTGAGGAGGCAAGCGAGTTCCGTTACGAGTTCGGTGAGATACTGAACGAGAGGGACCTCGTGCTGGCCATAACCCAGAGTGGGGAGACCGCCGATACCCTCGCCGCCATGAGGCTGGCCAAGGAGAGGGGGGCGAAGGTTCTCGCGATCGTCAACGTCGTCGGGAGCATGGCCACGAGGGTGGCGGATCTTACGCTCTACACCCACGCGGGGCCGGAGATAGGGGTGGCGGCGACCAAAACCTACACCACCCAGCTGACGGTCCTCACGATGCTGGCAATAGAGCTGGCGAGGATCCTCGGAACAACCGATGGAGAGGAACTCAGGAGGCTGGAGGAGAACCTTAAGGCCGTTCCAGAGCTGATGGAGAAGGTCCTCGGGCACGATGGAGCACTGAGGGAGCTCGCCGAAGGGCTCCTTGGGAGGGAGGATTTCTTCTACATCGCCAGAGGGATAAACGTTCCCACGGCCCTCGAGGGGGCCCTGAAACTGAAGGAGATAAGCTACGTCCACGCCGAGGGCCTGAGCGCCGGTGAGCTGAAGCACGGGCCCCTCGCCCTGCTCGAGAACGGTGTTCCCGTGGTGGCGATAGCACCGGGTGGAAGGACCTTCGACAAGATGGTGGCCAACATCGAGGAGGCCCGGGCGAGGGGAGCCCACGTGATAGGCCTCGGGGAGGAGCCGGAGCTCCGCGACATCTCGGACGTTTTCATCGAGATGCCCGGGATGGACGAACTCCTTACTCCTATAGTTTACGCCCTTCCACTGCAGCTTCTGGCCTATCACCTCTCCGTCCTGAGGGGTAACGACCCGGACAGACCGAGGAACCTTGCCAAATCCGTTACCGTTGAATGAGGTGGTAAAAATGGTCAAGACGGACGTTAAGGAGAAAAGGAAGGGGAGGAGGGAAAAGTCCTCTTCCGGAGCTTACTATGAAAAGTTCAAGGCCTACGGGCTACCCCTGATAGCCCTCCTGCTGGCTTACTGGGGTTTCAGGATAAGGAACCTCACCTCGAACTACAGGACCTTTCTCGACCCGGATACCTTCTTCCACTACGAGATGTACAGGCAGGCGATAACTGACTGGATCCCGAAGTACTTCGCCTACGCCGATCCCCCAACGGGGGTAAAGGCGGCCGGTTACCTTGGGCTCTACACCATACAGGCGGCCTTTTATAAGGTGGTCTCCGTATTTGGCTACGATCAACTCGGGGCCTTCAAGCTCTGGCCACCCTTCGTGGGGGCGGTTAGCATAATAGCCATTTACTTCCTCGGAAAGAAGCTCCACTCAAACTGGGCCGGCCTCTGGGCGGCCGCCTTCATGATGTTCTCCTACGCCAACTTCAGCAAGACCTACTCGGGCAACAACCGCGGTGAAGGGCCCTTCATGATGTTCTTCCTTATAGCAGTGTTCCTGCTCATGGCTTACCTCGACGAGAAGGAGTGGAACTGGAAGAAAATAGCCTCCGGGCTCTTCTTCCTCATCGCAAGCGTCCTCTACATGGCGGCATGGGGAGGAAGCGTCTTCGGCGTTGGAATACTCCTCCTCTTCGCGGGAACCACGATACTCGTTTACTTCATCTTCGGCCAGCTCGACGCCCTCAGGGTCTTCGTCAGGGACTTCTTCCCCCTCTTCGGCCTGTCGCTCCTCCTCGGGCTGGGCCTTTCCTACACGGGCTTCGTGGGCATAAGGGGCTTCCTCATCTTCGCCATAGAGGTCTTCGTGGCCCTGAGCCTTCTGGCGGGGATAATGCTCTACGGTGAAAGGTTCGGCCTCAACTACTCCGACGGGAAGCATCGCTTTGGAACGGTTCTGGCCATAGCCGTTGTCGGTTTTCTGGCTTTCTACGGCTACTTCGGCAGGGATCTTGCAAAGTTCCTCGGGGGGGCCACGCAGTCGAACCCGCTCTACCAGACGGTGGCGGAGCTCGCAAAGACCGACTGGGACACGATAAAGGGCTACTACAGCGTCAAGAGTAAGGACGCCCTGATGTTCCTCCTCTCGGTGGTCGGCTTCGGTATAGTTGCCGCAAGGTTCGTGAGGAAGCTGGTCAGGAACGATCTTACGGGCCATAAGGAGATATTCCTCTTCGCCTACTACCTCGGTTCCGTATACCTTCTTATCTTAGCCGTCCGTTTCGTGTTTCAAGCTTCGGGAGCCATACTCCTGCTCGCTGGAGTGGCCGTTGGGGAGATCTTCCTCTACGTTGAGGCCATGAGGGAAAGCGTCTCCACGAAAGCCCTCTACGCGGTCCTGCTGGTGCTCCTCTTCGTCCCGCTTCCGCTGATAGGTGCCCAGTACACGGGGGGTATAGCGAAGAACACGGCGAAAAGCGGGGGGTCGGTTCCGACGGACTGGGTGAACGAACTCAACTGGCTCAGGAACAACAGCAACTCCCTCGACAGTGCAACGAGCTGGTGGGACTACGGCTACTGGATAGAGAGCTCCCTCCTCAGCCACAGGAGGAGCGCCACGGACGGTGGCCACGCTTACGACAGGCGTTACATAGTTGCGGACTTCTTCTCCCACTACGGCAACGAAAGTGAGGTGGATTTCGAGGCGTGGGAACTGAACTACCTGATAACATGGCAGCAGGACATATACAAGTTCAACGCCATAAGCTACCTCGGCGGTGCCATAACCTACGGGGAATACGAGCACAACCCGATGTTCCAGCTCCTCCCGAGGAATTACATCCAGTACAAAAACGAGAGCGGGAAGACGGTCGTTTACATAAACGCGGGTGAGTACTCCTACCAGCCCGCCATGACCATCGATCTCACGAACGGTCGGATGATAGCGGGCCGTGGAGACATCCCCTACGTCCTTTACGTCTTCTCCAATTACGGGCTGCTGGCCTATCAGAAGATAGCCTTCAGCAACTTCTTCCGGCTGGCGTTCCACATACCCTTCTCCTTCCAGCAGTGGGACGCTCAGAAGCTCTTTGCCAACTTCAAGCCGGCCCATAACTCCGGTGGTGTCTCCACTTATGAGTTCAGGCCCTTCGCGGTTTACAGGATCGACAGGTTCGACAACGGAACCTGGGAGCCGTTCTACAGCACCCTCAGTGGCGGAAAGCTCCCCATTGGAGAGCAGAGGCTCAGGCTGTGGATATCGGCCTTTGGAAGGGACGTTAAGAACGCCACGCTCATCTTCGAAGCCTACAACGGCAGTTCGCTTGTGGAGAGGGAAGTCCTCGCCGGGGGGCTGAACATGGACCACCTGAACGAGGTCCCGGTAGAGGTTAACCTGACGGTGCCCAACGCCACCGGCTACCGCTTCCTCCTCCTTCAGGACGGCCCCGTGGGGGTGCTCGACGGACCCGTCTACGTGGACGGAAAATCCGTTAACCCGAGCTACGTTCTCGATGAAGGGAGTAGCGGTGAGCTCAAACTCACCGCCGCCTTCAGGAAGGAGCATACCGTTGACCTCTACCTGAGGGCGAGCCTCGTCTATTACGTGGCGCCCAACGGGAAGGACATCTATCGGGATGAGTTCTACCTTGAACCCCATCAGGACATCGTAGCCTACGTTCCGGTGGAGAAGGGGATAAGCGTCGCCGCTGGCGACAACGGGATAACCGCTAAAGCATCGATGCCCCGGGACGTTTTCGAATCCTACATCAACGAACTCTACCAGAAGTACGGTAAGGATAAGGTCGTCGTGGTCAGAAAGCGCGTTGAGCCGATCTTCATAACGAAGAAGGCCTACGTCGTATGGGAGGGCTGACCCTCTCTTCAATATCTTATTTTCGACCGTTCCGACTCGCCAGTCTTATTGGTAGGGTTCTCTTCAGGGCTTGACCCCCCTCACGGCTATAAAGGCCGCGATGTTCTTCCATTCCCTGCAGAACCTCCTGTCAATTTTCTCCGCAAGGCCGTGGAAGGGCCAGAAGGAGGGGAAGAATATCACCCCGGCGCTCTCAACGTCCTTGAAACCGGCCTTCCTGAGGAGATCCTCGAGCTCTCCCGGTGTGTAGAAGCGGGCGTACCTGTAGGCCGTCTCAACGAAAAGGCTTTTTAGCCTTTTGAACAGAAACCACGCGCTTCTCCCGTTCATCGTGCCTATGAGCACCTCTCCACCCGGTTTTAGAACCCTCCATATCTCTTCCACAACCTCCTCGGGCTCGTGGATGAACTCGAACATCGTGACGCTGAGAACGAGGTTAAAGCTCCCGTCCGGGAAGGGCAGATCGCGGGCGTCCCCTTTGATGCAGTTCAGACCCTTTGAACGGGCGACCGAGAGCATGCCCTCGCTGGCGTCGAGACCGATAACTTCAAAACCCCTCCTCTTAAGCTCGAGGGTGTAGTTTCCGGTTCCACAGCCGAGGTCGAGGGCCCTTCCGGATCTGGAGCGCAGCATCGAGAAAACGAGCCACTTCTCGGTCCGGTCCACGTAACTGCCCGTCTTCGTCCCGTACCAGTCGTCGTACCTCCGGGCTATCCTGTTGAAGTACTCCGCCATGTTAGACCCTCATCTTTCCCTCGATCGTCAGGGGTTTATCGATCCTGTCATCGATCTTCAGGCTTATCACGACCCTCTTCGCCCCGGCTTTTAAAATGGCTTCGTGGCAGGCCTTAACGAGGTTGAGAATCTCCTCCACGGAACCCTCGACTACCGTCCCCATCGGGCACACCCTGTACTTGAGCCCGCTGGCCTTGATAACCTCTATCACGGGCTCGAGGTACTTTCCAACGCCCGGCGTGGAGGTTCCAAGGGGGAAGAGGCACAGCTCAGCTATGGCCATCACCCACCACCCGCGGGAGGGAATATGTGGACGACGTCATCATCCTTCAGTTCGGTCTCAAGGCCCTTCAGGTGGAGGACGTTGTGCCCGTTCACGAGTATCATTCCATCGACGGGCTTCTGCTCGTTGACGCGCTCCGTTTCAAGGAGCTCTTTTTTGATCTCAGGGTTGTAGTGCTTTGACAGGTACTCTATGAGCTCCCCCACAGTTTTAACGCTGTGGACCTCAACTTCCTTGGTGCCCATAAGCTCCCGGAAAGTCGCGTAAAACCTCACCCTCACTTCCATCACCGGTCTTTAATTCCCGGAAACCTTTAAGGCAGTTTTGCCTACCCGGATACGGATTCCCTGTTGCTTATGTAGTCCAGAAGGGGCCTTATCCTCTCCCAGACCTCCTCTATTCCACCGTGCCCGTCCACCCTGACGTAGATGCCCTGCTTCCTGTAGAACTTGATTATGGGCTCCATGTTTTTCACGTAGAGGTCGTACCTCTTTTTTACCACCTCTGGCCTGTCGTCCTCCCTCTGAACGAGCCTTCCGCCGCAGACGTCGCATTTCCCCGGGACCTTTGGAGGGTTGTATTTAACGTGATAAACGGCACCGCAGCTTGAACAGATCCTCCTTCCGGAGATCCTCTCGACGCTCTCCTTCTTTGAAATCGATATCTCCATGGCGAGGTCTATCTTCATGCCGTGGTCGTAGAGGTAGTTCTCGAGCGCCAGAACCTGCTCCGCTGTCCTCGGGTAGCCGTCTATTAGGAAGTTTTTTCTATCGCGCCTGAGCCGGGAGATTATCAGGGTGTTGACGACCGTGTCCGGTATCAGCTCTCCCCTCGCAAGATACCTTTCCATCTCGACCCCGAGGGGGCTCTTACGCTCGATCTCTGAGCGTATCATGTCCCCGGAGGATATGTAGGTGAGACCGTAGCGCTCGGTTATTCTCTGGGAATGGGTTGATTTGCCGCTTCCGGGCGGGCCGAATATGAGGACGTTCATGCCATCACCGGTAGTTATTTATGCATCAAACGATAAAACCTTTACGGGATGCCCTATGAGGCTGAGCACCGGTTTCGTCCGCGCTTCTGGATACGCGCATAAGGTGAGGCGCGTCCTCTTTGCGTTGACGAAGAAGAAGGTCGATCCGGGGGAAGTTCTCAGGGCGGCGGGGGAACTGAACCAGAGGATCTTTGAAAGGTTTCAGGAGCTCGGGGTTGACAGGGGTGACGTCGTGAGGATAACGGTACCCTTCAGGATAGAGAACGGTTCCATCCTGTGGGACTACGAGGGCCTGAACGTCGAGGTCTACAGAAAGGACAGGGAGAAGAACCTCGCGATGGCCATGGAAGAAGTCGAGGAACGCGAGAGGGAGCTCGAGAATACCGTGAAGGAGCTCGAGGAACTGGCACTTCGGCTCAAGGAGACTGTGGAGGACATGATCGAGAAGGTGGAGGAACTGAAGAGGGAGCACACCTCCCTCAAGCTCAGGGAAGAGGAATAAAGCCCCGGGGGTTCCTTTTCTCTTCATACCATGAATATCCTGATGGTGTTCGTCCCGGCGGTTCTGCCTATCGGCGTTCCCTTGGTCAGGAGGACGACGTCGTTGTCCTTCACTATGCCGAGGGACCTTATCAGGTCCAGTATCTCATCCTCGCTGGTTTCCTTTACGGTGAAGGGGTAAACGCCGTAGGAGAACATCAGCCTCCTTGCAACGGACTCCCTCGTTGCGAAGGCCAGAATCCACTGCTTCGGCTTGAAGCGGGATATGAGGCGGGCCGTTTCGCCGGTCCTCGTCGGGGTCAGGATGTACTTGATGTTCATCGAGGTCAGTGCCTCCATTATGCTCCTCGCGATCGTGTCCTTTATGGTACCCTTCTTGGGCCCTTTCTCGCTCAGGCCCGTCATCTTCCACTCGAGTATGCGGGTTGACCACTGGGATTCCCGGTAGGCCTCCGTGGCTTTCGATATCCTCGCCATCGTCCTGACGGCATCTACGGGATACTTTCCAACGGCCGTTTCCTCGGAGAGCATCACCGCATCGGTCCCGTCGAGGATCGCATTTGCCACGTCGGTAACTTCCGCCCTCGTCGGCAGCTTCTCCTCGGTCATGCTCTCCAGCATCTGGGTGGCGGTTATGACGGGTTTGCCCGCAACGTTGGCCCTGCTTATCATCTTCTTCTGGAGGATCGGGAGCTTTTCAATCGGCATCTCAACGCCCAGATCTCCCCTCGCCACCATTATCCCGTCGGAGGCGTTGAGAATGTCATCGAAGTTCCTCACGGCGTCGGGCCTCTCTATCTTGGCCACTATGAACAGGTCCCCGTTGTTCTCGCTGACGAACCTCCTGACCTTTATGATGTCGTAGGCGGAACCGACGAAGCTCACCCCCACGGCATCTATGCCCGTCTCGATGGCGAACCTGATGAACTCGAGGTCCTTGTCGGTTACCGCATCGATCGCCATTCTCGCCCTCGGCACGTTGATGCCCTTGTGGGAGAAGAGCGTTCCGCCCACGAGGACCTTACACACCACATCCTGCTCGCGAACGTCTTCCACGCGGAGCGTTATGAAGCCGTCGCTCAGGTAGATGAGGTCCCCTTTGGAGACCATCCGGGGAAAATCCTTGAACTGGACGGGTATCTCGGCCTCGGTCCCTATTACGTCCCTCGTCGTCAGAACGACCGTCTGCCACCGTCTCAGCGTAACGGAACCGCCCTGTATTTCACCAACGCGGATTTTTACGCCGGGAAGGTCCCCAAGAATTGCCACGGGGCGGTTCAGCCTCTCCGATACCTTCCTGACAAGTTCAACCGTTCGGGCGTGCTGGTCAAGATCGCCATGGGAGAAGTTTACCCTTGCAACGCTCATACCGGCTTTTATCATTTTCTCGATGGTGTC
This sequence comes from Thermococcus sp. P6, assembly GCF_002214525.1. NCBI lineage: Archaea > Methanobacteriati > Methanobacteriota > Thermococci > Thermococcales > Thermococcaceae > Thermococcus > Thermococcus sp. P6. The sequence goes on from NZ_CP015104.1 coordinate 1,490,519, forward strand.
CTTCTTCATCGATGCCGGTCCAAGGGTGGCCACTATCTTGGTCTTATGGGGAGGGAGCCTCATGTTTTCACCTAAAAGTAGCACTCGCTCAATCTAAATAACCTTTTCCGCTCAAAAGGTTTATTAATTAGGACGACCTAACTATCTCGGTGATGGCCGTGAACCCTCTGGAGGTTAAGGTTATTGACGAAGACGGAAGGGAGGTAAGCCTCGGGGATGTCATCCTCGGGAAGTGGACGGTTCTCTACGTGTACTCAAAGGACAACACGCCCGGTTGCACCACCGAGGCCAGAGAATTCACGGAGCTTCTCCCGGAGTTCGGAAGGCTGGGCTTTGAGGTCGTGGGGGTTTCGAAGGATTCCCTGAGAAGCCACAGGAGGTTCAAGGAGAAGCACAACCTGAAGGTCCGGCTGCTCAGTGATCCCGGGGCGGAGCTGATAAGGGCCCTCGGGGCGTGGGGAAAGAAGAAGCGTTACGGAAAGGAGTACGAAGGGGTGATAAGGAGCACCTTCATCTTCAACCCGGAGGGGAAGATTGTGTGGAAGAAGATCAACGTCCGTGCAAAAGGGCACGCCGCCAGGGTGCTTGAAGCGGCAAGGAAGCTCGTGGAAGAATCACGGAAGGAAGTGACGCCATGAGGAAGGAACTTCTCACAGCGATCCATCCCCCCGAAATCAGGGAGATCCTGAAGAATTCCGGGGCCTGGGTAAACCTGAGGATCTGGAGAGCGGAGCCCTTTCACGGCATGCCCAGATAGGGAATCATCGTCGAGGGCAATGCGGAGGAAGTGGAACGTTTCATGGAAATCCTAAGGCGCTCGAGGGCAGGGGGTTAGGTTTACCTGAAACCTCCGCCTTACCTCCCGGACCACTCAACGGCCCTCTTCAGGTCGATGAAGCACGAATCGCAGTAACCGAGCATCCGGGAGTCCCATTCCTCCATGCTCGACGGCGGGTTCATGACGCAGTTGTTGTTGCAGTGGCTCAGGCCGAAACCGTGGCCCACCTCGTGGAGAACTCCCTTGACGAGACGGTTCTTGAAAAGGCGTAGTTTCCGCCCCATAAGTTCCCGTTCTTCCTTGGATAGGTTCCCGCTCCCGGCCCTCCTCAGGAGTTCCGAAAGCCCCGGCGGTTCGAAGGGTTTTATCGAGAGGAGCATCACCCTCAGTTTCAGGATGGTCTCCTGTATTCCGAGGAACTTCTCATAGAAGTCGAAATAGGGGTTGCGGGAGACGAGGGGGAAGGCGGTGAGGGCGAATATCCTGCTCATTCTTATGCCCGTGTTCTCTATCTTGTTGAGGAGTCTGGCGTGAAGAACTTCCACGAGAACCTCCAGGGGATAGGCCCTGACGTTTCCCTCCGGGGTGCGTATGGTTATGAGGTAACCGGGCTCCAGCTTCATCTTTCCGACGTAAACGAACCTGATGGGTAAGTCGTTCTCCTTAAAGAAATGGTTAACCATCTCGAATACATCAAAGATGACCTCTTTTACCGGCCCGTTCTCCGTGAAGTTTTCCGTGTAGGTGAAGGCTATGAACTCCATGATTCCATCACGATGGGATGGGGCTTCTTCCCTATTAAATTTTTGTGCCGTAAACGTTTTAAGTGCCCCCCCTGAAGGTATAACCCGGGCGATGGCGTCCGCCGGGCTTCGAGCCGAACCGCCGGGAAGGCTAATGACGCCTTTTCTTTCGCCAGTAACCAAATGGCCGGAAGGATGGGTCGGAGGGATTAAAATGGGCTCGAAGCTTTACGAAATCGGAAGGTTCGTTAACGTCGACTCCGTTATCCGTTACGTTGAGAAGAGACGCCACGACGATGGCGGGTACTGCTTCGTCTCCGTTTTGGACGAAACGAACATAAACGACACTTACTATGCCGTCAGGATTTATGATCTCCTCGGGATGGAAGTCCCGGAGAAGGAGAAGACGATTGAATTTCTCCATGATTCCCTGAAACCCCAGCAGGCTACCGTGGCACTGGCAATGGGCATGGAAGCTCTTGGAATTCTGGGTGCAGGGGATCTGGCCCTCGAGAAGATTGAACTGCTTTCTGAGAAGTACGATCCTTTAAACGGGAAGTTCGCCGTGGGCCTCGGCGGGAGCGAGGAGTTCGGAACGTCAACACCGCTGGAGGCGACCTACTGGATTATGAGGGCATTTAATGCCATAGGCTACAAAATCGAAGGGGACGTTAGGGAAAAAATCAGGGACTTTGTAATGGGCTTTAAACGGGGGGATGGGTTTGGGCTTAAACAGCCAACGACCACCATGACGTATCAGGCATTGTTCTCGTTGAACGCACTGGGATACAAAGCCTTAAAGACCCAGCATTTTAAGAGATGCGAGGTGTATGGAGGCTTTACGGAAGTTCCGTACTCCCTTCCCCCGTATCTGGAGCCCACTTTCTATGCCATCCGTGGTATGCGTCTCATAGGGGAGAAACCCCGTTACGTAAAGGCGCATATCAACTTTATACGAGCCCTTCAGAATCCCAATGGAGGGTTCAGGAGATCCCTTGAAATGGGAATCTCAAACTTTCAGAACACGTACAGGGCCCTTAAGGCGCTGAGCGAGCTGGTTTGAGGGTTTTTCATGGATCTGATAGGAATATACCTAAAGGAAGCCATTGAGGAGGGTGTGTGCCCCGTATGCAGGATTCTGGAGAAGTATGAGAACAACCTCATAGAGGAAATTCTCTACGAGCATGTGCTCGATCCCGAGGTTGATAAGAGTTTTAAAAGGAGCATGGGGCTCTGCACGTATCATGCATGGAAACTCAAGGAGGTGGCATATTCAAATCCCCTATACGGCCCCCTTGGAGTGAGCATGCTCTACGAGAGGGTGCTCTCCCATTACGTAACCTCTCTGAAGGAGGGGGACGTGGGAGAAGAAGATGAGTGCCCTCTATGCCTTCTGGGCAGGGAAAAGGAAAGAAACACGATAGAATCCATTGCCAGCAGGTTTGACGAGCTCTTTGAGGTTTACAAAAACTCCAGCGCACTCCTCTGCAAAAAGCACTTTGAGATGCTTTATGAATATCTGAGGGAGCACGATCCTCCAAAAGCGAAGAGGCTGAAAGAGGTACAGATTGAAAAGCTTGAATCGATTGATGAAAATCTCGAGAAATTCATCTCAAAATTTGACTACCGTTCAAAAGAGGGCCCAACCGATAGAGAAGAGGAGGCACCGCTCCTGGCGATATATGCACTGAGAGGCAGCCTGATCGGGGCTAATCTCCATAAGGTGTACAAAAAGAGAAAAAGAAGGCTCTTTAGGGGTGGGATTTTTGGAGATTGAAATCAGGGTTGAAAACGGGGAATTTCACAAAATCAGAAAGCGGAAAAGAGAGATTCAGAAAAACTTTGAGAAGCTTAATGCGCTTGAGGAAACCCTGAGGGTGCTTCAGATAGAGATGCTACTTGAAAAAAAGCGGCGGCTGGAGAGAAAGCTTGAGGAGGTAAGGAGTCATTATGAAGAGCTCCTGGAATTCAGCGAAAGGGCCAAAAGGGATAGAGAGCTCCTGATACGGGTAAGGAGAGACATAAGTGAGGAAAACAGGAAGCTTAGGGAAGCGATGAGGAATGAGGATAATAGTGAGACCTAAGAGGGGATGGAGGAAGGTCGTTTTCAACATCGATGATGGGACTTTCAGAAGGATTGAGCTAATCGGACATAAATATGGCTTCAGGGTGGATGAAATTATCAGAATACTCATAAAAGGCGAGTTTCTAACAAAGAGGGAGGAGCATGATGTTGAAATGCTCATGGAAGAGATAAAGCGACTTGAACGTGAGCTCTACGAAATCGAAGGAAGCTGGGCTCCCCTCAAATTTTCCTCCTTTGAGATTGCAAAGGATAATCAGAATCTGGCGATACAGCTTTCCGGATTGATAGCGGAGAATAAACGCCTCAGGAGAATGCTCAACAAGGGGGAGAGGGACTACTCGGACATTGAAGAGCTTATACGCTACTACATGAGGATGTGATGATGTGGAGGAGGTTGCAGGACTTCTCAGGATGAGGGATGGGCTTTTAAAGAGTATCTCAATCATGGAAGCCAAATACAGAGCGCACTGAAGGATCAGGAAGCGCTTTTAGCAACCACTGAAAAATTGGGGGAAGAAAACAGGCGGTTGATGGTGGGTGAAAGTGGAGGGGGATGAAAAATATTTTAAAAGGGCATTGGAGTTCCTTCGGGAAGGGGGAGATGTGGAGGGGCTCAAGAGAGAGGTTGCCATGCTTTCGGCAAGGGAGGCTTCGATGAACTACAGGCTCCTCGATATCCACACGTAGAATCGAATACTTGCAATGCGCTTGACGGGCTATGCATCCGAGAACCGCTTTTTGGGCGGCTTTGCCATAACCGGAGAGGTTGAGGAGATAGTGGATAAATATCTCGGAACTGGGGGCGGGAAGAATGAACGTCAGGATAATGATTATAATCGCCCTGGGAGGGGCTCTGGGAGCGCTGGCACGCTATGGAATATCCGGTATCCTCCCTCTCTATAAAGACTTTCCCGTTGGTACCCTGGCTGTGAACAGCACGGCGAGCCTGCTCTTGGGGTACCTCTACGGTCTTCTCTTCTTTGGCGGGGAGGTCTCATCGAACATGAGGGCGTTCTTTGGAACGGGCTTCTGCGGGGCACTGAGCACGTTCTCGACGTTCTCCTACGAGACCTTCTCCATGCTCAGAGAAAGGGAGTACCTGCTGGCCCTTCTGAACGTCTCAGCAAACGTTATAATAACCATAGGCTTAGTATTCCTCGGGTTTGTCCTTGCAAGGAGGTGATCCCGTGGTTGAGGTGGAACACTGGAACACGCTTCGCCTCCGCATCTACATCGGCGAGAACGACCACGTTAACGGAAGGCCCCTCTACAAGGTGATAGTGGAGAAACTCAGGGAAATGGGAATCGCGGGGGCCACCGTTTACCGCGGAATCTACGGTTTCGGAAAGAAGAGCAGGGTTCACTCGGCGGATGTCATAAGACTCTCAACGGACCTACCAATCGTGGTGGAAGCCGTTGACAGGGGATACAAGATCGAAAGGGCGATAAAAGAGGTAAAGCCCATGATAAAGGACGGCATGATGACCGTCGAACCGACGATAGTCGTGTGGGTGGGCCCGGAGAGGGAGGTCAGGGAATTCGAGGATGTTAAAGAGGTTTGAGTTATTGTTATATATGAGTTAGTGCAACCCCCTCCGGAGGTGCCCTTATGCTTCACCATGTTAAGCTTATCCACGCCACCAAGAGCAAAAAACTCCTCGGAAAGAAGATCGTTCTGGCAATTCCGGGAAGTATAGCCGCTGTGGAGTGCGTCAGGCTCGCGCGCGAGCTGATAAGGCACGGTGCTGAGGTTCATGCGGTTATGAGCGAGAGCGCTCAAAAGATAATCCATCCCTACGCCATGGAGTTCGCAACCGGAAATCCTGTCGTTACAGAACTTACGGGCTTCATAGAGCACGTTGAACTGGCCGGAGAGCACGAGAGGAGCGCCCACCTCGTTCTGGTCTGTCCGGCCACTGCCAACACGATATCAAAGATCGCGTGCGGCATAGACGACACGCCCGTCACGACGGTTGTAACGACGGCCTTCTCCCACATACCGATTATGATCGCCCCCGCGATGCACTCGAGCATGTACAGACATCCCATAGTGCTCAGGAACATCGAGAAGCTCAGGGAACTCGGCGTTGAGTTCATCGCCCCGAGGCTTGAGGAGGGAAAGGCGAAAGTTGCGACGATCGAGGAGATAGTCTACCGCGTTATAAGGAAGCTCCACCCGAAAACGCTCGAGGGAAAGCGCGTTCTCGTCACGGCCGGGGCGACGAGGGAGTACATAGACCCGATACGCTACATAACCAACGCGAGCAGCGGCAGGATGGGGGTGGCGCTTGCAGAGGAGGCCGACTTCAGGGGGGCGGAGGTCACGCTCATCAGAACGAAGGGAAGCGTTCCAAGCTTCGTCGAGAACCAGATCGAGGTCGAGACCGTGGAGGAAATGCTCCGGGCCATAGAAGGTGAACTGAAGGCGAAGAAGTACGACGTCGTTGTCCTCGCCGCCGCCGTTAGCGACTTCCGGGTCAGGGAGAAGGCGAAGGCGAAGATAAAGAGCGGAAGGCCCCTGAGTCTCGAGCTCGAGCCAACGCCGAAGATAATAGAGCGTGTGAAGGAGCTCCAACCAGATGTCTTTCTGGTGGGCTTCAAGGCCGAGAGCAGGGACGGAGAAGAGCTCGTAAGGGCCGCGAGGGAGCAGATCGAACGGGTGGGAAGCGACCTCGTCGTGGCCAACACCCTCGAGGCCTTCGGGAGCGGGGAGAACGAGGTTGTTATTGTGGGGAAGGACTTCGTCAGGAAACTGCCGAGGATGGAAAAGCGCGAGCTCGCCGAAAAAATCTGGGACGAGATAGCCAGGAGAATATGAACCGGAAATAACTTCTTTGACAAAAAATTCCGGAAGTAACTTCTTTGACAAAAATTTTTATACTTTGACCCGGAATATAATGGGAAAACATTGCGGAGGTGATCTCGATGGTGGCCCTTAAGGAGCCACTGCCCTACGTGGGGATTACTCCCATCCAGCTGATATACGCGTTGGTAATCCTCGTGGTGGGTTACATCGTAGCGAAGATGGTGGTAAGCATCTTCAGGAAGGGCCTTAAGAAAACAAGGCTCCCCGAACTCGTCGTTGAGTTCCTGGCAAGGTTCCTGAGCGCGCTCCTCTACGTGGCGGTGCTTCTGCTCGCCGTGAGGGCACTGGGGATCCAGACCGGCTCGGTGGTGCTGGGGCTCTCGGCCGTCATAGGCCTGATTCTGGGCTTTGGCCTGCAGGACACCCTGACGAACCTCGCCGCTGGCGTCTGGATCGCCGCGTTAAGGCCCATAGATGTGGGCGAGGTTGTTGAAGTCGCCGGAAAGACCGGAAAGGTAAACGCCGTTGGAATAATGAGCACCGAGCTGATGACCCCGGATAACACGCTGATAACCATACCCAACAAGCTCGTGTGGGGAAGCGTCATCACGAACTACACAAGAATGCCGACCAGAAGGGTTGACGTTGACGTGGGCGTCGCCTACGGGACTGACCTCGACAGGGCCATAAAGCTGGCGATGGACCTGATGAAGAACCATCCAAAGGTTCTCGACGAGCCTGAACCCGGCGTTGTCATAACAGCATTGGCCGATTCCTCGATAAACCTCCAGCTGAGGGCGTGGGCGAAGACGGAGGACTACTGGGCGGTCAAGGGCGATCTGACGAAGGGAATCTACGAGCTCTACACGAGGGAAGGAATAGAGATCCCGTTCCCGCAGCTCGACGTCCACGTGAAGGAAATGGCGAAGTGAGGGCTTTTATCATCAATGCTCTATCGTGATTCTATGGTCTCTGTCTGTCTTTCGCCACCGTAGCAATCCAGAAAGGATATGCCTGTAGAAATATTTATAAACATTGAAGTTTAATATAACAATGCATAATTGTAGAAAATCACACGATGTGGAAGAAAATATTTAGTATGGTATTAGGGTTATTAACTCTAGGAACAATTACAGGAACAGTGTGGGGGAACCGTATGAACCGAAAGCTTCCGGTGGTTTTGCTCTCTCTATCTCTACTTCTCTTATCTGCGTTGGCCTACCATCATTTTGGTGAGAACCGGGAAGAAACCGGACCCAGTACGATAATACCAGTTCCGGACAGCCTCCAAGATATTCTCGTCGATTCCCCGCAGGGCAGGGAGCTTATCAGGGAAGGAAAGAAGTTCGAGGTTGGCCCAAAGGTTATCTCTTGGTATAGGGGGGATCCACCGAACATCACCTACACAAGGGCCAAGGCCATAGTCTGGATCGGAGGGAAATGGGTAATCCGGAATAATTCAACATATTACGAGGGGGGCGAACCCTACATAGTTGAGTTTGACCTTATCAACAGAAGGGTTATCTCAATGAAAAAGACCGATGAGAAGGATCTGCAGGCCTACTATGACGAGTACTACAGGTATTGCGGGAAGACCTGCGAGGAGCTTAAAGGTCATGATGTTATAGTCACCGTGAAAAAGGGGTAGCTTTGCCCTCTTCCCGTCGATAACTTCATTGGTTTGGTGGAGGAAAGGATATAAACTCCAGCTCCAAGGTACATCGTAAAGACGTCTTTGTGAAAAATCCCGGAAAAGGGATAAACATCCGGATCGCCCCAACTTTTGTAACCCCGAAAACCTGATAAGAGCCTTCTCCCAGAGAGACCCGGTGGTGGCATGAGGAAGATAGGCATAATCGGCGGAACGACGCCCGAATCGACGTGTTATTACTACAGGAAATACATCGAGATAAGCAGGGAAAAGTTCGGGCCCTTCACCTTTCCGGAGCTCTTGATTTACTCCATAAACTTCGGGGAGTTCAAGAATAACCCGAGGGGCTGGGAAGGGAGGAAGGAGATGCTCATAAAGGCCGCAAAGGCCCTTGAACGTGCTGGAGCTGACATCATCGCACTCTCCGCGAACACACCGCACATCGTTTTTCCGGAAGTTCAGGCATCTCTAAAAGTCCCTATGGTGAGCATAATAGATGCCCTCATCGAGGAGCTGAAAAGAAGGGGCGTTAAAAGGGTTCTCCTGCTCGGCACAAAGACGACCATGACGGCTGACTTCTACAGGAACGCCCTGAAGGAAGCGGGTTTTGAGGTTGTGACGCCTTCAAAGGAGGAGATTGACGAGATTGACAGGGTAATCTTCGAGGAGCTCGCTTTTGAGAACCTGAAGAGCAAACCCTACCTGGTTGGTCTGATTGAGAGATACGTGGAAGAGCACGGGGTTGAGGGCGTGGTACTCGGCTGCACCGAGCTTCCTCTGGCGATAAAGAGCGGTGATGTCTCCGTCGAGGTCTTCGATACCGCTGAGATCCACATGAGGAAGCTCATCGAGATGGCGGTTGATTTTTAAGCCCCCTGATCTTTCCTTTTCCCGGGTGGTACCATGGAGATCCGGGAGTTTCAGGAAATGATCAGGGAGATCTACTTCCACAAGGACTCCAGAAGGGGCATCGAAAGGACGTTCTTATGGTTCGTCGAGGAAGTGGGGGAGCTGAGCGAGGCTGTAAGAAAGGGCAACAGAGATGCCATGGAGGAGGAATTCGCGGACGTTCTGGCATGGCTCGCGAGTCTGGCGAACCTTCTCGGGATAGACCTCGAAGAGGCCGCCAGAAAGAAGTATCCCGGCGTCTGTCCCTACTGCGGTAAGAAGCCCTGCGAATGCGAGGAGAAGTTTTGAGACTTTGCCCGGGCGGATAACTTTTTCAACGTCAGGGTTAAATAGTCCGAAATCGTATCCCGCGCCCGGGTGGGGGTATGACCATCGCCAGCATGGATGCACAGGAACTGGATTGGAAGGATATCCTTCCAGAGCCCTTTGTGGTTTTGATTCTGGGCATGAGAGGAGCCGGGAAAACAGCCCTCGGCCACTACCTCCTCGAATACTTCGGCGAACAGGGAAAGAGAAAACCAGCCTACATAATAGGCTTCCCAGCCCACAAAAGACACCTCCTGCCCTCATGGATAAAACCGCTCGATGAGCTCTACTTCCCCGACAACAGCGTCGTCCTCCTCCACGAGGCCCACTTCTACCTCCACGCAAGGAGAAGCATGAACGACCAGAACATCGAGATAGATAAACTCATAACCGTAAGCCGCCACAAGAACGTGGACATAATCATAGAAACCCAGCAGAGCTTCAGGCTCGACAAGAACGTCGTGGCTGAGGTTGACGCTCTGATATTCAGGGCCCCAGAGTTGATGCAGGAAAGGTTCGAACGTCAGGAAGTTAGGTTTATAACCAACCGGGCCAAGGAGGCGTTTAGCCCATACATCAAAGAATACAATGTGGTCAGGGACGGCGAGGTGGTCGGCAGGTACATGAAGCTACTGCCCGAAGCCAAGAAGAAGGCCTACATTTACGGTAAGAACTACGAGGGCATGTTCCCGCACGACATTCCGCTGCCAAGCTACTGGAGTGACGAGATAAGCCGTGCCTACGGCGAGCTGAAGGAGAAGAAAGAGGAAGAAGTAGAAGAAGCCGAAGGAATGGTCGGCAAGATACTCAAACTGATTAAGAAGAAGCCCAAATATGCAGAATATTTCAGGAGCATGCTTGAGTGGGAAGAAGAGAATAAGGACAGCGAGTATTTCGACTTGGGTTTTGAATGGAGTGATGTTAGGGTGCCACCGCAAGTTCTAAGCAGGCTGTACCTTGATGGTATTCTGGAACTCGTCTATAACACACGCAGGCATAAGGCTTATCTGCTGAAAGATCGGGAGGCTGTCAGGGAGGCCCTTGAAAAGCTTGAAACGTAATCAGCCTGAACCGCAGATAATATTTCCACGTGGTCTCATTTGGCGACAACTTTTCAGTGGTTTGAATCATCGGTCCTGTCAACCCCTCAGGAATCCCCGTCGCCCGTGAGAGGCCCTTAAAGTGGTCCCTGAAAGCCTATCCTTTTGTCCCCCTCTGGCCTCAAGCGCTTCCTTTCGATAGCTATCTTAACGAAAAGACTTTTATACTTTCATGCTTACATTGGTACGCAGAAAACCGAGGTGGTACACATGGAGCTTCTGGAGTTTGCGGTGGAAAAGGCCCTCGAGCTGGGCGCTTCCTACGCGGAGGCCCGGTTTGAGGAGAAGAAGGGCACTTCTCTGACGATGAAGAACGGCAACCCCGAGGGGCTGAGCGTAACGGCCGATAAGGGCATTGGAATAAGGGTTCTCGTTGAGGGAGGAATGGGTTTCGCAAGCACGAACGTTCTAACGACCGAAAACGTTGCCACTGCCGTTAAAAAGGCGGTTAAGCTCGCAAAGGCGGCATCGAAGGTAAGGAAAGAGCCCATAGTCTTCTCCGATGAGTACTTTCATTCCGTCAAGTACAAGGTCAGGATGAGGAAGGACTTCCGCGACTTCTCGCCGGAGGAGAAGCTTGAACTCCTCAAGAAGATCGAGGAGGACGTCAAAGAAACCGGGGTAAACGTGCCCATGCGCTATCTGAGTTACTCTGACATGGTGTGGGAGAAGAAGATACTCCACAGCGACGGTGCCTTCATAGAGAGCAAGATCCCGAGGGTTTCGGTAACCTACAACCTCGTCGTCTTCGAGAACGGCCAGATGGAGCAGGCTCCCTTCGTCCAGAGGGCCTTCTCCGGTGGGCTGGAGCTCATAGAGAAGGACGAGCCGTGGAAGTGGGCCGTAAAGGACGTTCAGGCCCTGAAAAGGCTGATCTACGAGGGGAAGAAGCCACCCGAGGGAAAGGTTGACGTGGTCATAAGCCCGGAGGTGGCGGGCATAGCGGTTCATGAGAGCGTTGGGCACCCCTACGAAGCCGACAGGATCTTCGGCAGGGAGGCCGCTCAGGCAGGGGAGAGCTTCGTAAAGCCGGACATGCTCGGGGAGAGGATAGGTAGCGATGCCGTTACGGTGATTGAAGACCCGACGATACCGAACAGCTGGGGTTTCTACCTCTACGATGATGAAGGCGTCAAAGCCCGCCCGAGGTACCTCATCAGGAACGGGATAATCACCGAGTTCCTCACCAACAGGGAGTACGCCGCGAAGCTCGGGTTGCACTCCAATGCCTCGGCGAGGGCGATAAACTACAACCGCGAGCCCATAGTCAGGATGGCCAACACCTACCTCGCACCCGGGGACCACTCCTTCGAGGAGCTGATCGAGGACGTGAAGCTCGGCGTCTACATGGTCTCCTTCAACGAGTGGAACATCGACGACCGCAGGTATCAGCAGCGCTACATAGGAAGGGAGGCCTACCTCATCGAGAACGGCGAGATAAAGCACCCGGTGAGGAGACCGATCCTCGAGATAACCACGAGGGGACTGTGGAGCAGCGTCGATGCCGTTGGGAAGGAGGTGGAGTTCTACCCCGGAACCTGCGGCAAGGGCGAACCCGGTCAGGGCGTTCCCGTCTGGATGGGCGGGGCACCGGCGAGACTCAGGGGGATACCCCTCAGGAGGCCGTGAGGTGGTGAAGATGTTCGACGTTAACGAGTTCATCCTTAAGAAGGCGAAGGAGCTGGGTTTTGGCGATGTTGTCGTCCTGTCCCACGAGACCGAGCGGAGGCAGGTCCGCTTTGCCAACAACGAGATAACCGTTGCCAAGAACTGGCATTCCAGAAAGGTGGATCTCTTCGTCGAGCTTGGGAAGCGCGTCGCCGGAACGAGCATCACCGAGCTGAGCGAGGAGAACATAGAACGCACCCTCGAGACCCTGCTGAGCAACATGAAGGGCATGGCGCCCAAGGAGGACTACTACGGGATAGCCGAGGGTCCCTTTGAATACAGGGACATTCCCGAGACCTTCGATAAGGCCATAGTGGAGCTGGACGAGCCGAACGAGTACGTGGAGGTGGCTATAAACTCGGCCCTCGAGGAGGGGGCCAGGAGGGTGGCGGGTGTGCTCTACACCGACCACAACAGGCTTTACCTGACCACGAGCAACGGCGTCGAGGCCTTCGACGAGGGAACGGGGATAGAGATAAGCGTCCGCGCCTTCGTCGGCGACCTCGAGAGCGGGCACGGGACGAGCTCATCGAGAATTCTCAGGGGTTTCGATCCAGAGGGAGCGGGAAGGAAGGCCGGTGAGATAGCCAAACTCGCCCGGAACCCCGAGCAGGGGCCGGAGGGAAGGTTTGACGTGATCTTCGACCCGCTGGCCTTTGCGAACCTTCTGAGCTACATGAGCTTCATGACCTCCGCCTATGCCGTTGAAGCTGGCTTCAGCTTCCTTGTTAACAAGCTCAACCAGAAGGTCGCCGCGGAGGGAGTCACGATAAAGGACATCGGCAACATGCCCAACGGCTACGGAACGAGGAAGTTCGACGACGAGGGCGTGCCCACGAGGGAAACCACCATCATCGAGAAGGGAGAGCTCAAAACCTACCTCCTGAACACGAGCATGGCGAGGAAGTACAAAAAGCAGACCACGGCGAACGCGGGCCTCATAATGCCCCACGCGTGGAACATCTACCTCGAGCCCGGTGACCACACCCGGGAGGAGCTCTTCGAGGGCGTGAAGAAGGGCATATACATCACCAACGTCTGGTACACCCGCTTCCAGAACTACGTTACCGGAGACTTCTCGACCATTCCGAGGGACGGGATATTCCTCGTGGAGAGGGGCGAGCTGAAGCCGATAAGGAACATACGCGTCAGCGACAACCTCCAGAGAATCCTTCAGGGGATAACCGCCCTGACGAAGGAGAGCCATCACGTCCACTGGTGGGAAGTGAACACGCCTGTAACGACGCCCTACGTTCTCGTGAGGGACGTTGGGATAACGAGGGCCACGAAATGAGGCCCCTTCCCTTTTTTTTTTGGATGATCTTTATTCTACGGATTCTACGCCTTGAGAATTAGGCCTGAGTGTTTCTATGGAGCCCTTGAATGACTTCGGGAATACCCTGAAATTCCTGAGTTCGTTGAGGGACCAAAGGGGCTAAAATTCTCCACCATAAACTCAAGTGGCGAAGATGGAGGCCATCAAAACCCCGGGATAAAACTAACCCGATACCGTTTTATTTTTCTTCCACAATTCTATAATTACTAACATAGAAAAGTTTATAAAAATAACTTCAAAAATAAATTTAAGAATAACTTTATGGAGGTGGTTATTTGAAGAAGACTATCAGCGCTCTATTGATGGTAAGTATCCTTGGATACGTTATCGGAAACCTCGTGGTGGCAACCTCCTCAGGCAGTGCCCCTGCCGGATGCTGGAGGATGTACAAGCATGATGTTGATGATAAGGAATGGAACAATGGCGAGTGGTACTGGGCAGGGGTCCGAGGGTACGTCAGGATCTGTGATGGAAAGGCTACCATCGAAACCAACACGGTAGAACACGTTGCTGCAGTATCTATAAATAAAGGAACACACATTATTATGGGTCCTTATACGGACCAGACACCAGTTATCGCATACACAAGATTTGAATATCAAAGGGTTAACGGGGAAACAGGATGGGCGAATGCGGTTATCTATGCAACTCCTGCACCAACTCCAGTCAATACCGGTGAAAATCCATGAGAAGGCTAAAACAGTTAGTACCGCCTCTTCTTTTTATTTTTCTCCTGCTGGTCCCTGCTGCTGGTGCCACCCTGCCATGGCTCAAAGAGGGGACCTACGCCAAGTATGCGCTCCTTGAACCTCCTGGCGGGCCGAGCCAGGTGAAGGACCTTTACTTCTTCAAACTATATCCAGAACGGCTTTCCCCTGCGGTTCGGGAGAGGGTTCTAAGCTATCTGACCAACGATTCACCCTGGAAGACGGTTGGCTTCCCCTTCGTGATTGGGGACTGCACGGACATCTTCATGGGTTTCAGGGTTCTAAAAATTCAGGGGGATATGGCTTTTATCAACGCCAGCGCGACCTTCGTGAACGCCACGATAGAGGGCAACTACCACCACATAATTCCAAACCTGACCGTGTGGAGGGTGCTGAGGCTGAATCTCACGGACATGACCTACTACGAGAACGGAACGCCTATCGGGAAGGCCACCCTCTTCGTGGACCCGTCGAATCCTCCAAAGCCCGGAGAGTTTCTGTTCAGGCTGGAGGGTCTCTCAGATGATGTCAATGTCACTGTCGGGAACGTCACCTATAGCGCCTACGGTAACGGCACGGTTCTGACCTACTACCGCCCCTTCAGGCCGCCGCGGATAGGAGTAAAGAGCGGAAGGTTCTACTTCAGCGACGCCGGCAGAAACTGGTCCATGTCCGGCGGTGGGAGTGAGGAGTACACCTACGACTTCCTCACAGGAGTTATGATAGCGGGGTCCTTTGTGCATTCCACGGAGCTGATGGCCATAGGGGTCTTCTACATCGACGGCATCGATCGGAGGATCCGTGGAAAATCCGGGGAGGGGATCTGGCCCGATGGCATCAAGCTGTACGATACCAATATCCAGTTTCCGGACGAAAACAGAAACTCATTCCCGGACAGCCCCTGGAGGTATTACCTCTACTCGGGAACACTGGCTCTACTGGTTTCGGCAGGATGGAGGTGGTGGAAGAATGGGCACGCTTAAAACTCAGCTGAAATGGGAACTGAACGACCCGCTGACACTCACAGTTTTCCTGTTCGGGTTTTTGATGGCCGGACTTGCATTCATGAGGGATGTCCTGAAGATGAGCGCGGTGGGGATGCTCGATCCCTTCAATCCAGAATCGGCCACTCATTACGCCATCATGATTCCAAAACTCGCCCTTCCTACTGTCTCACAGGAGGCCTACAGCATTCTGGTCTTCGTCGCAGTAATGCTCTCAAGCCTCTCCATAAAGGGTGAGATCGATTCTCTCGCCGCCCTAACTGTTTACTCCCTCCCCATGAGGAAGTGGAAGCTCTTCACCGTTAAGTTCGCCTCGACCTTCCTGCTGGCACTCCTGTCCTTCGTGCTCCCCTATTTCCTGGCCCTCGGATACGTCCTCTCGGGCTCCCCATCCCTCCTTACCGGGATACTTGGGGACGGTGTCTGGATCAACGTCCTCACGTTCCTTCTGATGGCGGTCTTTTACACCGTCTCGGTTTCACTTTTCGTGGCGGTGCTCTCGCCCAACTCCTTCGCCGCGATACTGGGCGGTCTGGCCATACTCTATGTCCCGGTTATCCTCAGGATATCGAGTCTCCCGCCCTTCAACATCTCCGGGGCAATGTCCTCGTACCTGACGGCGGTCGCCTACGGAATGGGGTACGGGGGCAGCCCCTACGCGAGTGTCGTCGGAGTTGGGTTCTTCGTCCCCTCGGCACTGCTGGCCGCCTCGATAATCATCAGCGAGAGGAGGGACGCCAGATGAAACGATTCACCCTCTTTTTCCTGCTCGGACTCTTCCTCTTCACCGTCGGCCCGTTCTTCGTTCCTCATCAGCAGGAGATGAATTCAACAGCTTCCGGCTTCCTAAGTGGCAACGGCTCTTCCACATCGATATTCGTTTCCACCGCCAGGAGGGTGGCGGTGAGCGTCGTGACGGATAACAGTGGGAGGTACGGCATTCTGATCTTCGACGGAACGAGGGGGAGATTCATAGCCAACCTCACCGCGATGGGAAACATGTACCGGGAGGTTGAGCTTCCCGATTCCGGGACGTACTACTTCGTCTATCGCGGGAACGGCACGGCCCGGATAGCTATAAGAACGATATCCGCCTATCCCTCGGAGCGGGTGCTCAGGACAGAGTACGTAAGCGGAGGGACGGTAGCCTTCCTTCTCGCCGTCCTGATATGGCCGGGGGTGAGAAAATGATAGTGAAAGCCCGAAACCTCACCAAGCGCTTCGGTAGCGTCGTCGCCCTCGATTCCATTGATCTCGAGATCCCGGGCGGTCTGACGGTGATAGTGGGCCCCAACGGGGGCGGGAAATCGACATTTCTGAAGATAGCGACCGGAGCATATAGGGCCAGTGCTGGAACCATCGAGGTTCTGGGGAGGGATCCCTGGAGGGACGAGGAGATAAAGAAGTTGCTGGGGGTCTCCTTTGATCCGCCTGCGCTACCCCCATTGAGAACCGGGAGGGAGTGGCTGGAGTACATATCCAGGGCGAGGGGCGGGAACGGACGGGACGTCACGGAGGCCGCGGAGACCTTTGGGGTCAAAGGGTTCATAGACAAGAGGATGAGGGATTACTCTGCGGGGATGAGAAAGAGGGTTAGCTTGGTCCAGGCATTCGTTGGAAACCCCGAGTTGGTTTTCCTCGACGAGCCGCTGGCGAACCTCGACCTCGAGGGCATGAAGAACGTCGTTGAGATTATTCGGTGGAAGCGCGAGGAAGGCCTTAACCTTGTCGTTATCTCCCACATCTGGCGTCCCTTCTTGGATATCGCGGATTACGCGGTCTTCATAGCCGCAGGAAGGGTTCAGGCTTCGGGCAACCCGGGGGAGGTTCTTCCACTGATTGAGGGAGCTTTCCCACTGTGAGGTGATGGAGATGAAAGAGGGTGCGATCCTGATAGGGGCAATGTTCCTGCTGTCCATCGTGGCCGGTGGTGCTGGTGCAGTTTCAAAGGGCGATTATGGAATACTCATCGTGGATTCCAACTCAAGCGTCCTCATCCCGGAGAGGGGGCTGAACTTCACGGCGCCGGCGTGGGTGGAGCTTCCGGCTTCGAAGGATGGTGAGAACTACACAGCGGTAATAAGGGTAAACGGGATGGAAGTAAAGATTCCAGTTCGGGTAAAAGAAGGGCTTACCACGATAGTTAAGCTGGATGAAGAGGAGCTTATGAAGGCAATCATATCCGACGGCGCTAACCCCTCTGAACTGGAGTTCGGAGAATCTGTTACCCTCCCACCGAAACTTCCGGGATCCCAGTGGGTACCGGAATGTGGTGTGGCAACGTACGGACCGGTTAAGGGCAATGGACCACCCTTTGAAGTCGCGAAAGTTTCTGGCGAACCCGGCTACTTCTTGCTGTTCAACAACACGCCCTTCAAGGTATGCAATGAATATGAGGTGGATGAGATTAAGGTTCACGATGACAGCTGCGGGGTAGTGGGGCACCGGCTCAACTGGACCAGCTATGTTCCGAAGTACATGATGGCCGACGTGGACTCGGACCCCCCGGATTCTGCGATTTTGATCTTCGGGGCGAGTCTCATGGTGCTGAGAACACCCCTAACCCTCTCGTTACCCGTCATCAACGAGAGCGTCCATGGGTACGGCTTTGATTTCACAGGAAATCGGGTGGATTTCGAGGTAAAACCGATCGAAGAGTACCCTATAACGATTACCTCGAACATCACCTCCTTCAACGGCCTCGCCCCCCGCGTGAGCTTCATAGTGAAACCCTCCCCAGAAAAGAGAATCAGAATAAGCGTCAACTTCACCCGGATTCTGGATGCCGTAAACCTCAGAGTCGTTTACGGGATACCCCCCGAATACAGGAACCTTCCCAACGGGATGAACGAAACCCACGGAGGAACGCCGCAGAATAATGAGAATGAAGAAGGGAACATAGGAAACGAAACCTTCGTAACTCCGACACCCGAGAACGCGACGCTCATTATTGAGACTCATCCGAAAGAGGTGGAGGTTTACGTGGATGGGAATCCAGTTTGCAGGGGCGGTTGTACTTTGAACCTCACTCCAGGGGAGCACGGGGTTGAGGGACGTGCCATGGGCTTCGTGAAGTGGAGCAAGAGCGTGGTGCTCTCACCTGGTGAGCGCGTAACCCTGAACGTGACCCTGCTACCATATCCAAGGTTCCGCGTGGTTTCGGTGCCCGAAGGAGCGGAGCTTTTCGTCGACGGAAAGCCCTTGAACTGCACCACCCCCTGCAACGTAACCCTCACCCCAGGAACGCACGAGCTGGTCTTCAAGAAAGAGGGTTTCAGGGATTACAAAACCAGAGTTGAGGTCCATGCAGGGGATAGCGGGGTTATTCCCGTATCGCTGACTGACCTGAGCGGCAGAAGGTACTCGCTGGATCCCCGGATAAAGGGAGGAAATCAAAACGAAGAAATCCAGAAAAAGGAAGCCACAAAGGGACTCTCCCTGTCTCCCACAACCGCCTACGTGCTTGGAGGCCTCTTGATCCTCGGAGCCGGCCTGCTGGTCGCCCGAAAACTATGACCTCTCTTTTTTACCCGAATTACCCGAACAGCCCCCAGAGCCGGGGGAGGGAATGGAGGATCCTCCTAAGGGAACTGGAGAGGCTGGAATGAGGGGGAGCGGATCGCAGGATAACCGGAACCCTCCGGTACCCCTGCTGAGACCGTTCCCGGGTCCGCACTTTCTATCCCTTCGACGGACATCAGGGACCCCCGAAACCGGCGGAAAGCTTATAATTCCCGGTCCTCAGGCTCTTTTAAAGGGTGATATCGATGAGTATACTCATCAAAAACGGTCACGTTATCCACGGGGAGGAATTTAAGGTGGTGAAGGCCGACGTCCTCATCGAGGGCAACCGCATCGCCCGGGTCGCACGGAACATAAAAGAAACCGCGGATACCGTCATCGATGCAAAGGGTCGCGTCCTTTCCCCCGGCTTCGTGAACCTCCACACCCACTCCCCGATGGGCCTTTTCAGGGGTCTTGCGGACGATCTGCCGCTCATGGACTGGCTGGAGAAGTACATCTGGCCGCGGGAGGCCCGGCTGACTGCCGACTACACCCGGGTTGGGGCGTACCTCGGTGCCCTTGAGATGATAAAGACCGGAACGACGGCTTTTCTCGACATGTACTTCCACATGAAAGAGGTTGCAGAGGTCGTCCTCGAATCGGGGCTGAGGGGGTACCTCTCCTACGGAATGATAGACCTCGGAGACCCTGAAAGGACGGAGAAGGAGATTAAAGAGGCCCTGAGAACGATGGAATTCGTTGAAAATCTGAACTCGGAGAGGGTTCACTTCGTCTTCGGGCCGCACGCCCCCTACACCTGCTCGATAGCCCTTCTCAGGGAGGTTAGGAGGCTCGCCAGTGAACACGGAAAACCCATAACCATCCATCTCAGCGAGACCATGACAGAGGTCGGTAAGATTCAGGAGCGCTACGGAAAGAGCCCCGTGGTTCTCCTCGACGATATCGGCTTCCTCGGAAGTGACGTTATAGCGGCTCACGGGGTGTGGCTGGACAGCAGGGACGTTCAGACGCTCGCCAGGAAGGGTGTTACGGTTGTTCACAACCCCGGGAGCAACATGAAACTGGCGAGCGGGGTCATGCCCCTGCAGAAACTTCTCAACGCGGGTGTAAACGTCGGCCTCGGCACCGACGGTTCGGCGAGCAACAACAACCTCGACATGCTCGAGGAGATGAAGCTGGCTGCGCTGCTCCACAAGGTGCACAATATGGACCCAACGGTTGCAAGGGCCGAAACCGTCTTCCGGATGGCGACCTTAAACGGGGCGAAGGCGCTTGGACTGAAGGCCGGCGTTATAAAGGAGGGCTACCTCGCCGACATAGCCATCCTGAACTTCAACCAGCCCCATCTAAGGCCCATGAACAACGTGATAAGCCACATGGTCTATTCTGCCAGCGGAAACGACGTCGAGACAACGATAGTGGACGGAAGGATCCTCATGCTCGACCGGGAGGTTCTAACGCTGGACGAGGAGAGGATCCTCGATCGGGTGGAAGATGTTGTAGAGAAGATTGCAGGATGAGTTTCAATTTTAGTTTATATCATACGCTGGGTTTATCAGAAACCGTCTCCTGAACTTCCCCTATGGCTTTTTGTTCTGGAACGGGTGTTTGAAAGGTGTAACTTAACTTCAAAGCTTTGTCCCTCTCAAAAACCTTAATACTGGAAATACCGCCTGAGAAAATGAAAAGGCAGATGGATGAAAAGTAACCTTTCTCTGCTTCTCATAACTCCCCTCTAAACGCTTTATCCAATATTGCCTGCTTCATAACTTCCAGTTCTTTTTCTGTTTTTTCGTATAGCTCCAAAAGTTCTCTCTGCTTCTCTGCTATTCTGTCGAGATAGGCTGCGATGCGTTTTTGTTCTTCTATGTCGGGTTTGTTGTTTTTGTATGGGATTGGGATTTTGTGCCTAATTAGATTGTTTTTAGTTATCTCTTTAAAGGTTGTTCCTGTCCTAACCCATTTATCTTCAAAATATTTTAACCAGTAGAAAACATATAAATTAAACGCTTTCTCTACCTTTATTGCCGCTAAACCCCTTCCAATTCCGCATTTATGATCTGCTATGTTAACGGGACCAACAGGAGCACGTACGGAAATTAGAATATCTCCATAATCTGCAATCTTGTAAGGTGAGGTACAATACACTCTGGGTATGGGGTTAATCTCACCAAAATCTTTTTTGCCTTGATAGAACGGTAAGCCTTTTTTTCGGTATTATACGTTTCAGAAGGCGGGGATTGGCCCATTATTATTTCGGCTATCCCCCCCAGCCTGACCCATCTCCAGCCTTTTCATCAGCTTTCGAAAACACATGATGCAACGCCGACTTAAGCAGATCTTCAGCCTGCTCTTTTGCCTGCCTTCTCAGTTCCTTCATCCTGTCAATTTTGCTGAACAGCTCTTCAATTCTTGCGACGATGCGTTTTTGTTCTTCCAATGGAGGTAGGGGAATTTTTGTAGCTTTTAGCTTCTGATTATTTACTCCTGCTTGACCAATCCATTTCGTGGATATCCTTAGAAAGTATCCAGTCACCCAAAGATAATTTATTGCATAGGTCAAAAATTCTGGAAGAATTAAGCTCTTGTCAACCCTAATCCTTGTTATATGATTACTAAATCCACATTCCATATCTTTAATGACCAATGCAGCTCTACCTACAAGCTCCTTACTGTTTGTATTATTGAAAAGTACATCACCTTTCTTTAAAGAATAAATCTCTAAATCTACAAGTTCTGGAGGTAAATACACCACATTTGAAAAATCCAAGTTTCCAAAACCTATGTTATTTGATCTTAGGTGTGGAATTCCATTTTCTACTTCATTAGATTTAGAACATGCAAAACCACTTTTGATCTCTTTTATAACATCCTTTAACTTGACCCATCTCCAGCCTTCGGGCAGTTCATAGGGGCCTTTTACCTCTTTTGCCCCTTTTACCCCTTTTAACTTCTTATCGGGCTTCGGGTTGCTCCTGTTCTTACCCCCGATCTTCCTTAGCTCATCGAGAGTTGATTGTTTTGTCTTAGCCATATTTCTTCCCTTCCATACTTTCTTATTGGAAATATAACTCTATCATCTTTTTAAGTATCCATACACACCTCAATAAAGAAATTAAGCTCCAAACAAGCAATAGAACTACTAATGCAGATAATTGGGGAACCAAGGAAACGACAAGGCTGGCAATGGCTAAAATTAAGAGCAAGATAATCGTAAACAGGAAATAATCATATATTTTTGGGTAAGTTGGATGTTTTTTTATGAACTTTATCCTATGATTCTCTGGGAAGGTAAGTAAGATAACCAAGGAGGTTATAAGGAATCCAAGGAGAGTAACACTAACTGAAGTTAACACATCATCTTTTTCTCTAACCCATGCGGATATCTGGGCCATATTGCCTAAGAATGGCAACATTACAAAAATTAAAATTGTTAAGAGGACATCCATCCGAAACTCTTTTACTTTCCAAAGCTTGAACACAATCTCACCTCTTTAAGATCTTTTTATATATTCTTTTAACTCATTCTCAAAAGCATAATATGAATCCACTATTGCATTGAACATCGACTCTGGATTTACAGCTCGGCTTCTCTCATCCAGCTTCGCTACTCTTTTTTCGGAAACCAACATTTCCTCCAGCAAGTTAAACTCTTCAATCGATTCTTCACCTTCCAGCCTTCCTCGTATATTAATGGCTCTTAGATTTTCAGTGGCTTCAGGATGCCTCAATAATCTTTTAATACTCTCTTTTATTCTATCAAATTTTGAGATTTCTACATGCTTTCTACTTCCAATTGTAACACCTAAAGAGAGCCAGACACCATCTATTAATTCTGCAGCAGAGAACATTTTACCAAAACTTTCTGGATCTTCTTTTGCCAACAATCTGGCATAGTTCGTTGCGATTTTGATTGTGATTCCCCTTATTTCAATGAATCTTTCCAATAGATTGTACAGCTCTTTCCTGAAAATAGGTTTTATTTCAACTCTCACAACGTCAGTGGAATTGTTAGAAAGATAGTCGTTAATAATTCTTACAAGCTTTGAATTTACCCATCTAACGCCATAGTGATTGTATTCTGCACCTATTATCTTCCCATCAAATATAACAAAGTGCGAAGGTTCCGCCAGACCTTCATGCTCTTGTAGATTTAAAGGATCCTCTTTAAGGTGTAATTCGTTAAATTTAAGTGGTAGCTCATCTTTTCTGATTTTCTCCAATCTCCAAAAACTTCTGTTGTTTTTTACCCCATGTCTCCGAATAAACAGTTCATCATTATATAATTTAATTATCTGGTTTGAATAAGAATTGAGAATAGACTCGATGAACTTAAGATCCTTTTGAATTCTTTCACCATTCCCTTTAACCCATTCTACTTGGAAAAAGTGTATTTTCCTGCTAACATCATTAACCATTTTTTTCACCCTCCCAACATCTCTTTTAATTCATCAATCAAAGCATTAATCTCCCTCTCTTTCTCTGCTATGCTCTCAACGATCTCGATCGGCTCGGGATAGCTTATCTCTTCCCTTCTATTCGGATTCCTTGCGGTCATGTCGTAATCGTTCTCAATTATCTCTTCAACCGGCACGACCCACGACCACTCTCCAATCTCCCTTTTCTTCCACGCTTCGTAGACGGGCTTTAAGTCCTCATCTGTAATGGGATTTGCCTTTGTGTACTTCTTATTCAAAACAACTTCGGAATAGCCGGCAAAATCAAAATACCAGATTTCCTTTGTTGGACCGTCTCTGTTGAAAAACAAAAGATCTGTTTTTGGACCTGACCTGAGGATGTTACATTCGCAAATACTCCTGAAGGCAGGCTGATTATCGTGTGAACATTGTAATTCTCAAGCAGATCTTTCTTTGTTTTCAAAAAAGCTTTCTGAGACGTATTGAAGAGAATTCCTTCAGGAACGACTATCCCGCATCTCCCGTTTTTCTTCAGCTTTTTCATCACATATTGCAAAGCCAAGATTTCCGTTTTGGTTGAAGGATATGGGAAGTTCTGACGGACATGCTTTCCTTCCTTTCCTCCAAATGGAGGGTTCGTAAGGATAACATCGAACCTTTCGCTTTCTGGAATATTTCTCACATTTTCTTCCAACGTGTTTTTCCTTACAATGTTTTGGATTAAGTAACCCATGCAGTATGCTGTTCATAACCCCAAAAAGATAAGGCAACGGTTTCTTTTCCTGCCCGTAGAATGTTTTGTTTTGAAGGATCTCGTAGTCCTCTATGGTAAGTTCCTTCTCTTCTTTCATGTGCTTGTACGATTCAATAAGAAAACCTCCAGAACCGCAGAAAGGATCAAAAACACTCTCACCTATTTTTGGATCAACGATTTTGACCATCAACCTTATAACAGGTCTGGGGGTGTAAAACTCCCCTGCAACTCCTCCTTCTTTACCCAACCTCAATAAGAGCTCCTCATAAACCTGAGAAAGGATATGGGAATCTTCAGCTCTGTTGAAATCTATTTCATTAAGCAGATCAATGACATCCCTGAGATTGTAAGGGGATTTCATCCTGTTTCCAGCCATCTCCTGAAATATGGAAGCAATTTTCTCCCTCTCAGCCGTACCTTTCAAAGATCTGAGGTACGGGAAGAGCTTTCTGTTTATGAAGGCAATTAGAATATGCTCATTGCTTTCTCGAATGACTTTTAATTCATCTTCACTGAAGTATTTTTCAAGCTCTTTATCTGATTTGGTTGCCCAGGCAGACCATCTATACTTGGGATCAATTATTGGCGTGTATTCCTTTCCCTCAAATTTTGCCTCGTCTTCAAACCTTTTTTCCAGATCTTCAAAAACTTTGAGGAATATCATCCATGATAACTGCTCCATGTACTCCAAAACTCCAGTAGTGCCATCGTCTCTTCTCATTATGTCGCAAGCGCGCCAGATCTTATTTGCCAGATCTTTACGATTCATGGGTTCACCCCCGGGCTCTCATACAAACCACGCTCAAGCATATTTATTGCCTTCTTAAGATTATCCATCCCACCGAAGATTTCTGCAACACCCCTTAAATAACCCAGTTTATCGAAAGGTGGGAGTCTGAAAACCTCAGGTCTACTTATCTGGTCAATTCCACCGATTCTGTACTTGTCAAGCAAAGCTATTATAACTTCCCTCGCCTGATCCCCTAAGGCATCCAGAACTTTTTTCTTTTTATCCAAAAAGGCTTTTGCTCTCTCATCCCTGGTCAATATTGGGGCTCCAAAAGCTATATGGGCGAGAACATCAAAAGTATCAGCATCGGGAGTTTTAAGTATGCCTGCAAGAAGTTCAGGTATTATGGATTCCCTGGCCAATTCTTCAAGAAACTTTTGTCTCTTCTCTCTTTCAATCCATATTCTGTAAAGGTCGCCAAGAGTTGCAGCCCTCTTGATTACACCCTCCTTACTGTATTCAATATACTCGGCGTCCGTAAGGGTTTTTTCCTGTAGCGGATATGAATATGCTCGTCTCCTCAGCAATATAAACTTCAACCCCCTTTACAATTATCTTTTCTTTCTTTGGTTTTTCAGGCTTTAGCTCTATAACTATGGCTTCCATTTGTTCTGAGGGTATGATGGTTAGCTGCCTTGATCTGAATTTACCTTTGGTTACTTGCAGAGTTATGGGAGAATGTGGTAGCTTCTCCAGAACAAAGTATCCGTTAGCATCTGTTTTAGCATATCTTTGCATGTTAACACCAATCTGTGCAACGACTCTCGCTCCTTGAATGGGCTCTTGGGTTTCGGCATGAACAACGTATCCCGATAATGAGAGATCAAAGGGACCTTCAGGGATTTTCGGCTGAACACCAGAAGGATAATCCCATTCATCAAGCAATCTCGTTGCATTAACGTAGTCAATTATCCTGAAGAAGTATTTTCCGGAAATTTCGTCTATTCTACACCCTCTCCCAATGTGCTGCTTAAAATATACCTTCGAGCTAATAGGTTTGAGGAATACGAGGTTTCTTACAGATGGAATGTCAACACCCGTTGTGAGGAGGTCAACGGTTGTTGCAACAACAGGGGTTGGACTTTCAGAATCCCTAAACTTCTCGTAGATTTCTTTAACATCATACTCCTCTGCAACAATTCTTACCGCATAATCATCATATCCCAAATGCGAGAACAGATTCTGAAGCTCTTTAGCGACTTGGGCGGCATGCTCCATATTAACGCAAAATACTATTGTTTTTTGCATCGGTCCAAATTTATCGAGCATGGATGCAAGATGTTCATAAATCTTTCTTGTCCTATCAGGTAGAACGATCTCCCTCTCAAAATCTTCAAGGGTGTATATATCCTTTAAGTCAGCTTCCTCGGAGATATATACCTGAGCACCCTGGTGAATTGCTTCCTGAAGATGGAGCCCGTCTTTATCAATATTGGTGAACACCCTGAATATCTGGAATGGGGCAAGAAAGCCATCTTCAATACCCTGCCCCATGCTATACGAGTAAACAGGTTCTCCGAAATAAGCGTAGGTATCTATGTTGTCCGACCTTTTAGGTGTTGCAGTCATACCAAGATGAACGGCAGAACCAAAATAATCCAGTATCTCCCTCCAGGTTCCATAACCAGATCTATGGCACTCGTCTATGATTACAAGGTCAAAAAAGTCTTGAGGATATTGTTTGTAGGTTTTATTCTCTCCTTCCCCACTGTACAAGGCTTGATAAGTACTGAAGTATACCTGCCTGTTTTTAGGAGTGTTATCACGTTCTATAATTGCCCTTGCATCCTCAAAAGGTGCAAATTCATTATAAGCCTGATCTCTCAGGAAGTTTCTATCTGTGATGTATAGCACCCTCTCAAAATAACCGGATTTTATTAGCTTCCACACTATCTGAAAGGCTACAAATGTTTTACCAGTCCCAGTTGCCATTGTAAGAAGAATTCTCTTCCTCCCTTTCAGTACGGCTTCTATAACACTTTTTATAGCAGCCTCTTGGTAATACCTTGGTTTTTTACCACCCCGCGTATAATATGGAACTGTAAGCGGGTCGATTTTAGCTTCATGTCCGAATTTAAACTGAATATATCTCCTGTAAAGTTCTTCAGGAGTGGGAAATCTATCAATTGCCCTTTGCTTGTTTGTGGTGAAATCAAATTCCTCTATTTCATGCCCGTTGGTTGAGTAAGCAAAATAAACGCCAAGCATTTTGGCATAGGTTTTCGCCTGCCCTATTCCATCAAGTGCTGATTTGCTTTCTTCTTTAGCCTCAACTACCGCAATGGGAAATCCGGGAGAGTAATAAAGCACATAATCAGCTTTTTTACCCTTTTTTCGCTTACCTTCTTCATTAATAAGTTTGCCCGGGGTAAGGAAAACCTCCCTCCGTATTCTGTCTTCAGTCCAACCGCTCTCCCTTAACTTCGGGTCTATTAGTTTAGCTCTCGTGTCCGCTTCAGAGAGCATAGCAATCACATCCTATTCTGCCATTGGTATACGAAACAATATATAAGGTTTTTTGATCTCTTCTAACATTCAAGAACTTCTTATTTCTTGTTGTATAAACCCTCATCAGAATAAGCTCATTTTTCTCAACATCTACAGCTGAATAAACGTAGTAACGCTTTTTGTTCGCTTTAATAACTTTATTCCGGCTTTAAGCTATGTGCTTATAGCAATGGATAGTGTGGGAAAAATTATATATTGAATAAAACAGGGTCTTAAATTGTATCTAAAAAGAAGTCATTTCGGTGGTTGCTATGCCCCTTTTTGAGATTGTTCAAGGAGATATAACCCGTTTCCCTGCCGAGGCGATCGTCAACGCGGCCAACCGTTATCTGCAGCACGGCGGAGGCGTGGCCTACGCGATAGCAAAGGCGGCCGCCGGAGACCCGGAGGAGTACATCAGGATAAGCAAAGAAGCGATGAGGGAGCAGATCGGGAGGGACTGGATCGACCACGGGGAAGTCGTCGTCACTCCAGCCCTGAGGCTTGAAAGGTACGGGATTCGCTGGGTGATCCACACGGTCGGGCCCTACTGCGGCGGTAGATGGGATGAAGATAAGAGGGAGAAGCTTCGGAAGGCCATCCTCGGGGCCCTGAGGAAGGCGGATGAACTCGGGGTTAGGAGCATAGCTTTTCCCGCGATAAGCGCCGGAATTTACGGCTGTCCGCTGGAGGAGGTCGTGAGGACTTTCAGGGAAGTTGTGGAGGAGTTTGGGGAAGAGGCCCGAAATCTGGAGAAGGTCTACCTCGTGATTTATTCTAAGAGGGACTACGAGAGGGCCGTTGGGGTCATGGGTGGTTCCCGCACTTAAACGAAAACCGCGGAGAGAAAACCACCATACAATGGAAAGCTTTATAATCTTTGAAGTTGTAAGTCCATGGGGATGCTCCATGTCGTGTGCCGGGGTTGTGGAACTCCTCAGGAAGATGGTCCTCGGTTTCGTGATTCTCTTCCTGTCGGGTTTTCTGATTCTCTACTATGCCATCAGAAAGCTCGCCTGCGCCACGTCGAATCTGTGTCTCCCCCACGGGCCCGGAGCCTCCGCCATTGCCAGTGTGGATACCCTCGTCGTGTTTTTCCTGGTGGCTGTGCTCCTCATATCAGCCCTCTGGTACCACTCCAGCAAAGAATTCGAAAAGCACGAATAGTACCGGTGGGTACCCCCGGAAATTTGGACGGGCAATGCCTCGATGCCCTTATATTCTTTCCCTCCAATTTTTCATGGTGATATCGATGAGAATTGAGGACGTCTACATCTGGGATATCAACGCCAGGTGGCTCGGCGTAACCCCCTACCAGCTCATGGAGAACGCCGGGGCGGGCGTTGCGAGAACCATCGAGGAACGCTTTGGGAAGAACCTCAGGATAGCGGTTTTCTCGGGGACGGGGAACAACGGCGGGGACGGTTTCGTAGCCTACGACATCATAAGCGACGGGAAAACTTGGAAGTACAGCAGAACGGGCAACCGGGGGATGACCACCGGTGGAACGGGAGACGTTCTGGCGGGACTCGTTGGCTCTCTTTTAGCGTTCGGTAACGAACCGCTCAGAGCAGCCTCGGTCGGTGCTTTCCTCAATGGTCTTTCTGGGGACATGGTGAAGGGGGGGCTCGGGGAGAACTTCACCGCCCTGGAGGTCGCGAGGAGGGTTCCAAGGGCTGTTAAGTGGGTACTGGAGTTCTGAGCTTCCATTGGTTTCGGTGCTCGGGAATCTCCATTACTCTATTTGTTTTCGTTATTTGAGATAGTATTTTGAGAGATTAAAGATTTTCTTTTTCATTTTTTAGTGAATAATTCATAGAGCCTTACTGCCTCATCCGTATGTATTTTGTCCATTGCAATCCATGCAGTAGCGTCGTATATTGTAAATTACTATTTGATATAAAACTTTTTAAAGGTTGGGACTCAATACTTGAGTGAAAACTCAAGGAGGTGAGCTTGGTGAAGTGGAAGCCTTTGGTGGTGGTACTCATTGGGCTGCTCCTGTTTGGAGCGACCGCTGGGAATGCCGCGGCGGCGCCAATTTCCGACATGCCAAGACCTCAACACAATATTGGCCTAGGAAGTGTTATCATGTCTTGGCTTGTGAGCTATGATAATGCTATAATATCAAAAAACAGGGAGTATCATGGTGGGCTTGGCTATATGTGGCATTACAAAGTAAGACATGGAAGGAGGGGGGAGTTGAAGATATCAGTGTTCAAGTATGTCCCTCTATTCGGTTATAGTACTTATACAATACTGCCAGATATGACCGTATACGAAAATACATTCTATGGTGAGAACTTTAAGTTAAAGTCTGTTGAGACTCACAGAATCCCGGGTGTTGGACTTAGATTTAAGACAATAGAAACAAGCTACTCCTCATGGATTAGCAGTGGCGGATGGTGGACCATAGACCTGAAGTTTGACGCTGGATACGGTAGGCATGGTATAGTCACCTTTGGAATGAGCAATCTCGACAACTTTATTCTAGCGTTCCTGGGCAAACTGGGGGCAGGAAAGTGGGCGGATAAGCTCGTTGATTTTGTGTCTAAAGGCAGTCTATCTTCGTTGGCAGATGCACTCTCAGCAATTTTGATCTTTGCCTCTGGAATAAACGTGGATGCAGTATACTTCACGGAGGTGTGAAATTTGATTCTAACCTTTGTCTATTTTCTTTTTGGATTTTTACTCGCGTTCTGTCCTTTCACGGGAATACCAGCCATACTGATAGGTATCTTATTCGTCAAAATCGATACTAAAGCCAAGCTCGCGTACTCCCTCGCGGGTTTTGTGGCGGGAACCCTGGCTGGAGTATCCCTGTGGGGGAGCTCTTGGATCTTTGAGCAACTCAGATGGGATTATCAGGAACATGGAATATGGGGGTTTATCGGGGGCACAACGATTATCCTGCTGTTAGCCATTCTCTTGGCCCGGGTTCTTAATAAGAAGTATCCGATGGGTGATGCAAAATGAAATGTACTGTTTTGGATTTTATATCGGTGGCGATGGCATATGGCATTATAGCATATTCTACTCAACTTTTGGGTTTTTATGCTATGCTCCAACTCATGAGTGCCCCTATCTGGAAGATGTGGGTTGCTATAATCGGTGTGGGAATTAAGTTTCTGTTACAAGTTTCAATAATCTGGTTTTTTATTCGGATAATGCTGGGGTATAACCTTAAGACGACTGATATTAGCTCTGCGTTTGTTCCATTGATTATAGCCGGGATTTTCTGTTTCGTTTTGAGGTTTGTTGGATACTTTATCTTAACCAATGTGTATCTTATTTCATTAAGACATATTCTGGAAAACATTTCTATGGCTATAGGATGGTTTTTGTCACTTTACCTCCTTGGAAAGAAAATATCGCTGAGTCCTTTAAAGATATGTGGTATTGGGCTGTTGGTCTATTTTGTTCTCCCACCGATTTGATTTAGAACCCTTAAAGGTGAAACTTTATGGTTGCACACTATGACAGCTGGGTCAGCTTGGGCGGACGTTGGAGACTGGGCGTGAAGTTTGATGCAGGGTACGGTATTCATGGTGTTGTAACTCTTGGAATGACAGAATGGCCGATCCTTGACACAATACTGGAGAATTTGGGGGTCAAGGGCAGGCTTACAATCAAGCGAAAATTTGTTGGTAGGGTGGGACCAAACGGTGAGTTCAATGGTATGGATTTTAACCTGATGAAGATTATTGAGCCCAGCAACAAGCCGAAAAGGTTCAGGAAAACGGTTCAAATTATTATTGAGAAGGAGTTAAACTGCATTGGGTGCGGTGCTTGTTTGGCATTGTGCCCCACTGATGCCCTGTTCATTAACGAGAAGGGGAAGATCGATCTCCACGAGGATAGATGCAAGCATTGTTATAATTGTCTTGATGCCAGCTCACTAAGGGGGGCATGCGTTGCGAGAAATCATAAACTAGAGGTAATTAAAGTTGATTGATCCTGTGCTGATTTTTCTATTGGGTTTTCTGATTCTCTACTATGCCATCAGAAAGCTCGCCTGCGCCACGTCGAGTCTGTGCTCCTCAGCCCATTGGCCAGAAACCTCCACCATCGCCAGTTTGGATACCCTCGTCGTGTTTTTTCTGGCGGCTGTGCTCCTCATATCAGCCCTCTGGTACCTCTCCAGCAAAGAATTCGAAAAGCACGAATAGTACCGGAGGGTACTCTGGGAATTTGGACGGGCAAGGCCTCGATGCCCTTATATTCTTTCCCTCCAATTTTCCATGGTGATATCGATGAGAATTGAGGATGTCTATATCTGGGATATCAACGCCAGGTGGCTCGGCGTAACACCCTACCAGCTCATGGAGAACGCCGGGGCAGGCGTTGCGAGAACCATCGAGGAACGCTTTGGGAAGAACCTCAGGATAGCGGTTTTCTCGGGAACGGGGAACAACGGCGGGGACGGTTTCGTAGCCGCGAGACACCTGAGCTTTGAGAACGAAGTAACGGTTTTCCTCGTCGGCGATGAACTGAAAATTAAAAGCGAGGAGGCCAGACACAACTGGAAGATCCTGAAAAAGCTTGATTTCGTGGAAATCAAAGTTCTCAGGGATTCCTCTTACATAAAAGCCCTCGACCTCTCGGACTTTGACGTCATCGTCGATGCCCTCCTCGGTGCCGGAACCAGAGGAGAACCGAGGGAACCGATAAGGAGCGCGATAGAGAAGATAAACGAATACTCCGGAAAGGTGAAGGTGGTGAGCGTTGACCTGCCGAGCGGCTATCCCTCGAAGGTTCGCGTTAAGTCCGACTTCGCCGTAACCTTCCAGTGGGACAAGGAGGAATTTGAGGGCTTTGAAAGGGTAGTGGTTAAGATAGGCTATCCAAAGGAACTTTACCACCTCGTCGGTCCCGGTGATGCGAAGTTCGCGCTTAGGAAGGGGGGCGAGCACAAGGGGCAGAACGGAAAGCTTTTGGTGATCGGCGGGAGCGGTGAGTACTTTGGGGCACCCTATCTGGCGGCGAAGGCAGCCTCGTATCTCGTGGATCTGGTCTATCTGGCGATGCCCGAATATCCAGCCAGAAGAATAAGTGACCCCGACCTGATCCTGCGTGCTTTTCCGGGGGAGAACTTCTCAAAGGAGCACCTGGATTCCCTGCTGAACCTCGCTCAAAGGGTTGATGCGGTCGTCATCGGCCCGGGCCTCGGGCTGAGCGACGAAACTAAGGAATTTGTGCGGGAATTCATAAGGAGTTGTGAAAAGCCGCTCG